>CAYWTI010000249.1:0-11335 GCA_964461175.1 uncultured Actinomycetes bacterium | reverse complement strand
GAGTACGGCTGCACGATCTGCCAGCCGTTGGTGGCCGGGCCCAGCTTCCAGAACTGGTACTCGGGGTTGGCGCAGCCTGTCGCGCCCGCGGTGGCCACAACTTTTGCGCCCGGAGCCTGCGGTGACGCAGGCGACGTCGACAGCGTCACGTTGCAGGTGATGAACTGCCCGACGGTGAACGACCAGCTGTAGGCAACTCCATTGACCGTGAGGCCGACGCTGTATGTCGCGCCGGTCTGCAGCGGATTCCGCGGGATGAGGATGACGCCGCCCCTCTCCTTGAGATAGCTGCCGAGGTTTGCGTTTCCGGAGTCGATCACGCAGTGCGCGAGAGACGTCCCGCCTGATGTGAACGAGCTCGCGGTGGCGGTGGTGCTGACGTTTCCACCGACCTGGATGAAGACTGGAAGTCCGGTCGGAACCGTGTATCCGGAGCAGGCCTGCAGGGGATCGGGAAACTCGTTGCCGCTGTACGAGGTCAGCGGCTCGGTGGTGCCGTTACCGGGAAAGTACACCGGGTACGAGCCGCCGGAGAACGAGTTGCCGCGGATCGTGTCCACCGTCGCGCCCATGTCCCAGCCCGATTTCACATAGCGGAACGAGCCGAAGCCGGTCGAGCTGAGCCTGGGATCCATCAGGCCCATGGCGTGGAACGGCGCACCCATCCACCAATCGATCGCCTGTACATCGGTCGTCGCCGTGGTCGAGCTGACGTAGATGTTGCCGTCCTGCGCAGCGGTGTCGCCGGCCGTGGTGTAGTACGGGGTGCCGGCCGTCTCGTAGTGGGTGACGAGGTCGTTCATCACCATGTACTGCGAGTGCGCGTAGTCGCCCGCGCTCCAGGTGGTGTTCTCGCTAAGGGCGCCGACGCCTGTCGAGCTGCGCCACGCGTTGAGGCGATCGAGCCAGGGGCCGCTTGCTGCGGGCCGGGTTGCGACTTTCAGCGGCTGGGCGGCAGGCATTGCCGGCAGCGCGCAGAGGAGCGCGACGCTCAATACAAAGACCCCGAGTCGGCGGAAACCCCAGGTCAAGGCTGGCAACTCTAGTCGAAACGTCGCGAGGTTCAGCCATCTTGCGCGCCCAATTCTTCGACTCCACTTGCGTCAGTCAAAGCGGACTTCGAATGCGTGTCAGGCGGGCGTATACAGCTCTGTCAAGTTGGTCACAGTCCCGCCAGTCGTCTGACCGCCGGCCACGAGCACACGGCGGTCACTCAGGAGCACAGCACTACCGTTGCCGGTGGGCTGAAGCAGACTTGCGGCTGTAACCCATTGCCTGGTGTTCGGGTCGAAGAGCTCGGCCACGGCGATGGAGTCGCTCGCCCCACACCTTCCGCCTGCGACGAGGATCGCGCCGCTGGCCAACGTGGTCGCTGTGTCATGGCAGTGCCCAACCGTCATCGCCGGACCGACGGTCCACGAGTCGCCGATGGCGAATAGATCGGTCGAGTTGAGCGCGCCGCCCGGCAGGCTGTTCGACTGGCCGCCGATGAAGATCACCCCGCCGTCCGGCAGAAGAGCGGCGTGCGCCCAATTCCGGTTCATCGGCAGCAGGTGCTGGCCGCTTGTCATCGCCCCGCCGTTTGCGGGATCGAAGAAATCGGCCGTCCGCGGACCGACCACGGCCCATCCGCCGTTGACCAGAACACGACCATCAAGGAGCAGAGTCGCCGTGACTCCGTAAGGGCGGTCGTCGTCGCGGTAGGACGTCCAGGCATTGGCGCCCGGGTCGTAGACCTCGGCGTTGAACGGCCCAGCCACGGACTCCCAGGTCGAAGAACCTCCGATGACGAGGACTCGGCCGTCCTTTAGAAGGACGCTCGCGGAGTTCATGCGGGCTTCGGACATCGAGGCGGCCGGTGACCAGACGTTCGTGGACGGGTCATAGATCTCGCTCGAGGCAAGGACTTTGCCGCTCGGTGCATCGATGCCCCCGGCTACGAGAACCTTGCCGCTCCCGAGCAGCGTCGCAGTGTGGCCGCTGCGCGCGACGCCCATCGACGTGGCCGCGGCTGCGGTGTTGGTGGCCGGATCGATGAGTTCCGCGGCCGCCGTGTTGGCGGATGGGCTCGTCTGGCCGCCGGCGACCAACACTTTGCCATTGCCCAGCAAGGTCGCCGTGAACGCACTCCGTGCCACGAGCAGATCCGGGCCACGGCGCCACGAGCCCGGGCCATTGACGAGCGGATGTGACGAGGGCGATGGGGATGGGCTGGAAGACGCGCCAGCAGAGGGAGACTGAGACGCCGGCACCGGGGACTTGGTGCTGACCAAGGGTCCTTGTGGCGTGCACGCGCTGAAGGCTAAGAACATGAGTACGGCGACCAGGTATCTCGCTCGCATCTGAGTCATCTCTACTTCCTCCTGCCCGCTTAACGCGGCGCAGGGCGACAAAGTAATCATTGCCATCGGCGGCGCTAACGCCGGCCAACTACGGCTGCAGAACTGCTCCTTGCGAAGCCGAGCCGACCAGAGCGGCGTAGCGGGCCAGGACGCCCCGCCGGTAGTTCGGTTCAGGCGGAGACCAGTCCTTCAGTCGCGATGCGACATCGACCCCGACAACCTCTAGCCGTCGCGAGTCGACGTCGATCTCGATCATGTCGCCGTCCTCGAGGGCGGCCAGGGGCCCGCCAGCCGCGGCCTCCGGCGCGACGTGGCCGATCATCAGCCCTCGCGTGGCGCCCGAGAAGCGGCCGTCGGTCACCATCGCCACCGACTCCCCAAGCCCCTCGCCGACGATCGCGGCGGTGACCAGGAGCATCTCGCGCATGCCGGGACCGCCGCGGGGCCCCTCGTAGCGGATGACGACCGTGTCGCCCGCTTTGATGCGGCCGGCGTACACGGCTGCGAACGCATCCTCCTCGCGATTGAATACCCGCGCCGGGCCGCGATGCGAAGTCGGCGTGTGCTGCGTGACCTTGACCACCGATCCTTCGGGCGCGAGGTTGCCGCGGAGAATGACCAGCCCGCCTTCGGAGCGCAGGGCACGCGACAGCGGCGCCACCACCTCCTGGCCCGGTGTCTCGGTCACAGACTCACACTCCTCGCCGAGCGTTCGCCCGGTCACGGTCATGGCGTCACCGTCGACGTAGCCGCCCTCGATCAAGCGCTTGGTCAACAAAGCGATGCCACCTGCACGGTGGAGCTCGACGGCCGCGAAACGTCCGCCCGGCTTCAGGTCGCACAGGAGCGGCGTGCGCCGGCTGATGCGGTCGATGTCGTCGATGGCGAGGTCGACTCCAACCTCGCGAGCAAGTGCGAGAAGGTGCAGCACCGCGTTCGTCGAACCGCCGCTCGCCGCGACCGCCGCGATCGCGTTGTCGAATGCGCGCCGGGTGAGGATCTGCGAAGGCCGACGATCCGCGTCGAGCACCTCGAGCGCCAGCGCGCCGACGCGCTCGGCGGCCCGATGCTTCTCCGGGTCCATCTGCGGAATCGAGTTGAAGCCCACCGGCGACAGCCCGATGACCTCCATGACCATCGACATCGTGTTCGCGGTGTACTGGCCGCCACACGCGCCAGCACCTGGACAGGCGACGGCCTCCAGCTCGGCGAGGTCGGCGTCGGTGATCTTTCCCGCCGCGGCGGCGCCGATCGCTTCGTAGACGTCGCCGACGGCCACCTGCTTGCCCCGCCAGGTTCCCGCCATGATCGAACCGCCATAGAGAAGGAAGCCGGGCCGGTCGACCCGCGCCAGCGCCATCGCCGACGCAGGGATCGTCTTGTCGCAGGCGCACAGCGTGACCAGCGCATCGAACATGTGGCCGCGCGCGACGAGCTCGATCGAGTCGGCGATGACCTCGCGGCTCACGAGCGAGGTCTTCATTCCTTCCGATCCCATCGTGATGCCGTCGGAGATGGCGATGGTGTTGAACTCCATCGGGTTGGCACCCGCGGCCTTGATGCCGCGTTTCAGCGGCGCCGCGAGCTCGCGCAGCCCGAAGTTGCACGGCATCGTCTCGAGCCAGCAGTTGGATACACCGACGAAAGGCTTGTTGATGTCCTCGGCGGTGAGGCCGATCGCGTGCAGGAACGAGCGTGCAGCGGCGCGGTCGCGGCCCTGGTAGAGAGTCCTGCTCGGGAGCTCGCGCGCCATGTGGCGGCAAGCTTAGCGCCGCTACGATTCTTGTCGATCTGAGCGCAGACACAACGCTGCCCCGCCTCGCGCGCTGGGCGCTCGCCGTCACCACCGCCGCCGCGCCGCTGTACGTGGCGCGCTGGCGGTTAGGACCGCTTCCGACGACGCTCCTCGAAACGCTGCTCATCCTCACGTTTGCGCTGTATCTCGCGGCCGTGGTCTTCGCGCACGCTCCGCGTCCGAGGAGGACGCCGCTCGATGTGCCCATAGCCCTGCTGCTCGTCGCCGGCGCGATCGGGATCTTCGTCGCGCCTGACCATCGCGGCGCCCTCGGCATCTTTCGCGCCTACCTGGTCGAGCCGGTGGTCGCCTTCTACGTGGCGGTGGCGATGCTGGCGGCGGCGGGCGCGATCGAGACGCTGCTGGGTGTGTGGGCCGCCGGCACGGTCCTGTTCTGCGTCTACGACCTGGTGGTCTTCGGAAGTGCGGTCGCCTCACACCGGCTGGTTCCCGGCCATGCCGCCGCCGCCTTCAACATCGACCCCAACTCGGTGGCGCTCTACCTCGAACCGCTGATCGGTGTAGCCGCCGGTTTCGCGCTGATGGCAGCCGGCCGTGCTCGCGCGGTAGCGATCGTGAGCTTGATCGTGATGATGGCGGCAGAGCTTGCAACGTTGTCACGAGGAGGGTTGTTGGCCCTCGCCGCGCTGCTTCTGATCGCGGTCGTTACGGTTCCCTCGGCGCGCGCGCGCATCGCCTTTCTCGTCGGTTCGGCGGCCGCAGCGGTATGGCTGCTGACCCTTCCGGTAGTCGGCCCACGGATCAGGCAGGCGCTCGACCCGCAGTTCGGCACCTTCACGATCCGCGGCCAGATCTGGGCCGCGACGGTGCGCATGCTTCGAGACCGTCCGACCTTCGGCGCAGGTCTCAACGCCTACCAGTCGACGATGGCGCCGTACCGTGCCGGCGACCGGTACCTCGTGCCCGAGCCATACCCACACAACATCTTTCTCACGTCGTGGACCGAGCTCGGCCTGCTCGGCCTTGCGGCCTTCACCTGGATCCTCGCCTGGCTGATCGTCGCGCCGTGGCGCGCCTACAAACGGGCGGAGGGTGACCGCAAGGCTCTGTTCTGGGGGCTGGGATCGGCGTTTACCATGCTGCTGGTGCACGGCCTGGTCGACTCGCCGTACTGGAAGAACGATCTCAGCCTGGAGTTCTGGATGCTCGCGGCCATCGCGGTGGTGTCGGTGACGGCCCTGCACAAGATTTCACAGAAGCGATGACGGCCGGATCGGCCGCCATTCGTATGCTCCGGCCGACCTTGTCCGCAACGACCGGCGAAACGGCCGAGACGTCCCTCCTGCGTTTTTCGAGAGCGACCCTCTACCTGACGGTGGGCGCCCTTCCCCTGTACACCGTGCGGTGGCACTATGGGCCGCTGCCGACCACCCTCCTCGAGACGCTCATCCTGATCACCGTCGGGACCTACGTCGCCGGCCGGCTGCGTCAGCGCGCGCTCAGGCCTGTGCGGACGCCGCTCGACATCGCGGTCGTGGTCCTGCTCGCGGTCGGCGCTATATCGGTTGTCGTCGCGACCGACCATCGAAGCGCCCTCGGCCTTTACCGTGCGTACTTTCTCGAGCCGGTCGCGATCTTCTACGTGGCGGTCGACCTGCTGCGCACGAGCGAGCATCTCAAGCGGCTCTTCATCGCGTTCGCTCTTGGGTCGTCGGTGTTCGCGGTCATGAACCTCGTGGTCTTCTACAGGGCCTTGATCGCCAACGCCGTGTACGTCGGCTTCGCCCCCAGCGCGCTCTACGGCGACGCCAACTACGTCGCTATGTACATGGAACCGCCTTTTGCGCTGGCGGCCGCACTCGTCTTGCTCGGGCAAGGGTGGCGGTGGAAGATCGTGGGCGCGGTCTGGCTCACGCTGACCGGCTCCGCCCTGGTCGCGTCGTTCTCCAAGGGCGCCTACATGGGTGTGGCGGTCCTGATGCTCGTGGCGGTGCTCACGGTTCCACGGTGGCGGTGGGTGGTGGCGGTCTCGGTCGCCGCGTCGGCGGTCATCGCGACGCAGGTCCCGCTGCTCATGGCTCGGCTTGCGACCGTGACGAGCTCCCTCGGCGGCCGCGAGCAGCTCTTCGGCTCAGCACTCACAGAGATCCGCGCGCACCCTCTCTTTGGAGACGGCCTGGGCGGCTACACCGTTCTCTTCCGCGGCCTTACACCGGAGATCTACCCCCACGACATCTGGCTGACCTTCTGGGTCGAGATCGGCGTCGGCGGCGTCATCGCGTTCGCCGTGATCCTCTTCACTTTGCTGTGGCAAGGCTGGAGAGCGTGGCCGCGCACGACCGATTTCTATCGTGTCGCCCTGTGGGGCGCCCTCGGCGCGCTCGTGATCTGGTTGGTCCATGGGTTCGTCGATTCGCCGTATTGGAAGAACGACCTGAGCGCTGAGTTCTGGATCCTGGCCGCGATCACGGTCGTCGTCGTGCGCGTGACGCCCCGCGGGATAATGACGCCCGGTGCAAGTTAAGAATTCTTTGCCTCGGATCGCCATCGTCAACGACGTGGCCGGGGTCGGAAGCCTCCAGGCCCGGATTCTGCGCGACGCCGGCTACGCGGTGGATTTCATCGACCTCCCCAAGCCCGGGGCGTCGTGGCCGCTCTACGCGAAGTTGCTGATTCTCCCGGTTCGGCTCGTCATGTACCTGCCGGTCGTGTGGAGACTGCGCCGCAACCCGTACGCGTGGGTCCACATCCACTTTCTGTCCTACGGCTTGCTGGGCATGCTCGCAGGCAAGCCCTTCTACGTGCAGGGGCACGGCCACGACGTCCACACGAGCCTGGCCAAACCGGTCATCGGCTGGCTCAGCCGCGTGGCGATGCGGCGCGCTCGGGCGATCTTCTACGTCACTCCCGACCTGGCGCCGTTCCTGGCCGAGTTCCGCGACAAGGCCTACCTGCTGCCCAACCCGCTCGAACCCGCGTTCTTCGAGAGCGTCCAGGTTCCGGTCAAGCTCGAGAAAGTGCTGCTTTTCACGCGGCTCTATCCGATCAAGGCACCCGAGGCGGTCTTCGCCGCGTCCCCTGAGCTGGCGAAGTTCGTCACCCTGGCGGCGATCGCGTGGGGCCCGCTAACCGAGCAGCTTCGCGAAACGTACGGCCGTTACGTCGAGTTCATCGAGCGCGTGCCGCATGACGAGGCGCCCGCGCTCGTGGACCGTTTCGACGCCGTCATCGGCCAGATGAAGCTGGGCATCCTGTCGCTGTCTGAGCTCGAAGCGATGGCGCGAGGTCGTGTGGTCTTCATGCACCTGGACAGATCGCTCTACCCCGATGACCCGCCGCCCGTCGTCCAGGTCGACGACGCGGCGAGCCTTATCGCCGCGGTCAAGGGGCTCCAGGAGCGGCCCCGGGAGATGCTGCAGCTGAGCCTCGCGGGGCGGGACTGGATCGCGCGCCACCACACGGCGCAGAGCCATCTTCGGGTGCTCCGCTCCGTCGTCGGCGTCGTCGACGAGCCCACGAACGAGGCGGTCGCCGAGGCGCCACTGACCGCAAACGTCGAAGTCCGCCACGTCTGACGTGGCGGCGCGCATGCCGCTATCCGTACCGACGGTCCGGCGTGCAGCCGTCGTGTCACTTGCCATCACGTCCGCGTGCCTGCCTCTCTACGTCGTGCGGTGGCGGGCCGGGCCCCTGCCCACCACGTTGCTCGAGCTGCTGATCGCCATCACCGTCGTGACCTACGCCGCAACACTTTGGGTCGAGCGGCGCATGCCGAACGCGCGGACCGCGTACGACATTCCGATCGCCCTGCTCCTGCTGGCCGGTGTGATCAGCATCGCTGTGGCCCCCGACCACACACGCGCGCTCGGCATCTACCGCGCCTACTTCGTCGAGGCGATCGCGGTCTTCTACATCGCCGTGGACCTGTTGCGGACTCGCGAAGACGTGTACATCGTGCTGCGGGTCGCGGCTGTCGGGGCGGTGATCATGGCCGTCGGACAGATCGTCTCGTTTGTCTGGATTGCCGCACACCACCAGCTGCAGCTCGGCGACGCTCCGGCGTTCCTCAACACGACGCCGAACGCTGTCGCGATGTACCTCGAACCGCCACTGGCCTTTGCCGCGGCGTTCGCGCTCTTTCCGTCGCGGCCCGGGGAAAGGCTCGTGGCGGTTCCGACTCTTGCGATCGTCGCCCTGGCGATGCTCCTGACCCTCTCGAGGGCGTCGTATCTCGCCATGGCGGTGCTCGGCGTCGTGTTCGTGCTCAGCCTGCAGAGCTGGCGGTGGCGCCTGCGCGCCCTCGCCGCGCTGGCGATTGTGACCCTGGTTGTTGTCGAGATTCCCTTCATCAACCAGCGCTTGATCGACATTGCGCACTCGGTCACGAACAGAACGTCGATCTACCGTCAGGCGCTGGCAATGCTTTCGCGCCGGCCGATCTTCGGCGCCGGCTTCGACGGCTTTCCGGTCCGCGTCGCGCCGTTCCGCCCGCCCGCGGATCCGATACAGCTCTACCCCCACGACCTCTGGTTGACGACCTGGAGCGAGGTGGGGCTACTGGGCTTGATCGCGTTCGCGGTGATCTTCTTCGGCCTTCTCTGGCGCGGCTTCAGGACGTTGCCATCGACCTCGGACGTATACCGCCCGCTGCTGTTCGGAGCGGTCGGGGCGCTCGTCCTGTACGCCGTGCACGGCCTGTTCGACTCGCCGTACTGGAAAAACGACCTCAGCGTCGAGTTCTGGTTGCTGGCCGCTCTTCAGGTCGTGGCTGTCCGCGCCACAGCCGCGCAAGCTCCTCGCTCGTCATCACCCGGGACTCCGCGGCCGAGGTGACGAGCGCGAGGGCGAGGTGGAGCGCGCGCAGGCCGGCCTCGCCGTCGACCTCGAGCGCGCGTTCGCCCCGAGTCGCCTGAACGAAGGCTTGAAGCTCGAGCCTCAAAGGCTCTGCCTGGGTGATGGGGAATGTCACCGACTCGCCTTCGGTGACCGCGCGAGGGTGCATTTCGCCACCTGACCCCGACTCCGCCTCCGCGTTCTTGTAGTGGCGCAGCTCCTGCGTCAGGTAGTTGCAGACGAACATGCCGCGCTCGCCCAGCACAGTCACCTCTCGGATCTTGGTCGGTGTCAGCCAGTTGACCTGGAGGACGCCAAGCATCCCGCCCTCGAACTTCAGCAGCGCGTTGAGTATGTCCTCGTGGTCGGTGTGTATCCGCTGCTCGGTCTCGGCGTACAGGCGCTCCACCTCCGACCCCGCGAGCGTGTACATCACGTCGAGGTCGTGCGTCGCGAGGTCGATGACCACTCCGACATCGCGAATGCGGGCTGGGAATGGGCCGAGTCGCCGAGCCTGGATCTGATAGATCCGCCCGATCTCGCCTGCCGCCACGCGACGCTGCAGGTCGCGGACGGCGGGATTGAAGCGCTCGACGTGCCCCACCGCGAGCACCCGGCCGTGGGCGCGAGCTGCGTCCACCAGGCGCCGGCCTTCCTCCAGCGTGCTCGCGATCGGTTTCTCGATCAGGGCGTGCAAGCCGTGCTCGAGGACGGCGAGCCCCACCTCGAGATGGAACCTCGTCGGAACCGCGACGACGGCGGCATCGAGGCGCTCGCGGTCGAGCATCTCAGCCCACGAGCCGTAGCCGGCGACCGAGTATTTCTGGCTCGCGGCGGCGACGACGCCTTCGTCCATGTCACAGACGGCGACGAGCTCCACGCCTTCGAGGTCGCTGAGCACGCGGAGATGGTTGCGACCCATCGCCCCCATGCCGATGAGCGCGACGCGCGTCACCCCGTGGCGGCTACCTTCCGCACCGCTTCGACGATGCGGTCCAGGTCGGACTCGCTGAGCGCCGGATGGACCGGCAGGGAGAGCACATGCTCGGCCGCGTGCTCCGCGACCGGCATCGAAACTCGGTCGTAGCCCATACCTATGTACAGCGGCTGGCGGTGGACCGGGACGGCGTAGTGGACCGCCGTGCCGACGCCCAGCTCGCGCAGGCGGGCCTGGAACCTGTCGCGATCACCCTCGACGAGGATCGTGTACTGGTGGTACACGTGCCTGTAGCCGCTGCGCTCGCGAGGCGTTCTGATCCCGCGGACGCCGGCGAGCCCCTCGTCCAGGTGCGATGCGTTCCGCCGGCGGGTTTCGTTCCACCTGTCGAGCTTCTTCAGCTGCTCCCTTCCGATGGCAGCGGCGATGTCCGTCATCCGGAAGTTGTAGCCCAGGATGTCGTGGTGATAGCGCTCGGCAGCGCCGTGCTGGCGCAGCACCTCGACCCTGGCCGCCACCGCGTCGTCGTCGGTCGTCACCATGCCGCCTTCGCCGGTGGTGATGTTCTTCGTCGGATAGAAAGAGAAGGTGGCGCTGACGCCGAAACCGCCTGCTCGGGCGCTGCCGATCGTCGCGCCGTGGGCCTGGCACGCATCCTCGATGAGCACGATGCCGTGCCGGTCCGCGATCTCGCGGAGCTCGGGGATCGCGGCGGGGTGCCCGTACAGATCGACCGGCATGATCGCTTTCGTCCGCGGCGTTATCGCTTTCTCCACCCCGGCCGGGTCGAGGCAATAGGTCTCGCTCTCGATGTCCACGAACACAGGGCGCGCGCCGACGAACAATGCCGCGTTTGCCGAAGCGACGAACGTGAAGGGGCTCGTTATCACCTCGTCGCCGGGCGAGACGCCGTGCGCCAGCATCACGAGATGAAGGGCTGCGGTGCCCGAGTTGACGGCCACCGCGTGCTTGGCGCCGCAGAAAGCCGCGAACTCGCGCTCAAACGCGGCCACGCCCGGTCCCTGGGCGAGCTGGCCGCTGTCGAGAACTTCGAGGACCGCGCGCCGCTCCTCTTCACCGATCTGCGGAGCGGCCACCGGGATCGTGTTCAGTGCCTGCAATTCTGTTCCATGTTATGGGTTGGCCGATGCATGAGCCGATTCATTAGCGCTCAGGGCCTCGACCACGCGCTCGGCAGCATGGCCGTCGCCGAAGAGCAGAGGGCGCGTCGCCGGCGGCCGAAAATCGCGCATCGCGGCGGCAATCGCCGCCGGGTCGGTGCCCACGAGGACGTTCCAGCCGGCGGCCACCGTCTCCGTCCACTCAGTCGTGTCGCGCAGCGTCACGCAGCGCCGGCCGGCGAAGTAGGCCTCCTTCTGGACGCCGCCCGAGTCGGTCACGATCGCTTCGGCGCTCTCCTCGAGGACGAGCATCTCGAGGTATCCCACCGGGTCGATGAGCCTTATG
>CAYWTI010000248.1:0-3462 GCA_964461175.1 uncultured Actinomycetes bacterium | reverse complement strand
GGTCGCGCGCGAATGGGACGGCGTTCATCTGTCGATCGGCGGCTGGCTGACGGCCGAGGACCGGCCCTACGGTGCCGGCGGGCGCACTGCCGAGCTGCGAGGCTGGAACATGGAGTCGACCGTCTGGCTGCGCTGGTGCTTCGCCGGCGCGGAACCGCTAGCCGCCGGAATCGGGTCCCCCTAGCACGTCCCCCGCGCGCAGGCGCTCCAGGCTCTGCATTCGCGCCTCGGCGCGCGGCCCAAGCTTGCGGAGCACCGCCGCGACCACGCCCTCGAGCACCGCCATGGCGCCGACCAGCGAGTCGAACGGCCCGATCGTCTCCACGCTCGTGACCAGGACCTGCCGCGCAAACGCCGAGGCCGGCGACAGCCACTGGTCGGTGAAGAGGACGACGTCGCAGCCACGACTCGCCGCGAGACGCGCGCATTCGATGGTGTCGGGCTGGTAGCGGCGGTAGTCGAACACGACCAGCACGTCCGTCTTGCGCATGTCGATGAGCTGCTGCGCGGGCGCGGCGCGCTCGACGTCGACGAACGCCGTCCCGGGCCGCAAGAGATGCATCTGGGCGGCGAGGTAGCGGGCGAGAGGCGCGCTGACGCGCCCGCCGACGATCATCACGCGCCGCCGCACGTCCGCGAGCACCTCCACGGCCTCGTCGAAGTCCCGCCCCGCCAACAGGCTCCTGGTCGCCTCGACGTTGTGTCCGGCGATCGCCAGCGCCTTGGCGAGCACCGAGTCGGCGTCCTGCGGCTGCGGCTCCTCCCGGTAGCGCGCAAGCGGGGAGCTCAGCCGGGACTGGACCTCGCGGCGCAGCGTCTCCTGGAACTCGGGATAGCCCCGAAAACCGAGCTTGGCGATGAACCGCGTCACCGTTGGCGGGCTGACGCCGGCGCGCTCGGCGAAGCGGGCGACGCTCTCCAGGCCGGCGATCGGATAGGAGGCCAGGAGCACGCGCGCGAGCCGGCGCTCGGCGGGGCTGAGCGTGTCGAGGCGCTGGCGCACGACCTCGCCGACGCGCATCCCATCAGCCGTGACGTTTGTTACATCCTGGTCCAAACCCGCCCTCCCCGGACGTTTGTTGACAACTCCGAACGGTGCTGTTAGCTTCGCCGCGACAGCTTCAGGGAGAGGCTACTAGGGAGGGGCACCAAATGGCGGTCCAGACTCACAGCTCGGACGTCGAAACACTCCATCGCCTGGGCTACGCCCAGGAGCTGCGCCGGCGCATGGGCACGTTCTCGAACTTCGCCGTCTCGTTCACGATCATCTCGATCCTCTCCGGCTGTCTGACGCTGTTCTACTTCGGCATGAGCAACGGGGGCCCGGTCGTGATGACGATCGGCTGGCCTTTCGTCGGGATCATGGTCACCCTCGTCGGGTTGGCGATGGCCGAGGTCTGCTCCAGCTATCCCACGGCAGGCGGCCTGTACTACTGGGCGGCCAAGCTCGGCGGCAAGAACAGCGCCGGGTGGAGCTGGTTCACCGGCTGGTTCAACCTCCTGGGCCAGGTCGCCGTCACCGCGGGCATCGATTTCGGCCTGGCGTTTTTCGTCGACTTCTGGCTCAACCAGGTCTTCAACTATCCGACCTCGCCCCCCGCGGTCATAGTCGTGTACGGAGTCGTGTTGTTCATCCACGGCTTGCTCAACACGTTTGGAGTGCAGCTCGTGGCGCTGCTTAACGACATCTCTGTGTGGTGGCACATCGCCGGTGTGCTGGTCATCGTCGGCTCGCTGTTCTTGTTCTCGAAGTATCACAACGACCCGGGGTACGTCTTCACGAAGTTCGTCAACCTCAGCGGTTTCAATGCGTCCTTCTATGTGTTCTTGACCGGCCTTCTGCTGGCGCAGTACACATTCACCGGCTACGACGCCTCAGCCCACATGACGGAGGAGACCCACAGCGCGGCCGTATCCGGGCCGCGCGGAATCGTCTGGTCGATCATCATCTCGCTGGTCGCGGGCTGGATCCTGCTGATCGGCGTCACCCGCGCGATCAACGACGCCGACTACGCGACCATCGTGGCTGCGGGCACCGCGGCACCTGCCGTGATCTTCATCGACGCGCTCGGCAAGAACGGGGCCCTGCTCCTGCTGCTGATCGTCATGGGCGCGCAGTTCTTCTGCGGCATGTCGTCCGTAACCGCGAACTCGCGCATGATCTACGCGTTCTCACGCGACGGCGCCGTGCCGGGCTCACAGTTCTGGCACCGGATCAATCCACGCACCCGCACCCCGACCAACTCGATCTGGTTCGCCGCGGTGGGCGCGTTCATCCTCGGCCTCCCGTATCTCTGGAACCCCGTCGCCTACGCCGCCGTGACCTCGATCGCGGTCATCGGGCTATACATCGCGTACGGCCTGCCCATCCTGCTGCGGCTGCTCGCCGGCGAAAAGTTCCAGCGAGGACCCTGGCACCTGCGCCAGTACAGCTATATCGTCGGCTGGATCGCCGTCGTGTGGATCGGGTTCATCGCCATCCTGTTCGTGCTGCCCCAGGTGGCACCGGGCAACACGCTTACGACCTTCAACTACGCGCCCGTTGCGGTGGCTGTGGTGCTGATCTATGCGGGCGGCTACTGGTTCCTGTCAGCCAGGAACTGGTTCAAGGGGCCCAAGGTGCAGGGAACGCCGGAGGAGCTGGCGGCGATCGAACGTGAGCTGGAGGCCGTCGGCTCGGCCGCGCCCGCGACCGGGAGCTAGATGGCGGACAGGCCCAGGATCGGTATCACCGTGAGCCCCAGGCGGGGCGACAAGTACTACGTCCCTTACCTGAAAGCGGTCGAGGCGGCGGGAGCCGAGCCGGTCGTGCTCCCGCCGGGGACCCCGGCCCTGCCCGACGTCGACGGCCTGCTGCTTCCGGGCGGCTGGGACGTCGACCCGGCCTTCTACGGCGAGCCCAAGGACGACAAGGTCGGACCGATCGATCGCGACCTCGACGAAACCGAGCTGCGGCTCTTCAAGCAGGCGCACGAGCAGGAGCTGCCGATCCTCGGCATCTGCCGCGGGCAGCAGGTCATCAACGTCGCCCTCGGCGGCTCGCTGATCCAGCATCTCGACGACCACGACGTCCGCGACCATGGCCGCAGCCACCTCGCGCACACGATCGAGGTCGATCCAGGCTCGGAGCTGGGCCACGCCGCGGGCGAGCACCACATCCGGGTCAACAGCTTCCACCACCAGGCGATCGCGCGCCTCGCGTCGGGCCTCCACCAGACGGCCCGGGGTGACGACGGAACGGTGGAAGGCGTCGAGTCGGACGACGGGCTTATCGTTGCCGTGCAGTGTCACCCCGAGGAGCTGACCACCGACCTGCCCTGGGCGCGAAAGCTGTTCGAACGGTTTGTCGCGCGCGCCCGCGGACGAAGCCGCTCCCGGCGCTGACCGGGCGGCAACATTGCTGACCAAAGAGCACCTCGCCCACCAGGTCGACAACGGCGACATCGACACCGTCGTCGTCGC
>CAYWTI010000247.1:0-59418 GCA_964461175.1 uncultured Actinomycetes bacterium | reverse complement strand
CGGCGCATCCAGTGCACCCCCGACCTTCTGCCGTCGGACATCACCGGCTCGAGCGTGTTCAACCAGAAGGACCTGACCTTCGAGTTCGTGCCCGGCCCGATCTTCGCCCACATCGTCCTGGCCGACGAGGTCAACCGGACCACCCCGCGGACGCAGTCGGCGCTGCTCGAGGCGATGGGAGAGGGACAGGTGACGGTCGAAGGCACCACCCGCGTCCTCGAGCGGCCGTTCTTCGTCGTCGCCACGCAGAACCCGGCGGAGTTCCACGGCACCTACCCGCTGCCCGAGTCCCAGCTCGACCGTTTCGTCCTTGCCGCCGAGATGGGGCCGCCGACCGAGGCGGAGGCGCTGGAGGTCCTGGCGCGCCGCGAGCACGGCGACCCGCTCGCGGATCTGCGCCCGGTGATCGCGATCCAGGAGGTCGTCGAGCTGCAGGAGGCGTGCCTGCGCGTCGTCGTAGCGCCGGCGATACGTGCGTACGTCGTCAGCCTGATCGAGGCGGTGCGCGCAAGGCCCGAGGTTCTGCTTCCGGCCAGCATGCGCGCGGCCGTATACCTTCAGCGTGCGGCGCAGGCGTGGGCCCTGTTCGAGGGCCGCGACTTCGTCCTTCCGGACGACGTCAAGCTGCTCGCCGTCCCGGTGTTCGCGCACCGCATAGGCATGCGCGGCCGCGTGCGTTCCGCCGATGTGCTCGGCGAGGTCGTCGCCGCGCTTCCGGTTCCGCCCCTGAGGACGCACTGAGACCGACCCCCCGCGTCCTCGGGGCGATAGCGCTGTGGCTCGTGCTCGAGTGGTACGGGACGACGTCCGAGGTCTCGTGGCTGTTCCTGCTCGCGGCGTGGGTGATCGCACTGGTCGTCGTCTGCGCGGTGTACGCATGGTGGAACCGCTCCGGCCTGTGTCTCCATCTCGGGGTGCGTGGTGCTCAGCACGGTGAGGGATCCCCGCTCGACGACCTCCCCGCCGCCGTGCTCGCGCGCGGGCCGCACCCGGAGCCGCTGTTCGAGGGCGACGACGTCGACGTGGAGCTCGGTCTCGACGCACCGCGCGGGCCGCGCGGACCGGCGTGGGTGGGCGGCACGGTGGGCGGCCAGCCCTTTCGCGTCGGGGCGGGATACGTGCCCCGGACCGGGTGGCGCATCTCGCGCACGCTGCGCGCGGTGCGGCGCGGTCCCGTCGGCGCCAGCGGCTGGCGGATCGGCACCAGCGACCCGCTCGGTTTCTTCGGCGGCACGCGCCCGTGCGCCGACGCCGAGGTCGCTCTTGTCCTCCCGCGTTTCGCCTCCCTGGGTGCCCGCCGCGACGCGCGAGAGCTCGAGGCGAACGTGGCCGCGCCTCGGGCCGGCACCGGCAGCGAGCTGTTCGGCATCCGCGAGTACCGGCCGGGGGACTCGCTGCGCCGGATCCACTGGCGTTCGAGCGCGCGGCACGGCGAGCTCGTGGTGCGCGAGTACGAGCCGCCCGGCCTGCGCACGATGACGCTCGCGCTCGACCCTCGTCCGCCAAGCGTCGAGCTCGCCGACCAGGTCGCCCGCATCGCCGCGTCGGAGGCGTGGGACTGCCTGCGCGACGGCGGGCGGGTGTCGCTGTGGGCGCCGGGCCTCGAACCCACTCCGCCGTCCCGCGACCTGTGGGAGGTGCTGGAGTGGCTCGCCCGTTATCCGCTCGCGGCGTCGGGTCCCGCGGGCGGGCTCCCAGCGAGAGGGGAGGAGGTGGTGGTCGTCACGGCGACCCCGGACCGGGAGCTGATCGACGCGGCCGAGATGGCCCGCAACCGGCGCGGCTGGGTCGTCGGTGACGCCGAGGTCATCACCGACGTGCCCCTGCTGCGCGTGGGCACTGGCTGGCCGCTCTGATGCCTCGCGTTCTACGCCTTCCGGCGTCGCCGGTCGAGCATTCGGTCGAGGCGCGCGCGTTCGTGTTCTCCGGCTTTGCGGTCGCGGTGCTCGCGATCGTGCTCTACGGCCAGGACTACGTCGTCCCCGTCGTGGGTCTTGCCGCGGCTGCGGTCGGGCACGTCGTCAGCCACCGCGAACGCAGCCTGAAGCGTGGCTTCTGGCGCCAGGCGTTCCTCGCCGCGCTCGTCTTCGGCGCCCTGTTCTACGTGGTCGCCGACTCGGCGCTCGCGCTGTTCGGCGGGGTGCTGCCGCAGGCCAACTTCGCGATCCTGCTGGTCGCGATCACGAGCTTCGACCTGAAGACGCGGCGCAACTGCTACTCGAGCCTGTGGATCAGCCTCGCGATCCTGTATCTCGCCGCGGTGTACGCGTGGGATTACGCGTTCGCGCTCCTGCTGGCGCTGTGGGCGCTTTCGCTCGCGGGATTCTGGTTCGCCTCGCACCTGCGCCGTCTCGGCGCATCTCTGTCGGCGCCGGTGCGTCCCCTCGCGTTCGCCGCGCTCGCCGCCCTTGCCCTCGGTGTGGCGGCGTTCGTCGTCCTGCCCCAGCCGTCCGGATCGCCTGTCTCGCCGCTGGTCGTATCGCTGCCCAACTTCACCAGCTTCCGCGGCGACATCGAAAGCCCTGCCCTGCCGCTCGTCCAGCTCAGCGGTGACCCGACCGGAGCCACCAACAGCGTCGACCTGCACTTTCGCGGCCGGCTCGGGGACTCGGCCGTCATGTACGTTCGCACCGGCGCGCCCGCGTACTGGCGGGGCCTGGTCTTCGACACCTACCGCGGCGGGGTGTGGACGGCCGGGATCCCGGGCTACCGCGAGCTGCAGCCGTACGTGCCGCCGCGCTTTCTGCCTCCGGCGCCCGAGGACAACCTCGGCACGTTCGTGCAGACCTTTCGCGTCCTTCGGCCGCTGCCAGGGGTGATCGACGCCGCCTACCCGGTCGAGAGCCTTTACGCGCCGGTCGCCGCTCTCCGCGAGGATGCGTACGGCACCTTCCACACGCCGGACCAGCTGCGGCCCGGTCAGACCTACTCCGTGGTGTCGTACCTGCCCAACCTGACGCCCGGCGTTCTCGGCCAAGACGGCACCCTGGACCGCCTGCCCGACCACCTTCGCCTCTACCTCGACGCCGCGTCGCTGTCGCCGCGTGCGGCGCTGCTGGCGCAGCAGGTGACCGAGCGCGCGGCCAACTACTACGACCGCGTCATGGCGTTGACCGGCTACCTGCAGAGGACGTACGCCTACTCGCTCGACCTTCCGCCGGTGCCGGCCGGCCGCGACCCGGTCGACTGGTTCCTGTTCGACGTCAAGACCGGCTACTGCGAGCAGTTCGCGACCGCGGAGACTCTCATGCTCCGCAGCCTCGGCATCCCGGCCCGCCTGGTCACCGGCTACGCCACGGGAGACTACGACCCCGTGCTCGACCAGGCCGTCGTCCGCGAGCACGATGCGCACGCGTGGGTCGAGGTGTGGTTCGCGCACCACGGCTGGGTCGCCGTCGACCCGACGCCCGGCGTCTCGCCGCTCGCGGCGACGAGGTTCCCGAGCCACTGGGCCGCCGGCGGGGTGGCCCGGCTCATCCCGCACCTGAGCGTCGGCGCGCCCGCTGCAGCGCTCGGGTCGCTCGGCCTGCTGGGGGCCGCGCCACTCGCGCTCGCCGCCGGCGTGGTCGCCGTCCTCGCGTACGCGTGGCTTCGCCGGCGGCGGTGGCGGCCCAGACACAGGCCGGCGCCGGGCGAGAACGAGCTGCTCCGCCTCTACGACCGCGCGCAGCGCAGGCTGGGCAGGCGGCGCGCGCCGCCCGAGACGCCGCTCGAGTACCAGCACGCGATGGGCTCGGCGACGCTCGAGGACATCACGGTCGCGGTCAACGAAGGCGCGTACGCCGGGCGCTGGCCGACGCCCGAGCGAGTGCGTGAGCTGGCCGACCGCTTATCCTGAGGCCGATGGCCCAAGCAGCGATTTCGACGGGCGCGGAGAAGGTTCGCTGGAACCTCAGCGATCTCTATTCGGGACCTGACGACCCGCAGATCGAGGTCACGCTGTCGCAGGAGCTCGAGCGCGCGATGACGCTGGAGTCGGAGTACAAGGGCAAGGTCGCGACGCTCGCGCCCGGTCCCTTCGCGGCGATGATGGCCGAGCTCGCAGAGCATGAGGAGGCCGCCGCGCGCCCGGAGGTCTACGCCTACCTGCTGCACAGCCAGGACACGCAGGATCACGCGGCCGGCCGCCTTCTCGCGCGCGTGCGTGAAGCCGCGGCGGAGCGCGGGATCCACATGGTCTTCTTCGCCCTCGAGCTGGCGCAGATCGACGACGCCCAGGCGGCGCGGCTCTACGCCGATCCGGAGTCGGCGAAGTACCGGCACACCGTCGAGGAGGCGCGCAAGTTCCGGCCGCACCAGCTGTCCGAGCCGGAGGAGCGGATCCTCACCGACTTCAGCCCGGTCGGCACGCCGTCGTGGGTGCGGCTCTTCGAAGAGCTGTGCGCGCGGATCCGCGTGGGTGTCGATGGCGAGCAGATGCCGCTCGACCAGGCGTTGAACCTGCTCCGCGAGCCGGACCGCGAGGTGCGTCGCAAAGCGAGCGGGGCGATCACCGAGGCGCTGCGCGGAGACATCCGCACGCGCGGATACATCTTCAACGTCATCCTCCAGGAGAAGGCGATCGACGACCGCGTGCGTCACTTCCCTTCCTGGATCAGCTCGCGCAACCTTGCGAACGAGACGTCGGACGAGGCCGTCCAGGCGCTCGTCGACGCGGTCACGAGCCGGTACGAGATCTGCGTCCGCTACTACCGCGTCAAGCGCAAGCTGCTCGGCGTCGGCGAGCTCCACGAGTGGGACCGCTACGCGCCCATCGACGAGTCGACGCGCAACCTGAGCTGGGAGGAGGCGCGCGACCTCGTCCTCGGCTCCTACAGCCGCTTCTCGCCGCGGGCCGGCCAGCTCGTCCAGCAGTTCTTCGACGACAGCTGGATCGACGCGCCCATTGCGCCCGGCAAGCACGGCGGCGCGTACTGCATGCCGGTCACGCCGCACCACCACCCCTACGTGCTCATGAACTTCACCGGCAAGCTGCGCGACGCTCTGACGCTGGCGCACGAGCTGGGTCACGGCCTGCACGATCGCCTGGCCTCGAAGCAGCACGTCTTCGACTACCACCCGCCGCTGACGCTGGCCGAGACTGCGTCGGTGTTCGGCGAGGCGCTGACGTTCGACCGGATCATGACCGAGGAGAAGGACCCTCGCGTGCGCCTCGCGATGCTGTGCAACCAGTGCGAGGACGTGTTCTCGACGGTGTTCCGGCAGGTCGCCTTCAACCGCTACGAGGACGCGAGCCACAACGCCCGCCGGACGCAGGGCGAGCTGTCGATCGAGGAGCTCGGCGACATCTTCCAGGACAAGCTCCAGGCGATGTTCGGCGACGCGCTGACGCTCACCGACGAGCACAAGGTGTGGTGGAGCTACGTCGGGCACTTCATCCACACGCCGGGCTACGTCTACGCCTACGCGTTCGGGAACCTGCTCGCCCTGTCCGTCTACCACCGCTACCTGGAGGTCGGGCCGTCGTTCGTCGACAAGTACCTCGACTTTCTCGGCGCAGGTGGATCGACCCGGCCGGACGAGCTCGTCAAGCGCATCGGCATGGACATCACCGACCCGAAGTTCTGGGACGCGGGGCTGACGATCCTCGACGGGATGGTCGCCGAGGTCGAGCGCCTGGCCGGCTGACCGGCATCCGCCCGCGCACGCGGGCAAAGCGGTTCGCCGACGCTCGATAAACTTCTAGGTAGATTCACCGACACCCGTTAATCCGCACGTCTTCGTGCGCAGGGGAGTTGCCAATGGCCGTCACCGAGAAGGCAGCCGCATCTACGGACATCGACTTCATCCGCGACCTCGGCCAGCAGCTCCGGGTCGACTCCATCCGCTGCAGTACCGCCGCGGGTTCCGGCCATCCGACCTCGTCGATGTCGGCCGCCGACCTCATCGCCGTGCTCATCGCCAAGTACCTCCAGTACGACTGGAGCAGGCCCAAGGACCCGAACAACGACCACCTGATCTACTCCAAGGGCCACGCCTCGCCGCTCTGCTACGCGATGTTCAAGGCGGTGGGCGCGATCTCGGACCATGAGCTCATGACCTTCCGCAAGTTCGGCTCGCGGCTGGAGGGGCATCCGACGCCGGCCATCCCCTGGGTCGACGTCGCCACCGGCTCGCTGGGCCAGGGCCTGCCCATAGGCGTCGGCGTGGCCATGGCGGGCAAGCTCCTGGACCGGCTGCCGTACCACGTGTGGGTGCTGTGCGGCGACTCGGAGCTCGCCGAAGGCTCGATCTGGGAGGCGCTGGACAAGGCGTCCTTCTACAAGCTTTCGAACCTGACCGCGATCTGGGACGTCAACCGGCTGGGCCAGCGCGGCGAGACCGAGTTCGGGTGGAACCTCGACGCCTACCGCCGGCGCGTCGAAGCCTTCGGCTGCTACCCCATCGTCATCGACGGCCATGACCTGGCGGCGATCGATCGGGCGTACGGAGAGGCGCTTTCCAACGCCGATCGTCCCTCGGTGATCATCGCCCGCACGATCAAGGGCAAGGGCTTCTCCGAGATCGAGAACAAGGACGGCTGGCACGGCAAGGCTCTACCGCCCGATATGGCCGAGCGCGCGATCAAAGAGCTGGGTGGTATCCGCAACCTCAAGGTCAAGACGCAGAAGCCCGAGCGGGCCGCTGCTCCGAAGCGCGCGGCTGCATCGGAGCCGGTGCTGCCGACGTACAAGAAGGAAGACAAGGTCGCCACGCGCAAGGCTTACGGCGACGCGCTCGTCGCGCTCGCGTCCATCCCCGAGGTGGTGGCGATGGACGGCGAGGTCTCGAATTCGACCCACTCCGACGAGTTCGCCAAGGCGCACCCGGACCGTTTCTTCGAGATCTACATCGCCGAGCAGCAGCTGGTCGCCACCGCCGTCGGCATGAGCGTGCGCGGCTACAAGCCGTTTGCCTCGACCTTCGCGGCGTTCTTCAGCCGCGCCTACGACTTCGTCCGCATGGCGGCGATCTCGCGCGCGAACATCCGGCTGACCGGCTCCCACGCGGGTGTCGAGATCGGCCAGGACGGCCCGTCGCAGATGGCGCTGGAGGACCTCGCGTCGATGCGCGCGATCGAAGGCTCCACGGTGCTCTACCCCTCGGACCCCAACCAGACGGCGAAGCTGACGCGGATCATGGCCGAGACCGACGGCATCGTCTTCATGCGTACGACGCGGGGCGCGTACCCGACGCTCTACGGCCCCAACGAGTCATTCAGGGTCGGCGGCTCGAAGGTCGTCCGCCAGAGCGCGAAGGACAAGGTGACGCTCATCGGCGCCGGCGTCACGCTGCACCAGTGCCTCGCCGCGGCCGACGCGCTCGCGGCGAAGAAGATCGCGGCGCGCGTCATCGACCTCTACTCGGTCAAACCCGTCGACGTGCGCACGCTGCGTGAGGCTGCGCGCGCCACGAAGGGCCGCTTCGTCATCGTCGAGGACCACTACCCGCAGGGCGGCCTCGGTGCCGCCGTGCTCGAGGCGCTCGCAATGGACCCGCCGATCAAGCTGGCCCACCTGGCGGTGAAGGGCCTGCCGACGTCAGGCAAGCCCGAGGAGCTGATGAACGCGGCGGGGATCTCGAGCCGTCACATCGTCGCGGCGGCGGCGAAGCTGGTGGCGTCGAAGTGAGCGCGGTCACCGCGCCCCGCAAGTCGACCGCGATCAAGGAGCTGCGAGAGCAGGGGCAGTCGCTCTGGCTCGACAACATCCGGCGCCAGCTCATCACGTCCGGGGAGCTCGCGCGGCTGCGCGACGAGGGCCTGACCGGTGTCACGTCGAACCCGACCATCTTCGACAAGGCCGTCAGCGGCTCGACCGACTACGACGAAGCGATGGTGGAGCTCGTCCGGGCGAAGAAGAAGCCCGAGGACATGCTGTGGGGCCTGATGGTCGAAGACGTCCAGGCCGCCGCCGACGTCTTCCGCCCGGTCTACGACCGGACCAAAGGCAAGGACGGGTTCGTCAGCATCGAGGTCGGGCCGACGATCGCGAACAGCACGCGCGAGACCATCAAGTTCGCCGAATACCTGCACGACCGGTGCGCACGACCCAACGTGATGGTCAAGATCCCGGCGACCAAAGAAGGCCTCCCCGCGATCGAAGACCAGATCTCGAAGGGCAACAACATCAACATCACGCTCATCTTCTCGGTCGACCGTTACGCCGAGGTCGTGGAGGCGTTCCTCTCCGGCCTGGAGAGTCTCCAGAAGCGCGGGGGAGACCTGAGCAAGGTCGCGAGCGTGGCCAGCTTCTTCGTCAGCCGCGTCGACACCAAGACCGACAAGATCCTGGCCGACAAGATCAACGCGACGAGCGACCCGCGCGAGAAGCGCGCGCTCGAGCACCTCTACGGCAAGGCCGCGATCGCCAACTCCAAGATGGCGTACGAGCGCTGGAAGGAGCTCTTCAGCGGTCCGCGGTGGGAGCGGCTCAAGAAGGACGGCGCGCACACGCAGCGCTGCCTGTGGGCGAGCACGTCCACGAAGGACCCGCGCTATCCCGACACGTACTACGTCGAGGAGCTGATCGGACCCGACACCGTGGACACGATCCCGCCCGCCACGCTCGCGGCTTTCCGCGAGCACGGCGAGGTGCGGCGCAGCCTGGACGAGAACCTCGACGCCGCCCGGCGCCAGCTCCGGCAGCTGGCGGACGCGGGCGTGGACCTCGACCAGGTGACGCATGAGCTGGAGATCGAGGGAGTCGAAGCGTTCACGAAGTCCTTCGATTCGCTGCTGCAGACCTTGACCAAGGCCGCCAAAGACATCCGCGCGGGCAAAGGTCCGCGCCAGTGGCACAGCCTCGGCGCGCTCCAGCCGGCGGTCGACGCGCAGCTCGCGAAGCTGCAGAAGGACGATGCTCCGCGGCGGCTGTGGGCCAAGGACTCGACGCTCTGGAGCGCCGATCCGGCCAAGCGCCCGGAGATCCGGGACCGGCTCGGCTGGCTCGACGTCGCCGACAAGATGCACGAGCAGATCGGCGAGCTGCGCGAGCTCGCGGCCGCGGGTCGCAAGTTCACCGACGTCGTGCTTCTCGGCATGGGCGGCTCGAGCCTATGCCCCGACGTCCTGCGCAACACGTTCGGGCCGACCGTGAAGGGCCATCCGCGTATGCACGTTCTCGACACCACCGACCCGGCGACGATCCTGAGCGTCCGCTCGCGCATCACGCTTCCGAAGACCCTGTTCGTTGTCGCCTCGAAGTCGGGTGAGACGACCGAGACGCTGTCCCACTTCGCGTACTTCTTCGCCCAGGCGAAACGCAACGGCAAGCAGTTCGCCGCCATCACCGACCCCGGAACCTCGCTCGAGAAGCTCGCCCGCGAAAGCGGGTTCCGCTGGGTGTTCTCCAACCCACCTGACATCGGCGGCCGCTACTCGGCGCTCTCGTACTTCGGGCTCGTGCCCGGCGCGCTCATGGGCGTCGACGTCGCCGAGCTGCTCGAGCGCGCGGTCGAGATGGAGCATTCGTGCGCCGACTCGGTCGAGGCGGAGAAGAATCCCGGTGTGTGGCTCGGCGCCGTCATGGGCCGCCTCGCCGCGCAGGGTCGCAACAAGGTCACGCTCATCACGTCGCCGAAGGTGGCGACGTTCGGCTACTGGGTGGAGCAGCTGCTCGCAGAGAGCACCGGCAAGCAGGGCAAGGGTCTCGTGCCCATCGAGGGCGAGCCGGTGGGCAAGCCGGCCGTCTACGGTGACGATCGCCTGTTCGTGTACATACGCATGGACGCCGACCCGCCGAACAAGGCGGTCCAGGCGCTCGAGAAGTACGGCCATCCGGTCGTCACGCTCACGCTTCGCGACAAGCTCGACCTCGGCGGCGAGTTCTTCCGCTGGGAGGTTGCAACCGCGATCGCCGGCTCGATCCTGGGCATCGACGCGTTCGACCAACCGAACGTCCAGGAGTCGAAGGACAACACCAGGAAGGTGCTCGCGACCTTCAAGAGCAAGGGCGCGCTGCCGCCGGCAGAAGCGATCGCCGCGGCGAAGGCGAAGGCCGGCGTCAAGGCGCTGCTCGGCAAGGCCAAGCGCGGCGCCTACTTCGCGATCATGGCCTATACGACGCGGACGCCGCAGTCGGAGGCCGCCATCGCCGCGATCCGCACGGCGGTGCGGGACAGGACGAAGATCGCGACCACGTCGGGCTACGGGCCGCGCTTCCTGCATTCGACCGGCCAGCTGCACAAGGGCGGTCCGAAGACCGGACTGTTCCTGCAGATCGTCCAGGACGACGCCAAGGATGTGCCGATCCCCGGCCAGCCTTACAGCTTCTCGATCCTGAAGCAGGCGCAGTCGATCGGCGACCTGCAATCGCTGACGTCGCGGCGGCTTCCCGTCCTCCGCGTCACGCTCGGCAAGACGCCGGCGACCGGGTGGAAGGCGCTGGCCGCAGCCGTCCGCGGGGCGGTCCGGTAGCCATGGAGATCGGGTTCATCGGCCTTGGTCGCATGGGCGGCAACATGTCGCTCCGCCTGCTCAAGAAGGGCCACCGCGTCATCGGGTTCGACCTCTCGCCACAGGCGGTGCAGTCGTACGCGGCCAAGGGAACCGTGCCGGCGACCGACTGGAAGGACTTCGTCAAGCAGTTTCAGTCCCGGCCGCGCGTGATGTGGATCATGGTCCCGGCGGGGGAGCCGACCACGCAGGCGATCAACACGCTGGTCGAGCTCGGCGACCCGGGCGACATCATCATCGACGGTGGCAACACCAACTGGAAGATCGCGCTCGAGGACTGCGCGCGGGTCAAGGCCAAAGGCATGCGCTACGTCGACGCAGGGACGTCGGGCGGAATCTGGGGCCTGGAGTTCGGCTACTGCCTGATGGTCGGGGCCGAGCCGGACGTGTACCAGCACCTCGTTCCGATCCTCAAGGACCTGGCGCCGGACGCCGGCGGCCTCGTCCACACCGGGCCTGAAGGCTCCGGGCACTTCGTGAAGATGGTCCACAACGGGGTCGAGTACGGGCTGATGCAGGCGTACGCAGAGGGCTTCCAGGTGATGAAGCTGTCGAAGTCCTTCCCGGGCATGGACATGCGCGCCATCGCCGAGGCCTGGCGCGAGGGCAGCGTGGTGCGCTCCTGGCTGCTCGACCTGATCTCCCGGGGTCTCGCCGAGGACCCGGAGCTCAGCGGCATCAAGGGCTGGGTCGAGGACACGGGCGAGGGCCGGTGGACGGTCGAGGTTGCGATCGACGAATCGGTGCCAACGCCGGTGATAGCGGAGTCGCTCTTCGCGCGCTTCCGCAGCCGCATGGAGAACACGTTCGGCGACCGCATGCTCGCCATGATGCGCAACCAGTTCGGCGGACATGCGGTCGTGAAGGACGCGGCCTCCGAGCAGAAGTGAAGGTCGAGCAGGCCCCCAACCCGCTCGCCGAGGGTCTTCACGATTACCGGGTCGCCGACCCGGCGGTCATGGTCATCTTCGGCGCGACGGGCGACCTCAGCGGCCGCAAGCTGCTGCCCGCGCTTTACAACCTCGCCAAGCAGCGCTCCCTGCCGGCCGGCTTCGCCGTCGTCGGCGCGGCGATGGACCAGCTGACCGACGACCAGTTCCGCAAGCACGCGTCCGAGAAGATCCACGAGTTCTCACGCACGCAGCCGGTCGACGAGCGGGTGCTGAGCGCATTCCTGTCGACGCTGGCCTACGTGAAGGTCGACTTCTCGAAGCTCGACGATTTCAAGGCGCTGGCGTCCAAGCTGCAGGAGCTGGACGCGAGCAACCACATCCCGGGCAACCGCATCTTCTACTGCGCGACGCCGCCGGCGACGTACCAGACGATCACGATGCAGCTCCAGGCGTCGAACCTCAACAAGGGCGACGGCTTTCACCGCATCGTCGTCGAGAAGCCGTTCGGCAGCGACCTGCAGTCGGCGCGCGAGCTGACCGCGACGCTGCAGAAGGTGTTCGCCGAGGACTCGGTCTACCGCATCGATCACTACCTCGGCAAGGAGACGGTCCAGAACATTCTCGCCTTCCGGTTCGCGAACTCGATCTTCGAGCCCGTGTGGAACACGAACCTCATCGACCACGTGCAGATCACGGTCGCGGAGGAGATCGGGATCGAGAACCGCGGCGCGTACTACGACAAGGCCGGGACGCTGCGCGACATCATCCAGAACCATGGCCTGCAGCTGATCACGCTGACCGCTATGGAGCCTCCGCTTGCTTTCGAAGCCACCGCCGTCCGCGACGAGAAGGTCAAGGTGCTGCGCGCGATCCGGCCGCTGATCGGCGAGGACATCGATCAATCGACGGTCCGGGGGCAGTACACGTCTGGTTGGGTTCTCGGCGAGCAGGTGCCCGGATACAGGGAAGAGAAGAACGTCGCGGCGGAATCTCAGACCGAGACGTTTGCCGCCCTTCGGCTTTTCGTCGACAACTGGCGCTGGGCGGGCGTGCCGTTCTACATCCGCGCCGGGAAGCGTCTGCCCAAGCGCGTGACCGAGATCCGGATCCAGTTCAAGCGGCCGCCGCATCTCACGTTCGGGCGCGACGCCATGAAGGAGGTCGACCCCAACGCCATCACGCTCCGGATCCAGCCTGAGGAGGGCATCTCGCTCAAGTTCGGCGCCAAGGTGCCGAGCGCGGGGCTGCGCATCCGCAGCGTGACGATGGACTTCCAGTACGTGACCTCGTTCCTGGTCGAGGCGCCCGAGGCGTATGAGCGGCTGCTGCTCGACTGCATGATCGGCGACCCGACGCTCTTCACGCGCGCGGACGAGGTCGAGGCGGCCTGGAAGCTGATCGACCCGATCGAGGAGGCGTGGCGGTCGGGCCGGCCTCCGCTCGGGCTGTACGCGTCGGGCACCTGGGGACCGGACGAGGCCTCGCAGCTGCTGAAGGCGGACGGCCGGGAGTGGCACCGGCCATGAGCACGGCCCAGCCTGCCGGCGTTGAACCGGTATGGCACGGCGAGGGCGTGACCATCGGCGATGTGCTGAGCGCGGTCAGCGCGATCCGCTACAAGTTCGCACGCGCCGAGGCCGGGGACAGCGAGCTCCTGCATCCGCGCAACTGCGTGATGACGCTTGTCGGCGTTGCGCCCACCGAGAAGCACGAGGAGACCGCGAAGCGCACGACCAGGGCGATCGGCATGCAGCATCCCGCGCAGGCGATCGTGGTGCGCGAGGGAGCGACGATCCGCGGCAAGCACCTGGACGCGTGGATCTCGACCGACGTGCAGCGGCCCGAGACGCTGTGCGCGGTCGAGTGCGAGCTGATCACGCTGCACGTGCACGGCCGCGCCGCCGACCACCTGGGCGCGCTGCTCGACCCGCTGCTCGTCAGCGGAGTGCCGACGTACCTCTGGTGGCTGGGCACGCCGCCCTTCGGCCGGCGCGAGCTGTTCGACGCGCTCGGCGTGTGCGACGGCCTGGTGGTCGACTCGTCGCATTTCGAAGAGCCGTACCACGCTTTTCAGGGCATGTCGCGACTGCTCCGGGTGGCCCATCACCGACTTGGCCTCGCCGACCTGCAGTGGGCACGGCTGCGGCCATGGCGTGAGAGCGTGGCCCAGTTCTTCACGCCGGCCGACAGGCGGCCATTTCTCGCCGGCATCTCCGAGGTGGGCATCGACTACGCCGGGGAGGGCCGCGGCAACCGGATCGCGGCGGCCCTCGCGACGGGCTGGATCGCGTCCGCGCTCGGATGGAGGCTGCGCCACGCCACGGCCGGCTCGGGCGGCGTCGTCGCGGCGGTCTACGAATCGCATGGCCGCAGCATCGATGTGCAGTTCCGTTCCGTGCCGAAGCAGGATCGGGTCAGCGGCGAGGTCTCGGCCGTGCGCGTCGCCGGCGCGGCGCGGGGACGGTCGTTTCGGCTCTCGGTGCTGCACGACCCGGCGCGCCGGCGCGGCGGCGCTGCGCCGGAGATGGAGCGACGGCGGGCGGACACCAATCGCGTGCTCCTGACGATGATCGAGATCGGCGACGCGGAGCCGCTGCGTCACGTCCAGCAGCTCGAACCGGAGGACGAGGTGGCGCTGCTCCTCGACCTCCTGTCGACCGGGACCCACGATGAGGTCTACAACCGCTCCGTCGCGGCGGCGGTGGATCTCATGTCGAAGGTCTGAGTGGCGACCTTCACGGTCCTGGCCACGGCGGAGGAGGTGGCGGAGGCGGCGGCGGCCGAGATCGCCAAAGACCTGCGCGCGGGCGCTCGCACACTCGTGCTCACCGGCGGCACATCGCCGAAACGCTGCTACGAGCTGCTGTCCGAGCTCGAGGTGCCGTGGGGACGCGTGTCGATCCTGTTCGGCGACGAGCGGTGTGTCCCGCCGCTCGACCCGGAGAGCAACTACCGGATGGCGAAGGAAAGCCTTCTGGACCGTGTCAATCCCGCGACGGTTTACCGGATCCCGGGCGAGCTGGGGCCTGACGAGGGCGCCGGCGCCTACGCCGAGGTGGTCGCCGCGACGGCGCCGTTCGACGTCGTCCTGCTCGGCGTCGGGGAGGACGGGCACGTCAACTCGCTGTTTCCTGGCCACAGGGCGCTGCATGCCAGCGGGCTGGTCGTGGGCGTCCACGATTCGCCGAAGCCTCCGCCGGAACGCGTGACGATGACGTTCGAGGCGATCCGCGACGCTCGCAAGACGCTCATCATCGCCACCGGCGCAGGCAAGGCGGACGCCGTCGCCAAGGCCCGGCGCGGGGAGACGCCATCCGGGATGATTACCGGCGCACGATGGCTGATCGACCGCGCGGCCGCCGGATCGAGATAGTCCCGTCGATCCTTTCCGCCGACGCCGGCCGGCTGGCCGAGCAGGTACGCGAGGCCGAGGCCGCGGGCGCAGATCGGATCCAGGTCGACGTCATGGACGGCCATTTCGTGCCCAACCTCACGTTCGGGCCGATGGTGGTCGAGGCGGTGCGCAAGGCGACTTCGCTGCCGATCGAGGCGCACCTCATGGTCGAACGGCCTGAGGTCTTCCTCGAGGCGTTCGCCAGGGCAGGCGCGACCTTGATCGAGGTCCAGGTCGAGGCGACGACGTCGCTTTACCGCACGGTGCAGACGATCAAGGAGCTCGGCGCGAAGGCGGGCGTGGCCATCAACCCGGCAACGCCTGTGGATGACCTGCGCGAGATCGTGCCGTACATCGACCTCGTGAACGTGATGACCGTCGAGCCTGGGTTTGGCGGCCAGAGGTTCATCGCCGGAAGCCCGGACAAGGTGAAGCGCGTGCGCGCCCTCGGCGCCGGCTTCGAGATCGAGGTCGACGGCGGCATCGACGCACGCACCGCCCCGCTCGTGACCGCCGCGGGCGCCACGGTCCTGGTCGCCGGCAACTCCGTGTACGCGAACAAGGCGGGCGTGGCAGCAGGTATCAGGGCGATCCGTGACGCTGTTGACTGACGACCTGAAGCGCGCCGCGGCCGCCAAGGCCGTGGAGCTCGTCCAGGACGGGATGCTCGTGGGTCTCGGCACGGGCTCGACCGCGCGGTTCTTCACCGAAGGGGTGGGCTCGCTCGTCGCGGAGGGCATGAAGCTTCGGGGGGTGCCGACGTCGCGCGCGACCGCGGAGCTCGCGGCATCGCTCGGGATTCCGATCGTGACCGAGCTCGTTGGACAGATCGACCTGGCCGTCGACGGCGCCGACGAGGTCGACCCGGCGCTCAACCTCATCAAGGGCCGCGGCGGCGCGCTGTTCCGCGAGAAGCTCGTGGCCGCGGCGGCCAAGCGATTCGTGGTCGTGGTCGACGAATCGAAGCTGGTGAAGGCGCTCGGCGTCGGTGTCCTGCCCGTCGAGGTGCTGCCATTCCTATGGCGATCGACGGCGCAGCGGATCGCCGCCATCGGGGTCAGCCTCGTCGTTCGCGGTGGGGAGGAGACGCCTTACGTCACGGACAACGGCAACCTCATCCTCGACCTGACGGTGCCCGGGCCCATCAACGCCGTGGAGGAACTGGCGATGGAGCTGAAGTCGATCACGGGCGTCGTCGAGCACGGCCTGTTCGTGGGCATGACCGACACGGTGATCGTGGCCGGCGCGGAGGGACCAAGGGCGATCGGCCGCTCGGGATCGGGAGCTCGATAGCTCGCGCCTGGGGGGCGCGACTGCCGGCACCGGCGCCCTTCGCGGCTGCCCCAAGGGCGCCAACGCCGGCGCTCGCGGCACAATTCGTTCAGGACGGGTCGCCTAGCTCGGTCGAGGGCGCGGCACTGGAAATGCCGTAGGCCCGCAAGGGCCTCGTGGGTTCAAATCCCACCCCGTCCGCCAATCCGCGCCGGCGCAAGGGACGGGCCGGCGCGACGCCGCGCCGGCCCATCGAAGCGATCTCAGCAGCCGGTCAGCGTGCCCTGTACGTGCGTGACCGAGTTGTTGGTTCCGATGAACGAATTTGTGTCCGTAGCCTCGGCCGCAATCCCGGGCCACGTCGCGCTCGCGCTTGCGTTCACCGAGGTCTGCGCTGTTGTTCCGGCCACGTGGAAGGTTCCGCACCCTCCCTGAGAGGTCCTGGTGAAGCTCGCAAGCGGAGTCGTCGCAACCCACGTGGCGCTGATGCCCTGAACACTCGGACCGATGTTGGTGGCGAACTGGCACTGCCCGGGGGCCTCGGTGATCGGCACGTTGAGCGTGGCGGTGTGAAGGTCGCTCGCGACCGTGAAGTCGCCGGGCGCGATAACCCAGCAGTCGCGTACGGGCTGGAAGAAGCTGAACTGGAAGATGTTGAGGTCGGTCTCAGTCTGGGTCGAGACCGGACCCCTGACCGGATGCGCGGTGTTGGTGAAGCTGGTGGCGAACACGCTGAAGGATGGCTGGCTGGTGTCGTCCGGCTGGATCGACATCGCCGCAGAGGTCGACTGGGTCGTGTAGTCACCGGCAGCCTGTGGACCGGGGCCTGCACCCTTGCCTCCAAGCTGCTGGCACCCCGGATCCGCCGTTCCCTGCGCGTGGGTGGATCCAGAGGCCGAGGAAAGGTTGGCTTGGGGGATCGGCGGAAGTGGCGCTGTCAGGAACGACGCCGAGAACGTCGCGGTCACATTGGATCCTCCAGTGCTGGTGCCCTGCGATTCGTTTCTGTACGCACCGCACGAGTAGCGGGTCAGAGCCGTGTCCGTGCGCCCGGCGCTCGCCGCGGTCCACGTCGCATTGAGCGTGAACGGCGGCGTCAGGCCGTTGAGAGTCTGGCCTGCGCAGGTCTTCGTCGTTGCCAGCACCGTCGTGTTCAGCTGCGCCGAGGTTGCGGTCGAGTTGACCGTGAAGTCCGACGGGTGGTCCGGGATGATGCAGCCGCCGATGAAGAGGCCTGCGAGGTAGTCGGTCAAGCTGAACTGCACGTCGACCTCGTCGGTCGATGTCGTCGGCCCTACGACCGGGTTCGAGACGCTCGCCGAGTCCTGGACGAACAGCTGTAGATTCGTCGCTCCATCCGAGCCGCAACAGGTGAAGAACGACGCGTTCAGATTCGAGTTCTTGTACGTTCCCGCCGCAGGCAAGCCGTTTGCGCCTGGTCCGGGCAATCCGCTCTGGAAGGAGGCTCCGGCAAGCGAGCGGATGTCGAAAGCGACGGTCGTCGCGGCGAATGCGACAAGACTGACCAGGACGAGCGAGATGATGGCCACGAGGCGCGTCAGGATGGCCATGGCCACCTCCCATGCAGAACCAGTCCCCCACGGCCACCCGCGCCGTGCCTATTAAGCGCCAATTCAACCCAGATGTGAAGTGGCGCGTTTCGCCGCCGGTGCGCTTAACGTCTTAGGCGTGCGCTCTCCACACGATCCGCGTCCGCCGGCCCCCGACTTCGGGCGCGTGGTCCCCGACCACGCGCAGACCTTCGTATCCATCATGGCCACGCTGCACAGCGAGCCGACCGCGCCCGCGTTCGGGCGTCTTCTGCAGAAGAAGCTCGAGCCGGACGACTACATGCTGCTCGCCCACCTGTTCGAGGAGATCAGCGTCCTCGCCCTGCATCACCTGATCCCCGAGGCCCTGATCTTCGACGCCTTCGCCTTCGACCTCTACTGGGACGAGCTGCGCGAGGACGTGCTCGCCCTTCGCGCGTCGACGGGCAACGAGAAGTTCTGCGAGAACTTCGAGATCGCGGCGGAGCGTGCGCGCGAGTACCGGACCGACCGGCCGCCGAAGCTGCGGTGGAAGCATCGGGGCGGGGAAGAGGGGCCGCAGGGCCCGTCGGGCGGGCTTGGGGTCCGCTCGCCCGGACCGGCGCCCCATGAATCGCCGTCTTCGCCTACCCCCGTCGGGGGCAAGGAAAGGTAGGGCTCCAGACAGCTCGAGCGCCTAGAGCAGGGGGTGCCGCAGGGCGAGCTGGCGCTGCCTTTCCTGGTGATAGCCGCGATCTGAGGCGCGGCCGAACAGGCGCGCGTACGGCACCAGGCGAAGCCGGACGAGATGGCCGATCGCCCGCACGCCGTCGACCCATGTCAGCTTCTTGCCCTCGGCTCGGCTGCGCGCGTAGTAGCGGATCGGGACCTCGTGGATGCGGTAGCCGAGCCGGAGCACGCGCGCGGTGATGTCGGGCTCGATGTCGAACCGGTCGCCGTGCAGGTTGAGCCGGCGCCACAGGTCGGCGCGCAGCGCCTTGTAGCCGCTCTCCAGGTCGGAGATGTAGCAGTCGAACAGAAGGTTGGCCGCCAGCGTCACGGCCTTGTTGCCCATGACGAACCAGAAGCTGAAGGCCGTCTGCCCGGCAAAACCGCGCACTCCGTAGACGACGTCGGCGCGGCCCTCGACGAGCGGCTGTAACAGCGTCGGGTAATCACGGGGGTCGTACTCGAGGTCAGCGTCCTGGACCACCGCGAATGGCATCCGCACCTCCGAGATGGCTCGGCGCAGGGCCGCGCCCTTGCCCTGGTTCTGCTCGAGGCGGAAAGGGCGGACCCGCGAGTCGCGCTCGGCGAAGCCGCTCATGATCGCCCACGTCCGGTCCGTGGATCCGTCGTCGACGGCGACGACCTCGCCGACCTCCGGCTGCTCCAGCACGTGGTTCAGGATCGGCTCGAGCGTCCGTTCCTCGTTGAAGGCGGGAATCATGACCGAGAGAACCCGGTTCAGGCTCATCGGGTCACCAACTCTAACCCGGCCAACGCGAATTCGATCCCTGGTTGCTGCGGCGTAAATTGGGCCCAAGGCCGCCCGTCCTGACAAGGAGAGGAGCATGTCATCGTCGCTGCACTACGACCCCGAGGAGACAAGCGAGTGGGACCACGTCCACCGGCGTGAGATCTCACCCGAGAAGCTGAAGAAGTTCGAGGGCTACGCCGCGGAGATCTTCACCGCGATGGGCATGGACCTCGACACCCCGGGGACGCGAAACACGCCGGAGCGTTTCATCCGCGCAATGTTCGACTCGACGGCCGGCTACGACGGCGACCCCAAGCTTCTGACCGCGTTTCCGACCGAGTGCCGCGGCGGCCCCGACTGCAGCATCAGCCAGGTGATCGAAGGCCCGATCGAGTTCTACTCCCTCTGCGAGCACCACGCGCTGCCTTTCCACGGCCACGCGTTCATCGGCTACATCGCGCACGAGGAGATCATCGGCATCTCGAAGCTGACCCGGCTGGTGCGCGTCTTCGCCCGCCGATTCACCGTCCAGGAGCGGGTGGGTGTCGAGATCGCAGACGCGCTCGTCCGCATCCTCAGCCCGCACGGCGTCGCCGTCCACCTCAACGCCATCCACCTGTGCACGCAGATGCGCGGCGTGCGCGAGAGCCACTCCCGGACCTGGACGTCCTTCTGGCGTGGCAACTACGAGGGCGACCCGCAGCTGCGGACTGAGTTCCTCGCCGCCGCCAACTCGCGGATCGACCACTGATCGAAGCGTTCGAGGTCCTCTTCGAGGAGGGGAGCCTGCCGGCCTATCGAGTGCCGCCGGACATCGAGCGCATCTACGGCCGCATCGGCTTCGCGCGCCGGGCCCTGTACGCCAATTTCGTTTCCTCGCTCGACGGGGCGGTCACGCTCGGCGATGTTCAGTCGGCGGGGTCGATCATCAGCGGCCGGAACACGTGGGACAGATTCCTGATGGGCCTGCTCCGTGCCTGCGCCGACGCCGTCCTGCTCGGTGCCGGGACGCTGAGAGCGACGCCCGGGCACCAGTGGACCGCGGAGCACATCTTCCCCGACCTCGCCGCCGAGTTCGCCAGGCTACGCGCCGATCTCGGTCGCAAGCCGAGGCCGCGACTCGTGCTCGTGACCGCATCGGGCGACATCGACGCTTCACACACCGCCGTGGTGGCCGGCGCGACCGTGGTCACCACCGCCGCCGGCGCGCGCAAGATCGACGGCCGCCTACCCGGTTCGTGCGACGTCGTGGAGATAGGCGCGAGCGGACACGTGGACATGACGGCGGCGCTGGCGGCGATGCGCGAGCGCGGCTACGACGTGATTCTCACCGAGGGCGGCCCGCACGTCACCGGTGAGCTCGTCGACGCAGGCCTGCTCGACGAGCTGTTCCTGACCCTGAGCCCGCTTGTCGCCGGCCGCGCCGGGGAGCCGAGGCTCGGCTTTGTGGCCGGTGAGGAGTTCCTACCGCAAAGGCACGTGACGAGCCGGCTGCTCAGCGCGCGCCGGCAGGCCGACTTCCTGTTCTTGCGCTACTCGCTCCGGGCCGCCTAGCAGCTGTCCGCACCGAGCAGCAGCGGCGCCGAGGCCGCCGTCGCCGGTGCAGAGGAGACCGCGACGATCGCGCCCGACTTCACGCCGGAGGGGATCGTCACCGCCAGGTGGTCTGTCGGGATGGCGACGATCCAGCCGGTCGAGGGCGTGGTCGTTCTCGTGCCCTGGAGGTCGGTCGACTGCCCGGTGCACCGGTCGAAGAACTTCAACGCGTAGGCGACGGGAACGCTCTTCTGGACCGAGGTGAAGTAAAGCGCCACCTCGATGTGGCACGACGTCAGATCGCACGTGGTGCCTGACTCGGGCGAGCCGCCGGGAATGGCGCAGGGCGCCTCCGCAGTGCAGATCTGGATCTTGCTGACGGGCGCGGCGGTGGCCGGCGCGTAGGTCGGCACCGTCTGCAGGCCTCCGCCGGTCGGCGATGCCTTCGGCGAGGCTTTTGGCGAGCTCGAGGCGCGCGCCGACGGTGACGTGCTCGCGACCGGGTTCGAGCCCCCGAGCTTGGGCAGGATCACGACCCCGGCCACGCCGAGAAGGATGATCACGACCGCGGCCACCGCCGCCGGCACGAGCCAGGCGGGCCGATCCGACGGGCCGAGACGCCCTGGGCGGTCAGGCCGCGGGACCGTCTGCTTGCGCTCGACCGGAGGCGAGGTCACGCGGGCCGGCATGACGGCCGCGGGCGGCGCCGCGGGCGGGACCGGGTCGAGCCTCGGGGCTTCGATCGCGTAGCCGGTGCCGAGAGGCTCGGCCGGGACGGCCTCTCCCGGCTTCCACACCGGGGACTCGACCGGGGTCCAGGCCGCAGGCGCGGCTGCCGCGGCGGCCACGGGCACGGCCGGCGAGGCCGGTTCGGCGGCGGGCGCGGCGGCCGGTGCGGGCGGGGAGGTAATGAACGCCGGCGGCGGGGCAGGCGCGGGCGGGGACGTTATGAACGCGGGTGGCGCGGCGGGCGCAGGGGGCTCGATGGGCGGGAGCGGCGCCGCGGGCTCAGATCGCGGCGCGGGCGGGTTGGTGCTGATCGCCGGTGCCGCTTCCTCGATCGGGGCGGGCGAGCGCGGTGGCGCCTCCGCCCAGGTCGGCACGGGTGCGCTGGGTGGAGTCTCCACGGCCGAAGCCGCCGCCGCGGCGGGGGCGGGCATCGGCGCGGGCGCGGGCGGGAACGTCACCGCCGGGATCGAAGGGTAGGTCTGGAGAGGACGATCGTCGGGCTCGTACACCGAACGGCGCACCGCCTGCTGGTCGTCCGGGCGCGGCGGCGCGAGGAAGGGAGCAGGAGCGGGTGCCGGTGCGGGGGGCGCGGCCGCCGCAACAGGAGCCACCGGCGCGGATGGCGCCGGCTGCGCCGCCGGGGCCACGGTGCCGCCCGGCAGGAACGGCGTGATCGCGGGCACCTCGCGGCCGCCTGCGCGCGTCGCGAGCTCGGACTGCGCCGCCATCTGCCGGTCGGGCGCCAGCAGCGGGGCCGCCATCTCGCGGAGCGCGCCCAGGGCGCGGTCGGCCGACGGCCCCATCGCGCCGCTCGCCATCGACCGCATGGTGACCACGAGGCCGGGCGGGATGTTGGCGGGGGCCGGTGCGCCGGCGGGATCGACGCCGAACGCGGCGCAGACCGCCATACCGCAGGAGCGGACATCGGCACGCAGGTCGCTCTGCGAGGGCGCGCCTCGGACGGCGGCCGCCGGGTGCCCGGCAAGCCGGACGTCGCCGTTCGACGTGACTCGCACCGCGGTGGCGCCGAAGCCACCCATGGCGATGCCCGTCTCGTGGAGCGCGGCCACGCCCGACAGCACGGCGGCGCCGAGGGCGGCGGCGGCCGGCGGCGTCATCGGCCCGCGGCTGAGGATCGAGCTGAGCGGGGTGCCCTCGTTCGGCTCGACCGCGACCCAGACTCCGTTCTGGTCCGTGCCCCAGGCGAGCACGGGGGAGAGTGCGGGGTGACGGTGGTCGAAGAGGCGCTGCAGGCGCGGCGCGGCGGCGGTCGCCTCGGCCGGTGGAACCGGGATCTCGTGCACGACCGCGGCCCTGCCGCTCTTGAGCACGGCCTTCCAGCCCTGGCCTGCGCCAGGCCCGACGAGTTCGATCAGCTTCGGTTTGGGCTCAGATTCGGGCATTTAACGGTGCATGGTACCCTTGCGGAACGTGGCTTACGTCATCGCTCAGCCTTGTATCGACGTAAAAGACGCCTCCTGCGTCGAAGTTTGCCCGGTCGACTGTATTCACACCGACGACGCGGCGAACATGTACTACATCGACCCTGACGAGTGCATCGACTGCGGCGCCTGCGTCGATCCCTGCCCCGTGGACGCGATCTTTCCCGAAGACGAGGTCCCGGAGCAGTGGCGCAATTTCATCCAGATCAACGCCGACTACTTCAAAAACCGGTAGTTGCGCCGCCATCTCGCTGATCGCTGAACGGGTTGGGTAAGCACGCCGTAACGCTCATCCCCGGCGATGGCGTCGGCCCCGAGATCTGCGAGGCCTCGCGCCGCGTCCTTGAAGCCACCGGCGTCGAGTTCGAATGGGACGTCCAGAACGCCGGCGAGGCCGCCATCGCCGAGTTCGGTACGCCGCTGCCGGACAAGGTGCTGGACTCGATCCGCAAGCACAAGGTCGCGCTCAAGGGCCCGATCACCACGCCGATCGGAAGCGGTTTCAGGAGCGTCAACGTCGCCCTCCGGCAGGCGCTGGACCTCTACGCCCTCGTCCGCCCGGTGAAGGCGTACAAGGGGGCGCGCAACCTGCGCGACGACCTCGACTTCATCATCGTCCGCGAGAACACCGAGGACATCTACGCCGGGATCGAGTTCGAGCAGGGGACGGCCGACGCCGCGCACCTCATCGACGAGATCTCGGGACTCGCGAAGAAGAAGATCCGCCCGGACAGCGGCCTCTCGATCAAGCCGATCTCGATCAGCGGCAGCGAGCGGATCGTGCAGTTCGCTTTCGACTACGCGCGCCGGAACGGCCGCCGCAAGGTGACGGCCGTGCACAAGGCCAACATCATGAAGCACACCGACGGGCTGTTCCTCGCGGTGGCGCGACGGGTCGCGGAGCGCAACACCGACATCCAGTTCGAGGACCGCATCGTCGACAACATGTGCATGCAGCTCGTCCTCCGGCCGAAGGAGTACGACGTGCTGTGCTGCCCGAACCTCTACGGCGACATCATCTCGGACCTTGGCGCCGGCATGATCGGTGGTCTCGGGCTGGCCCCCGGAGCGAACATCGGCACCAATGGCGCCGTCTTCGAGGCGACGCACGGCAGCGCGCCCAAGTACGCCGGCCAGAACAAGGTCAACCCGATGGCGGTGATGCTGTCCGGGGTGATGATGCTGCGCTACCTCGAGGAGGCCGCTGCCGCAGACGCGCTGGAGAAGGCGATCGCCAACGTCATCGCGCTCGGCGAGAACGTGACCTACGACCTGAAGGAGAAGCGCGACGACCCGACCTCGGTGGGCACGAGCCAGGTGGCGGACGCCGTGATCGCGCAGCTGAAGGCAGGTGAGCCCGGCTAGCGACGGCGCGGGCGAGGACGTCCTTCGTCTCCGCCGCCTGTGGTTCGAGCACACGCACTCGCCGGCTCCGGGCACGGGGCCGGATCCTCGCCGCCAGGAGGTCGCGCTCTACGCGTCCTGGGTCGGCAGCGTCGTCGAGGTCGCGCTCGCACGCGGCGCGCTCGACCGGAACCTCGCGACCATGCTCGCCACGCGTCGCGCCGAAGGCAACGAGCGCGTCTTTCGGGCGGCGGGGGACCTCGGTGAGCCGGTGCGGTCCTACGTCGCGCGGCTGATGACTATCGAGGACCTGCTCGCTAAGCTTCCCGTCCGGTGAGACCCGTTCGGTACCTGGCCCTGGTCCTCGTCGTGGTGGCGTGCAACCAGGCGACCCCCATCGCGTCCACCCACGTCGCCTCGAGTGGTCGCGAGCTCTACGCGCCGATGCAGGTCGACCAGCCGCCGTTCGCCGACCGCACGAACCCGATACCGGAGCTCAGCCTCGAGGAGCTCTTCCATCCGAAGTACGTGGTCGGCAACGACCCGAGCAAGTTCCGCACGCTGCTCGTCACCGGCGACGTGATCCCGGCACGTGGGGTCGACTACTTCGCCACCCTCAAGCACGATTACCTGTGGCCGTTCCGCCGCACCGCGGACTACACGCGCAACGCGGACGTCACGTACATCAACCTCGAATCGCCGCTCTTTGCGGGCTGCCCGGTCAACCCGGGCCCGACCTTCACCTTCTGCGGCGACGCGCGCTTCGTCGACGGCCTCACGCTCATGGGCGCCGACGTCGCGAACCTCGCCAACAACCACCTGACGAACTACGGCGCCCAGGGCGTCACGCTCACCGACCAGCTGCTGCAGAAGCACGGCATCCAGACATCGGGATTGGGTCCGGTCGCCGTGATCGACGTGCGCGGCATCAAGTTCGGGTTCATCGGCTTCAACGGCGTGGGCAGGGCCATCGACAAGACGGCGCTCAAGGCCGGGATCGAAAGGGCGCGCCAGCTCGCCGACGTCGTCGTCGTGCAGTTCCACTGGGGCAAGGAGTACGAGCGGCAGCCCATGCCGGATCGCGGCGTGCCCACCCCCGACGATCCAGTGACCATCGGCCATGACGCCATCGACTGGGGCGCCGACATCGTCATCGGCAACCACCCGCACTGGTACCAGGGCGTCGAGGTGTACAAGGGCAAGCTGATCACCTACGCGCACGGCAACTTCGTCTTCGACCAGATGTGGTCGGAGGAGACGCGCGAGGGCGTGATCGGCACGTACACCTTCTATGGCACCAAGCTCGTCGCCGCGACATGGAAGGCGTATCGCATCTACGACTACGGGCAGCCGGTGTTCATGAACGGCAAGGACGACGCCACCGCGCTGCAGACGATGGAGGCCGCGAGCGATCAGCTGGCGTCGCGGCTTGGCGAACCGACGACCGTCCCCGTGCCGGCGATGCCGCCGCCACCAGCCACCGCGCCGGAGCACGCGCCCGCGTCTTAGCTGAACCTCATTTAGTTAGAATCCCGGCGACAAATCCCTGAGGGGGTCGATCCAGTCCCAGCCCACGTCGCAGAACGGAAAACCTTCACGCGCGCGAAGCGCCGGCGTCGGCGCGAGCGCCTGACGCTGTTCGCGTCCGTCGGCGTGATTGCCTGCGCCATCGCAACGACCGTGTTCGTCGCGCACAACCGAACATCGCCCTTCGATTTCAGCTTGCAGGCCGCGTCCGCGCCCGCGGCCAGGTCGTTCGACCACTTCGATTTCTCGACGTGGTGGCTCGCCACCCACGGTCAGCCGGACCTTCCCATCCACGGCCAGGCCGCGTTTCTCGTCGACCTCGACGCGCGCCAGGTCGTCTGGCAGCGCGACCCCGAAACCTCCCGAGCGCCCGCGAGCCTGACCAAGCTGATCACCGCCATGGTCGCGGTCGACGACGCCGGGTCGCTCGACCACGTGATCACCGTCACCCCGCAGGCGACGCATGTGATCCCCAGCGTGATGGGCCTCACTGCCGGCGAGCAGCTGACGGTGCGGGAGGTGATCGAGGGCCTCTTGCTCGACTCGGGCAACGACGCCGCCGAGGCGCTCGCGACCGGTCTCGTTCCGCGCGACCGCTTTATCCGGCAGATGAACCAGAAGGCGAAGAGCATCGGCCTGACGGCGAGCCATTTCGTCACCCCCAGCGGCCTCGACGCGCCGGGTCACGGCATGTCCGCGCACGACCTGGCTCACACCGCGGCGTACCTCGACGCCTACTATCCGCAGCTCGCGGCGATCGCCACGATGAAGGACGCCGTCATCCCGGCGACCGCGCTGCACAAGGCGTTCTACCCGCACAACCTGAATCCGCTGTTGTGGTCCTATCCCGGTGCGACGGGCTTGAAGACCGGCCTGACCGACAACGCTGGTGGCTGCATGGTCGCAACCGCGACGCGGAGCGGGCGCCACCTCATCGCCGTGGTCATGAACGCCACCGGTTTTTCTGCCTCTGACGCGACGGTGCTGCTCAACTACGGGTTTGGCGTGCACCCCTCCCGCGGATTCGGACCGTTCGCCGCCCCTAGCTAGACTTCGGTCTCGTGGCCAGGCTCGCACGTCTCGAGGCGCTCGAGGTGCTCGACTCGCGCGGCAATCCCACCGTCGCCGTCACCGCGTTCACGGAAAGCTCGAGCGGGCGCGCGATCGTGCCGTCGGGCGCCTCGACCGGCGTGCACGAGGCGGTGGAGCTTCGCGACGGGGACCCGAAGCGCTACGGCGGCAAGGGAGTGCTGAAGGCGTGCGCCAACGTCGACGGCGAGATCGCGCAGCGCGTCGTCGGTATGGAGGTCGAGGACCAGGCTGCGATCGATCGGGCGATGATCGAGCTGGACGGCACGGCGAACAAGTCGAGGCTCGGCGCCAACGCCATCCTTGGCGTGTCGCTCGCGGTGGCGCGGGCGGCTGCAGGCGTGAAAGGCATGCCGCTCTACCGGCATCTCGGCGGCGCCGACGCTTCGTTGCTGCCGCTGCCGATGGCGAACATCCTCAACGGAGGTGCGCACGCCGATACGTCCGTCGACCTGCAGGAGTTCATGGTCTGCCCGGTCGGGGCGGCCTCGTTCGCGGACGCGATCCGCGCCGTGTCCGAGGTCTACCACGCGCTCAAGGGAGTGCTGAAAGGGCAGGGATTCGCGACCGGGGTGGGAGATGAGGGCGGCTTCGCCCCACAGCTGCGCTCGAACGAAGATGCGCTCAAGCTCATCGTGGAGGCGATCGGCAAGGCCGGCTACACGCCGGGCGCCGACGTCGCCATCGCGCTCGACCCGGCCTCGAGCGAGTTCTACAAGGACGGCAAGTACGTCCTGAAAGGCGAGGGCAGGTCGCTCGACGCCGCCGGGCTGGTCGCGCTCTACCAGGACTGGTGCAAGCGCTACCCGATCGTCTCCATCGAGGACGGCATGGCCGAGGACGACTGGGAAGGATGGAAGCAGCTGACGGGCGCGCTCGGGGGAAGCGTGCAGCTCGTCGGCGACGACCTCTTCGTGACCAACGTCCACCGGCTCGAGCAGGGCGTCGAACGTGGAGTCGCCAACTCGATCCTCATCAAGGTCAACCAGATCGGCACGCTCACCGAAACGCTCGACGCGATAGGCAAGGCGCGCAGCGCGGGCTACAGCGCGGTCATCTCCCACCGCTCGGGCGAGACCGAGGACACGACCATCGCCGACCTGGCCGTCGCCACCGGCGCGGGCATGATCAAGACCGGCGCTCCCGCACGGTCCGAGCGCGTCGCCAAGTACAACCGGCTGCTCGAGATCGAGTCAGAGCTCGGCGAGTCGGCCGTGTACGCGGGCAGCACCAAGCTCAAGCGATGAAGCCGGCGTCGCGCGCGGTGCACGCGGGCCGCCACCTCGAGGCCCGGAGTCCGCTCGCGCCGGACCTCTCGCTCGCGTCGGTGCACGTCTACGACGACCTCGAGGACTACGAGGCCGTCGTCCGCGGCGAGCGCCCCGGACACTACTACGGCCGCAACTCGAACGCCAACCGCGACATGCTCGAGCACGCCGTCGCCGAGCTCGAGGGCGCCGAGGCGGGCGTCGCGACCGCCTCGGGCATGGCCGCGCTGCACGGCGCGATCCTCGCCCTGGCGCCGAAGCCGGTGACGATCGTCGCCACGCGTGAGCTCTACGGCGGGACGGCGGCGCTGCTTCGTCAGGACCTGGAGCCGGCCGGTTACGAGGCCCATTTCGTCGACATGACGGATCTCGACTCCACGCGACGCGCGGTTCAGCACGCCGGGCTCGTCATCGCCGAGACGATCACGAACCCGCTCTGCCGGGTGCCCGACCTGGACGCCATCGGCGAGATGTGCCGCGAGCGCGGCGTGCCGTTTCTCGTCGACAACACATTCGCCACGCCGGTGCTGTGCCGGCCTCTCGAACATGGCGCCACCGTCGTCATGCACAGCGCCACGAAGTATCTCGGCGGACACTCGGACCTCGTGGCGGGGGTCAGCGTCGGCGACGCAAAGACGATGGGCGCCGCCCGCGCGCGTGCCGCGCGCACCGGGACGACGCTCGGTCCGTTCGACGCGTGGCTTGCGCTGCGCGGCCTGCGCACCCTCGATCTGCGCATGCGGCGGCACAGCGACAACTCGCTGGCGCTCGCACGCGCGATGCGCGGGATGGCCGGCGTCGCGCGCGTGCATCACCCGCTGCTCGACGGGCCGAGCAGGCTCCTGCCCCACGGCTCGGGCGGGATGATGGCCTTTGACCTCGAGGGCGGCCGCGACGCCGTGCAGCGGTTGATGCAGCGCCTCGAGCTGGTCACCTTCGCGGCGAGCCTCGGCGGTGTGGAGACGACGATCTCGTATCCGGAGATCACCTCGCATCGTTCGATGAGCGTGGAGGAGCGCCGCGAGCTCGGCGTCGGACCGGGCACGGTCAGGGTCTCGGTCGGGGTCGAGGACCCGGACGATATCGTCGCCGACATCGCCCACGCGCTCGCCGGCTGACCGCGTGTCCGCCTACACGCTTCTGCAGCTGTTCGAGGTGGCGGTCGCGAGCCTTGTCCTGCTGATCGGCGTGCTCGAGGGATGGGCGCCGGTCGCGCTGCTGGGCGGCGGCTTCCTCATCGGCAAGGCGATCCTCAACATCCTGTGGCCGGAGGGCGGATCGGTCTACCGCCGCTCGCTGATCGGATACGGGGTCGCCGGGGTGTTCGTGCTCGGCAGCGCGATCATCGCCCACTTCGCCGGCTGAAGCCGCTCCGTATCCTTTTTCGCGGCATGGCGGCACTCGTCAGTCCCGGCATCACCAAGCTCGTCGGCAACACGCCGCTGTTGCGCGTGCGGGTGTTCGAACGCGAGTTCCCGCGGCTCGAGGTCTACGCCAAGGCCGAGTGGTTCAACCCCGGCGGCTCGGTCAAGGACCGCGCGGCGCTGGCGATGATCGAGGACGGCGAGCGGCGTGGCGCTCTGACCAGGGAGCGCACGATCGTGGACTCGACGTCCGGCAACACGGGCATCGCCTACGCCTTGATGGGCGCGGCGAAGGGCTACCGCGTGAAGCTCGTCATGCCGGGCAACGTCAGCGCCGAGCGCAAGACGCTGGTCACCGCCTACGGCGCGGAGATCGTCTACAGCGACGCCGGCGACGGCTCCGACGGCGCCATCGTGAAGGTCCGCGAGCTCGTCGAGCTGAACCCGCGCGCGTATTTCTATCCCGACCAGTACTCGAACCCGGCGAACCCGCGCGCCCACTACGAGGGCACCGCGGTCGAGATCCTGGAGCAGACGGGCGGCCGCATCACCCACTTCGTGGCCGGCCTGGGCACGACGGGCACCTTCGTCGGCACCTCGCGGCGTTTGAAGGAGCACGACGCTTCGATCAAGACGATCGCCGTGCAGCCCGAGGACTCGTTCCACGGCCTCGAGGGGCTGAAGCACCTGCCGACGGCGATCGTGCCGAGGATATGGGACGCGTCGCTCGCCGACGAGGTCTGGGGCGCGCCGACCGAGCCCGCATACGACCTCGCGCGCGAGCTGGCGCGCACCGAGGGCCTGCTCGTCGGCCACTCGAGCGGCGCCGCGCTGTGGGCGGTGCGCGAGCTCGCGCGCTCGGGCGTGCACGAGGGGGTGGTGGTCACCGTGTTCCCAGACTCCGGCGACCGCTATCTCTCGACCGGGCTGTACGGCCGCAAGCCGTGAGGATCCGGCGCCAGGCGTTCGACGCGATCCGCGCCCACGGCGCCGACGGTTTTCCATACGAGATCTGTGGGCTGCTCATCGGCCACCCCGACGAGAAGCTGATCACCGAGGTGCGGCCGGTGCAGAACCTCGAGATGCAGAACCCGCACGTGCGCTACCTGATCGACGATCGCGAGGACATGCGGATCCGGAAGTCGCTGTACAGGACGGACCTTGACGTCCTCGGCTACTACCACAGCCATCCAAACCACCCGGCCGAGCCGTCGGTATTCGACACCGAGCGTTCGTGGGAGAGCTACGTCTACGTGATCGTGTCCGTCCGCGACGGTGAGCCCACGGACGTGAATGCCTTCGTCGCCCAGAAGGACCGCGGTCCGATGCTGCGCGAGCAGCTCGAGGTGGTCGAATAGTCGAGGCGCCGCCGGTTGTCCGGTGGCTGAACCGCAACGTCGTCGGCATCGGGCTGGCCGACCTCGCGGCCGACGCCAACTACGAGATGGTGCTCGCGGTTCTGCCGCTTTTCATCACCGCGGGCCTCGGCGCGCCGGTGATCGCCGTCGGGCTGGTGGAGGGCGTGGCCGACGGCTCCTCGGCGCTCGTCAAGGTCTGGAGCGGCTGGTACAGCGACCGCATCGTGTGGCGCAAGTCACTGGCGGCGGGCGGCTACGCCGCGACCGGCTTCGGCTTTTCGCTGCTCGTCGCCGTGGCGACGTGGCCCCAGGTGCTGATATCGCGCGCGTTCGCGTGGATGGGCCGCGGCGTGCGCCAGCCCATCCGCAACGCGATGCTCGCCGGCTCGGTCGACAAGCGCGACCTCGGCAAGGCCTTCGGGTTCCACGAGGCCCTCGACACCGCCGGGGCGCTGATCGGACCGGCGGTTGCGTTCACGCTGCTGGCGACCGGGCATGGGTTCCGGACGGTCTTCGCGGTGGCGATCGTCCCCGCCGTCCTCGCGTTCGCCGCTTTCGCGGCCCTGACTCGCGATCCACGACGTGGTGCGAACCGGGCCAAGCCGCCCGACTTCAAGCTGCCTTCGGCGTTCTGGCGCCTGATGGTGCCCATCGCCATATTCGGCACGGGCAACTTCGCGACCGCGTTCTTCACCCTCCGAGTCGCGCAGATGCTACAGCCGGAGCTCGCGCGCCCGGCTGCGATCGCCGGTGCGGTGGCGTTTTACCTCGCCCACAACGCGGTCGGAACCGCCGTTTCATTTCCGGCGGGGTCGCTGGCCGACCGCATCGGCAAGGCTCCGGTCCTTGCCGCGGCGTACGCGACGTTCGCCCTCGCCTGCATCGTCGGCGCCGTCGGGCACGGCTACGCCGCCGTCGCGCTGCTCGCCGTGCTCGTGGGCGCGCAGTCGCCGATCGTGTCGGCGATGGAGGGCTCGCTCTCCGGATCGCTCGTTGACGAGCCCAAGCTGGGGACCGCGTTCGGCGTCGTCAACGGGATCAACGGCGCCGGCGACCTGGCCTCGAGCGTGGTCGCCGGCGTGCTGTGGGCGGCCAGCCCTGGGGCGGCCATGGCCTTCGGCGGCGTGCTGAGTCTCATCGCCTCTGCAATCCTGTGGGCGTGGCGAGGCCAGTTGTCGCGATCGTCGGCCGTCCAAACGTAGGCAAGTCGACGCTCTTCAACCGCGTGATCGGATGGCGCAAGGCCATCGTCGACCGGGAGGCGGGCCTGACGCGTGACCGTCTTTACGGCGTCGCCGACTGGCGCGGGCGAGAGTTCACGGTCGTCGACACGGCCGGCCTCGACCTCGAAACCAGGGACGATCCTTCGCGCGCGGCCATCGAGGCGCAGACGAAGGTCGCCATCGACCAGGCCGACGTGATCGTGTTTCTCCTCGACGTCCGGCAGGGGCTGACGCCGCTCGACCGCGACATCGCGCAGATGCTCCGCCGCTCCAAGCGCAACCTGATCGTCGCCGCCAACAAGGCGGACTCGCCGAACGACCAGCACTTCGCGCACGAGCTCCTGGCCCTGGGCTTCGACGACCCGTCGCTGATCTCCGCGCAGCACGGGCTCGGCGTGGGCGACCTCCTAGACCGCGTCGTCGACACGCTGCCGCCGCCCGGGGAGCCCGCCGGTGACGACGCGAAGGCCGACCGCCTCGCGATCATGGGCCGGCCGAACGTCGGCAAGTCGTCGCTGCTGAACGCGCTGCTCGGTGACGAGCGCGCGTTGGTCAGCCCTACGCCCGGCACCACGCGCGACCCCATCGACACCGAGATGACCTTCGACGGCGTGCCCGTCGTGCTCATCGACACCGCCGGCATCCGCCGCAAGTCGTCGAGCCGCGACCGCCTCGAGCGCTACAGCCTGCTGCGTGGGATCAACGCCATGGAGCGCGCGGACGCCGTGCTGCTGGTCGTCGACGCGTCGACTGGCGTGCTGGCGCAGGACCAGCACGTCGCCGGCTACGCGCTCGAGGCGGGGAAGGGGCTCGTGATCGTGGTCAACAAGATCGACCTCGTTGAGCCCGCCATGCGCAAGCCCGCGCACTGGCGCAAGGCACTGGCGTCGGAGTTCAAGTTCGCGACCTTCTCACCCGTGGTCGCTGTTTCGGCCAAGACGCGGGAGGGGATCGGCTCCGTGCTGCCCGCAGGCCTCGAGGTCGTCGGCCAGCGCCGGATCAAGATGGCGCCGAACGAGCTGAACCGGGTGCTCCGCGCCGCCTTCGAGGAGCATCCGCCGCCGACGTTCAAAGGCAAGCGCCTGCGGCTCAACTACGCCACGCAGTCATCCGACGACGAACCGACCGTGGTGCTGTTCGTCAACGACACGAACCTCCTGCACTTTTCGTACCGGCGGTACCTGGAGAAGAAGATCCGCGAGCGCTTCGGCCTGACCGGGAACCCGCTGAAGCTCGTGCTGCGGGCGGCAAAATAGCGCCGCTTACATTTCCATGACACATGTAAGACAGGCGGTTGACCCCGTGGTGATGAATTGTTCGTCATGGGTGCCGCGATGACCTCGAAGATCCTCGTCGTCGACGACGAGAAGCACATCGTCGAGCTGGCGCGCCTCTACCTGGCGCGCGAGGGCTACGAGGTCGAGGGAGTGGGGGACGGGGCGCAGGCGGTCGCGCGTTTCGGTCAGGTCAAGCCCGACCTCGTCATCCTCGACATCATGCTGCCGGGCAGCGACGGGCTCACCATCTGCAAGGAGATTCGCAAGCAGAGCCAGGTCCCGATCATCATGCTGACCGCGCGCGACGAGGTGACCGACAAGGTCGTCGGCCTCGAGGTCGGCGCCGACGACTACCTGACGAAGCCCTCCCACCCGCAGGAACTGGTCGCGCGCGCGAAGGCGCTGCTGCGCCGAGCGCGCACGGAGCCGGACCAGCCCAAGCTCGTCCGCGCCGGCAAGCTCGAGGTCGACATCGAGCGCCACGAGGTGCGGTACGGCAGCGAGCGCGTCCACCTGCGCCCGAAGGAGTTCGACCTGCTGGCGCTGCTAGCGCGTCACCCCGGCCGCGTGTTCCAGCGCAGCGAGCTGCTCGACCTCGTCTGGGGCTACGACTTCCCGGGCTATACGCGCACCGTCGACGTGCACGTGCAGCAGGTGAGGGAGAAGCTGGCCGCCGCCAAGGTCACGGACCCGAGCATCCAGACCGTGTGGGGTGTCGGGTACCGGCTGGAGCTGGCAGGCACCTGAGCCTCCGTCTCCGCCTGCTCGCCGCCGCCGCCGGCATCGTCGCCATGAGCCTGTTGCTCGCCGGCGCTCTGACGTGGGTGCTGGTCCGCGATCTCGAGTTCCAGAGCGTCCAGGACCAGCTCGACCGCCAGATCACGGTCGCCGCGGCCGCCGTGCGCGTGCAGGAATGTGTCGTGCCGCAGGCCGGCACCGGGGTCTGCCGGCCGGCATCGGCGGAGGCCTTCCAGGAGCGGTTGAACTCCGGCGCGACGCGCCTGACCGGGGCTCGCCTTCTCCTTCTCGACGACCAGCGCTTCGTCGTCTACGACAGCTCGGCCGGCGACGCGGTGGGCACGCAGATCCCGCTCACGCAGTCGACGCGGTTCGCCAACGTGCTCGAGGCGCGCACGTCGCTGGGCGACCAGCCGTACCTCGCGGCGGCGCTCAGGCTGCCCGGCAAACGAATCGACCCGCTCGGTGCCTCGTACGTCGCCCTCGCGCAGCCACAGGCGTTCATCGCGACGGCGGCCGCCGGCGACCTTGCGAAGCGCCTGCTGGAGGCAGGCGGCGCGGCGCTGGTCGTGGCCATGGTGCTGATCCTGCTGGTCAGCCGTTCGATGACCCAGCCGCTGACCCAGCTCGGCTCCGCGGCCGAGGACATCGCCGCCGGCAACTACTCGCGCCGGGTCAGCATCGCCGGCGAGGACGAGATCGGCATGCTCGGCTCGGCGTTCAACCGCATGGCCGAGGCCGTGGAACGCGCGCGCAAGGTCCAGCGCGACTTCCTCGCCAACGTCTCCCACGAGCTGAAGACGCCGCTGACGAGCCTCATCGGCTTCAGCCAGGCGCTGGTCGACGGCAGCCTGCAGTCGGACGCCGAGCGCACGCGCGCCGCGACGATCGTGCACGAGGAGTCGGAGCGCGTTCTGCGCATGGCGCAGGAGCTGCTGGATCTCGCGCGCGTCGAGGCGGGTTCCATCTCCATGCACATCACGTCGGTCGACCTAGGCGGCCAGCTCGAGCAGGAGCTGGAGATCGCCAAGCCGCGCGCCGGCGCGCGGTCCCTCGCGCTGGCGCTGAACGTGCCACGCGATATCCCGCCGGTGGCGGCGGACCCGGAGCGGCTGCACCAGGTCCTCGACAACCTGCTGGACAACGCGCTCAAGTACGCGCCCGACGGCTCGACGATCACGGCCGAGGCGCGGCTGAGCGGCGCCGCGGTGGAGACGGTGATCTCCAACCCCGCCGGGCCGCACCGCCCCGACCCTGACCGCATGTTCGACCGCTTTTACCGTGCCGACCCGTCGCGTTCCGCGGCCGCGGGCGGAGTCGGCCTCGGCCTTGCGATCTCGCGCGAGCTCGCGGCGGCGATGAAAGGCCGCCTGTGGGCGGACTTCGACGGCTTGGGGACGCTTCGCGTCCATCTGACGCTGCCCGCGCTGCGAGAATCGAAGGCCGACCTGGTGCCTTCGAAGGCGACTGCGGTCGCCTGAACGTCAGGCCTGGGGCGGGACGACCAGGGTCACCGGGTTCTCGATCAGGCGCTTCACCTCGGCCATGAACTGCGCCGCCGTCGCGCCATAGAACACTCGGTGATCGACCGACAGGGTCATGCGTATGACCTTGCCAGGCACGATGCGGCCGCTGTCGACCACAGGCACGTCCTTGATCGCGCCCACGGCGAGGATCGCCGCCTCGGGCGGGTTGATGATCGCCGTGAACTCGTCGACGCCGTACATGCCCAGGTTTGAGATGGAGAACGTCGCGCCGGACAGGTCGCCCTCGCCCGGACGTCCCGAGCGTGCGCGCTCGATGACCTGGCGCGACTCGATCGAGATCTGGACGATGTCCTTGAGGTCGGCGTCGTGCACGACGGGGACGAGGAGACCCATGCCCTGCGACGGCGCGACCGCGAGTCCGATGTTGATCGCGCGTTTGCGCTGGAAGCGTCCGTCCGCCCACGAGGTGTTGACCTCGGGGAACTTGCGCAGCGCGAGCGCGCACGAGCGGACCAGGAAGTCGGTCATGGTGACCTTCTCCGCGCCCGGAACCGAGTCCTTGAGCTGCTGGCGCAGGCTGACCGCCAGGTCGACGCGCGCCTCCACGGTGACCTGAAACTCGGGCACCGTCGCCTTGGCGTCGGCCATGCGCCGGGCGATGGTCGCCTGCATGCGCGTCGGCTCGATGACCTCGACGTCCGCGCCGGGCGCGCGCTCGGCAGCGGGCTGGGGACGGCGGCGTTCCGGTCTCTGCTTTGCGCCGCCCGCGGCGAGCACGTCCTCCTTGACGATCCGGCCCTCGGGGCCAGTCCCCTTGATCGCGGCAAGGTCGACGCCCATCTCGTCCGCCAGCCGCTTGGCCAGCGGCGACGCCTTGATCTGACCGTCCTCGCCGCCGCGCTCCTGCTGAGTTGCCCGCGGTTGCTCCCTTGGCTGTGGAGGAGGAGCCGCGGGAGGAGCCTGCTTCGGCGGAGACGACTTCTGTGTCGGTTCGCGTTCTTCGGCCATCTGACTCTCTGCGCCCTGCGCGCGCCCGGCCGCCGGGGGAGGCTCCGGCTCCTTCTGCTTCGCCTTCTCGGGCGCCTGGCCGCCGCCCGACCCGATGCGGGCGATCGGCGCCCCGATCTTCGCCGGCACGCCCTGCTCGACCAGGATCTCGAGCTTGCCGTCAGCCTCGGCTTCGAGGTCGAACGTCGCCTTGTCGGACTCGACCTCGGCGAGCACCTCGCCCGTCTTCACGTCGTCGCCGGACTTCTTCTTCCACTCGACGACCGTGCCCTCCTCCATGGTGTCGGAGAGCTTGGGCATATTTACGTCAGGCATGATTTACCTTCTTTCGGAAGGAGAGCAGCGGCGCTTGCCCCGCGCCGTGGCGCGGGGTCGGCTTTGCCGACGCCGCGATGAGAGGAAACCATCCGGGTTTCCTCTCATAAGCCATTACCTCAGGCAAGAATCAGCCCTCCTGCTTGCCGAGCGTTGCCCGGACCAGGCGCTTGATGTCCTCCGCGGTCGGGATCGACGCCTTCTCCAGCGGCTGGCTGTAAGGCATCGGCACCTGCGCGCCACCGAGGCGCCGCACCGGCGCGTCGAGGTAGTCGAAGCAGCGCTCCTGCACGCCGGCCACGATCTCCGCCGTCACGCCGTACGTCGACCAGCCTTCCTCGACCACGATGCACCGAGAGGTCTTGCGCACCGACTCGACGATGGGCTGCCAGTCGATCGGCCGGATCGACCGGAGGTCGATGACCTCGGCGTCGATGTCCTCCTCCTCGAGCTGCTTTGCAGCCTCGTTTGCAAGCACGGCCATGCGCGAGACGCCGACGAGGGTCACATCCGAGCCCTGGCGGCGGATGGCAGCCTTGCCGAGCGGCGTCGTGTAATCGCCCGCGGGCACCATGCCGCGCACGTTGTAGAGGCTCATCGACTCGAGGAACATCACCGGGTTGTCGCCCCGGATCGCGCTCTTGAGCATGCCCTTCGCGTCCTCGGGGGTGGTCGGTGCGACCACGATCAGCCCTGGGATCAATCCGTACAGGACCTCGAACGAGTGCGAGTGCTGCGCGGAAAGCTGGTGTCCAGCGCCGCCGGGCATGCGGATCACCATCGGCACCTTGACCTCGCCGCCGAACATGTAGCGGATCTTGGCCGCGTTGTTCACGATCTGGTCGTAGGCGACGAGCGAGAAGTTGATCGTCATGAGCTCGACGACCGGGCGCAGGCCCAGCATCGCCGAGCCGATCGCGGTGCCGACGATCACCTCTTCGGCGATCGGCGCGTCCACGACCCGCTGCGGGCCGAAGCGGTCGAGCAGGCCTTCGGTCACGCGGTACGCGCCGCCGAACTTGCCGATGTCCTCGCCGATCAGGTAGACCGAGTCGTCGCGCTCCATCTCTTCGAGAAGCGCCTCGCGCAGCGCGACGCGGTAGAGCTTCTCCTCGGCCTGCGCCGCGGCCTTGGGCTGTTCGCGCGTTGCCGTCGCCATCAGACCTTCTCCGCGCGGAGCATCGGGTTCTCGTCCCACTGGCCCGCGTAGACGTACTTGTAGAGGTCGTCGATCTTCGGGTCCGGGCTCTCGTCCGCGAACTGGATGATGTCCTTGACCTCGTTGTCGATCTCCACGCGCACGTTCTTGAAGTACTCCTCGTCCGCGAGGCCCGCCTTCTCGAGCTCGTGCTCGAACGCCACGATCGGGTCGCCCTTGCGCCACTTGACCTTGTCTTCCTCGGAGCGGTACTTGTCGGGGTCGACGACCGAGTGACCGCGGAAGCGGTAGCACAGCGCCTCGACGAAGCGCGGCTCCGAGTCGGCGCGGGTCTTCTCGACGATCTCGCTGGTCTTGACCAGCACCTCGCGCAGGTTCATGCCGTCGACCTGGATCGACTCCATGTCGTAGGCGCACGCCTTCTTGTAGATGTCGGCGACCGCCGAAGCCTTCTCCACGGGCGTGCCCATGCCGTACCGGTTGTTGACGCAGAACCACACGACCGGGAGCTTGAAGACCTTGGCCATGTTCAGCGACTCGTGGAACGCGCCGATGTTCGTGGCGCCGTCACCGAACATGCAGAACACGACCTCGGGCTGCTTGCGGTACTTGACCGCCCACGCTCCGCCCACCGCAAGCGGTAGGTGCCCGCCGACGATGCCGTAGCCGCCCATGAACCGCTTGCTGTAGTCGACGAGGTGCATGGATCCGCCACGGCCGTGCGATGTGCCGGTCTCCTTGCCGAAGAGCTCCGCCATCACCGCCTTGGGGTCGACGCCGCGCGCGATCGCGTGGCCGTGCTCGCGGTAGCTGGTGAAGATCCAGTCGTTCGGCTTGAGCGCGAGGATGCCGCCGACGACGGTCGCCTCCTCGCCGATGTTGAGGTGGCAGTAGCCGCCGATCTTCGCCTTGGTGTACTGCTCCTGCGCGCGCTCCTCGAAGCGCCGGATCAGCTGCATCTGGCGGTGCATGCGGAGCAGGAGGTCCTTGTTCTTCTTGTTCAGCTCGACCGATCCCGCGTTGATCGCGTCCGGCATGGGCGGCGCGGAGGAGGCGGAGGGCTTGACGGTTGCGGCCATGGATTTCTCCTGATTCTGTTGCATCGCGGCGGTCTGGGTCGGTGCCGAGGCCTCGCCGGCCGGCTGCGCCGGCGCATCGGCAGGGCGTGGGGAGGAGGTCCTGCGGTTGGCGACGTGGATGGCCCGGCCCTGGGCCGCCAGCGCGGCCTCCATGAAGGACTCGGGCAGCGTCGGGTGGGCGTGGATGGTCAGGTCGACCTGCTCGATCGTCAGCCCGTTCTGGATCGCGAGCGTGGCTTCGGCGATGAGGTCCGTGGCGCGCGGGCCGACGATGTGTGCGCCGAGGACCCGACCCGACTCTGCGTCGGCCACGACCTTGACGAACCCCTCGGTCTGCCCGAGCGTCAGCGCGCGTCCGGAGGCGGCGAACGGGAACCGTCCGACCTTGACGGCGATCCCCTTCTCCTTCGCCTCTTTCTCGCCGAGGCCGACATGCGCGATCTCGGGCTCGGTGTAGACGCAGTTCGGGGCGGCGTGGTAGTCGGGCTTGCGCCTGGAGCCGCCGGCGATGTTCTCGACCGCGCACACGCCCTCGTAGGACGCGACGTGGGCGAGCATGATGCCGCCGATGACGTCGCCGATGGCCCAGACGCCCTCGCCGTCGGTGTGCAGGTGCTCGTCGACGACGACGCGGTAGCGGTCGAGCTTGACCCCGGCCTTCTCGGCGTCGAGGCCGTGCGTGTAGGGCACGCGGCCGACCGCGAGCAGGACCTGGTCGGCGTCGACCGCCCCGCCCTCGCCCCCGCTCGAGAACCGCACCTGGAGGCCGCCGTTCTGCTTGACCACCTCCGACACCTTGCTGTCGGTGTGGATCTCGCCGCCGAGGCCGGCGAAGTGCTTGGTGTAGACGTTGACGAGGTCGGAGTCGACCATCGCCAGCACCTGCGGCAGCATCTCGAGCACGGTGACCTTGCTGCCCAGCGCGGCGAACATGGCGGCGAACTCCATGCCCACGACCCCGCCGCCGATGACGGCGAGCCGCCGCGGTATCTCCTTCAGCTCGAGGATCTGGTCGGAGTCGATGGTCAGCTCCGCCCCCGGGAGCGGGATCTTCGCCACCGCCGAACCGGTCGCGATGACGATGTCCTTGGCCTGGATCCTGTCGCCGCTGATGTCGACGGCGCCGGCGCCCGCAAGCCTGGCCGCGCCCCTGATCGAGGTCACGCCGCCGGCTTTGAGTAGCCCTTCAACGCCTTTGACGAGCTGGTCGACGACGCTCGCCTTGCGCTTCTGCGCCGCCGTCCAGTCGAAGCCGACGTTGTCGGCGACCAGGCCAAACGGCTGCCCGGCCTTGGCCAGCGTGTAGAGCTCGGACGACTGCAGCAGAGCCTTGGTGGGGATGCATCCCCGCACGAGGCAGGTGCCGCCCATGCGGTCCTTCTCCACGATCGCGGTCCTGGCCCCGAGCTGCGCCGCCCGCAGCGCGGCGACGTAGCCGCCAGGGCCGCCGCCGATCACGACGACGTCAAACGATCCGGCCATAGCTCCCACCTATACGAGATATCGAATTGAATTATGCCTTCAGCGGGCTCCGGCCCCTTTCGCGCGGCCGCCGTTGGGGTTGTAGCGGTTGACGATCGGCATCCGCCGGTCGCGACCGAACGCCCGCGGGGTGATCTTCACGCCGGGGGGTGCCTGCCGGCGCTTGTATTCCGTCCGGTCGACGAGCTGGATGACGCGCCCGACGGTCTTGCTGTCGTGGCCGGCGGCGACGAGCTCCTCGGGGCTCAGGTCCTCCTCGACGTAGCCGATCAGGATCGGGTCCAGGACGTCGTAGGGCGGAAGGCTGTCCGTGTCCTTCTGGTCGGGCTTGAGCTCCGCCGACGGCGCCTTGGTCATCACACGTTCGGGGATGGCGGGGCCGATCGAGTTCCGGTAGCGGCACAGCTCGTAGACAGTGGTCTTGGTGATGTCCTTGAGCACCGCGTAGCCGCCGGAGATGTCGCCGTACAGGGTGCCGTAACCCGTCGCCAGCTCCGACTTGTTGCCCGTGCTCAGCACGATGTAGCCGAACTTGTTCGAAAGCGCGTGGAGGATGGTCGACCGGATCCTCGGCTGCAGGTTCTCCTCGGCGACGCCGGGCGTGGTGCCCTTGAAGACAGGCGCCAGGATCTCTTCGAAGCCGCGGTGCGGCGGCTCGATCGAGAGGTCCATGAGCTGCATGCCGAGGTTCTCGGCCGTCATCCCCGCGTCCTCCAGGCTCTCCGCGGACGTGTGGCGCGAAGGCATGCGCACGCCGATCACGTTGTGCGCCCCGAGCGCGTCGCACGCGATGGCCGCCGTGAGCGCGGAGTCGACTCCGCCGGACATCCCGATGACGACCTTCTGAAATCCTTGCTTGCGCATGTAGTCGTGCGTGGCGAGGACGACCGCGGCATAGATCTCGGCCGCGCCCTCGAGCGGGGTTGCCATCCGCGCCGCGACCGGCGGCTTCGGGCCTGCGGCCGGCGCCACGGGCAGCGCGAGCTCGGTTACCTCGAGCTCGAGGCCCTCGGCGGCCTCGGACTCGCGACGCAGCTTCTCGGTGGCTCGGTGCGGCGGCACGTTGACGTCGACGTCGCAGACGAGCAGCTCCTCGACGAACGACGCCGCCCGGGCGATGACGCGGCCCTTGGGATCGATGACGACGCTGTTGCCGTCGAAGACGAGCTCATCCTGGCCCCCGACGGTGTTCACCCAGGCGACGTAGGCGCCGTAGTCGGCCGCACGCTCGGCGATCATGTCTTCGCGCGGCACCCGCTTGCCGTAGTGGTAGGGCGAGCCGTTGATGTTGATCAGCAGCCTCGCGCCATGCTCCGCCTCCCAGGCCATGGGTCCGGCCGGGAACCACACGTCCTCGCAGACCGAGAGCGCGAGCGGGTCGCCGGCGAGCTCGATGATCGGCGTGCGGTGGCCGGGCACGAAGTAGCGCTTCTCGTCGAACACGCCGTAGTTCGGCAGGAACACCTTGTGGTAGACCGCCTTGACCTCGCCCTCGTGGATGAAGGCGGCGGCGTTGAAGAGGTCGCCCTCGCGGTCGACGAAGCCGACCACGGCCGCGATCCCGCGCGTCGCTCTGGCGATCACGTCGAGCTGGGCCAGGTTGTCGCGCACGAACGACGGCTTGAGCACGAGGTCCTCGGGCGGGTAGCCCGTGATCACGAGCTCGGGGAAGCACACGATGTCGGCCTGCGCGTCGCGCGCGCGCCCGATCCAGTCCACGACCAGGCGGGCGTTGCCGGCGAGGTCGCCAACGGTCGGGTTGACCTGCGCCAGGGCGATCCGCACGCTTCAATTGTCGCGTGTCCCGCGTGCGGCTCCGCCAGGCGACGCTCGCCGACGCCGAGCTTCTCGAAGCCTGGCAGCAGCCCGCCTACATCGGCGATTTCAACCGCTTCGGCATCCCGCCGCGCCCGGTCCGCGCGGTGCTTGCCGCCAACGGTCTCATCGCCGGGGACCGGGGCACCCTGATCGTCGAGACGGTCGCCGACGGCCGGCCTCTCGGAACGGTTTCCTGGCACGCGGTCATGTACGGGCCGAACCCCGAGTCGCGGGCCTGGAACATCGGCATCAACCTGGTCCCCGAAGGGCGCGGCCATGGCTATGGCGGCGAGGCGCAGCGGCTGCTGGCGGAGCGCCTCTTCGCCACCAGCGAAGCCAACCGGGTCGAGGCGATGACCGACCTCGAGAACATACCCGAGCAGCGCGCCCTCGAGAAGGCTGGCTTCAGTCGCGAGGGCGTGCTTCGCGGCGCCCAGTTCCGAGCCGGGGCCTGGCGCGACATCGTCGTCTACGCGCTGGTCCGGCCGGCTCCGCCTACGATGGGACGAGCTTGAGCTTCTTCGCACGTCTGCGCGCGCTTTCGCGCGAGCGGGCCACGCTCCTGTGCGTCGGCCTCGACCCCGACCCCGAACGCATCGAGGGCGGGGTCGCGGGCGCGCTCCGCCACTGCCGCGACGTCGTCCGCGCAACCGAGGAGCACGCGTGCTGCTTCAAGCCGAACAGCGCCTTCTGGGAGCAGTACGGCCCCGACGGGTGGAAGGCGCTGCTCGAGCTTCGCGACGAGGCTCCGGACACGCCGTTCCTGCTCGACGCCAAGCGCGGCGATATGGACAACACGATGAAGGCCTACGCGCGCGCGGTCTTCGGCACGCTGGCGATGGACGCCGCGACGGTGAACCCGTACCTCGGTGCCGACTCGGTCGGACAGTTCACCAGCTACGCCGATCGCGGCGTGTACGTGCTGTGCCGGACGTCTAACCCAGGGGCGGCGGACCTGCAGCACCTCGAGGCCGGCGGCAAGCCGGTCTACCGACACGTGGTCGACATGGCCGAGTCGCTCAACTCCGGCGGCAACGTCGGCCTGGTCCTCGGCGCGACCGCCCCGGAGCAGGTGGCAGAGGTTCGCCGCATCACCTCGCTTCCGTTTCTGCTTCCGGGCGTGGGCGCCCAGGGCGGCGACGTCGACGCCGCCGTGCGTGCGGCGTGGAACGGCGACCCCGCGTCCTGCCTCGTCGCCGCCAGCAGGAGCGTGCTGTTCGCCGCCGACCCCGCGGCCGCGGCGGCGCGCCTGAAGGAGCAGATCAACGCCGCGGCCGGGGTCCGCGCGTGAGCGAGGGGCGGCACCGGGCGCGCCTCGTGCTGAAGGGCCACATCATCGACTCGATGATGCTGCCGCAGGTCATGGACATCGTCATGGACCTCGGCGGCAACTTCACGATCGAGGAGCTGACCGTCGGCCAGCACAAGACCGACACCTCGCTGTGCCGGATGGAGGTCTACGCCGAGACCGCCGACCAGCTCGACCGCATCGTCCAGCGCGCCCGCGCACTGGGCGCCACCGCCGAGCACGAGCAGCCGGTGCGCACGGACAAGGTGGTGCATGAAGGGGTCTTCCCCGAGGGCTTCTACTCGACCAGCAACCTGCCGACCGAGGTGCTGCTGGACAGCAGGTGGGTGCCCGTCGAGAACATGGAGATGGACACCGCGATCGCGGTCGACCGCAAGGCCAAGCGCGCGTGGTGCATCGTCTTCCAGGACGCAGTGCCCGGGATGGACGTCGTGATCGGCCACCACGGCGTGCGCGTCACCCCGCTGGAGCGCTCGCGCCAGACGGAGATCTTCACGTTCATGGGCAGCGAGGTTTCGGCCGAGAAACCGAAGAAGGTGCTCATCGGCGGGATCGCCGAGGAGATGAGGCACGCGCGCGAGGCGGGAGGCAGGATCCTCGTCGTCGCCGGGCCGGCGGTCGTGCACACGGGCGCCGGCGTCTACCTCTCGCGCCTGATCGAGCTCGGTTACGTCCAGGTGCTGTTCGCCGGCAACGCGCTCGCGGTCCACGACGTGGAGTCGCAGCTCTTCGGCACGGCGCTGGGCGTCAACATCGAGAGCGGCGTGGCCATCGAGCACGGCCACGAGCACCACATGCGGGCGATCAACCGCGTGCGCGCGGCGGGCGGTCTGCGCCAGATGGTTGAGAGCGGCCAGCTCAAGGGCGGGGTGATGAAGTCGGCGATCGACCACGGCGTCGAGATCGTGCTCGCCGGTTCCGTGCGCGACGACGGCCCGCTCCCGGACGTGATCAGCGAGATGATCGAAGCCCAGCGCCGCATGCGCGCCGCCGTGCGCGGCGTGCGGGTGGCGTTGATGCTTTCGACGATGCTGCACTCCATCGCCACAGGCAACATGCTGCCCGCCGGCGTGCGCACCGTCTGCGTCGACATCAACCCCGCCGTGGTGACGAAGCTGGCCGATCGCGGCAGCTGGCAGTCGATCGGCCTCGTCACCGACGTCGAGTCGTTCTTGCGCGAACTGGCCGCTGTCGTGGAAACTGGTCGCCATGGGTAAGGGCCGCGACAAGCAGGGCCGGGAGAAGAAGAAGCCGAAGAAGGCGAAGCAGCCGGGCGGTGACCGGGGGCCGGCGGGCGTCGAGTTCCGCCACCACTCGGTGGTCGTGAACCAGCCCGAGACGCCGGTCCGATCGACCACCGACTAGACTCCCGCGCCGTCTTCGCGACGATCGGGTTCCTGGGCGGCCTGCTCGGCGGGCTCCTGGGCGTCGGTGGCGGCTTCGTGCTCATCCCGCTCCAGGTCCTGTGGGCGAAGGTGCCGCAGCGTTATGCCAACGCCAACTCGATCGTCGCCATCCTGCCCATCGCCGTCGCCGCGCTGCCGATCTACTACTTCCGCAAGGGGAGCCCGGAGATCGACTTTCGGGTCGCGTTCTTCCTGATCGCGGGCAGCGTCGTCGGGGCTTACATCGGCGCGCGCTTGCTCAAGCACATCCCCGACCGGGAGCTCAAGCTGGCGGTGGTCATCGTCCTTGGGCTCGTCGGCGTCAAGGAGGTTCTCTTCCCGTGAGCTGGCGCGAGGTCGTGCTCATCGTCGGCGGCTTTGGGGCCGGCTTCCTCTCGGGCACGATCGGCATCGGCGGCGGTGCCCTCTTCGTGCCCACGATGACGGTCGGCGTCGGGCTTCGGCAGGCGCTGGCGCAGGGCACCTCGCTCGTCGCCATCGTGCCCACGGCGCTGGTCAGCAGCGTCACCCACATCCGCCAGGGCAACGTCCAGCGCACGCCGGCGCTGTGGATGGGGGGTGGGGGCGTGATCGGGGCGGTGATCGGGGCGCTGGTGGCGGTCGAGGTCCCGGGCCCGATCCTGGCTCGGGTCTGGGGCGCGTTCCTCCTCTTCACCGCCTACCGCCTCGCCGTCCAGGCCTTTCGCCCGCCTCAGAACCCGGGTTAAGGACGTTGACACGCGGAATCGGCGCGGCGTAGCGTTCTGCTCGGAAACGGTACGTACGAGTACCAAGGCGTTATAGGCCCAGGAGGGCGGTAAAGAACCATGATTTCGTTCGAGCTGACCGACGAGCAGAGGGAGATCCGCGACTGGGTCCACCAATTCGCCGAGAAAGAGATCCGGCCGGTCGCGCACCAGTACGACGAGTCCGAGGAGTTTCCGTGGCCGGTGCTCAACAAGGCGGCCGAGGTCGGCCTCTACGGCACCGACTTCCTGCAGCAGACGTTTGGCGACACGACCGGGATCATGCCGGCGATCGTGGCCGAGGAGCTCACCTGGGGCTGCGCCGGCATCGCGCTGGCCATCCAGGGCACCGGCCTGCCCGTGGCCGCGATCTTCTCCCAGGGCACGCCGGAGCAGATCGCGACCTGGATCCCGGCCTGCTACGGCACCGCCGACAAGCCGGCGCTCGGCGCCTTCGCCGTGACCGAGCCCGAGGCGGGCTCCGATGTCTCCTCGATGAAGACACGCGCGGTGCGCAAGAACGGCGACTGGGTGATCAACGGCCAGAAGGTCTTCATCACCAACGGCGGCATCGCGGACGTCCACGTCGTTGTCGCCGCGGTCGAGCCCGAGCTGGGCACGCGCGGCCAGGCCAGCTTCGTGGTCCCGCCCGGGACGAAGGGCCTGCGCCAGGGCAAGAAGGAAAAGAAGATGGGCATCCGCGCCTCGCACACCGCCGAGGTGATCCTCGAGGACTGCACGATCCCGGCCGAGAACGTGCTCGGCGGCACGGAGAAGCTCGAGGCCAAGCTGGCGCGGGCACGCGAGGGCAAGAGCTCGCGGTCCTCGGTCGCCCTCAAGACGTTCGAGCTGTCGCGACCGATCGTGGGCGCACAGGCGCTCGGCATCGCCCGGGCGGCGTTCGAGTTCGCGCTGCAGTATGCCAAGGAGCGCAAGCAGTTCGGGCGGCCGCTGATCGAGAACCAGGCTATCGCCTTCATGCTCGCCGATATGGCGACCGAGATCGAGGCCACGCGGGCGCTGATCTGGCGCGCGCTCTGGGAAGGCCGCAGCGGCGGCGAGTTCAAGCACGCCGAGGGTTCGATGGCCAAGCTCAAGGCCGGCGAGGTCGCGGTCAAGGTCACCGAGCAGGCGATCCAGATCTGCGGCGGCTACGGCTACATCCGCGACTTCCCGGTCGAGAAGTGGCACCGCGACGCCAAGATCTACACCCTGTTCGAAGGCACCAGCGAGATCCAACGCCTGGTCATCTCGCGGGCGCTGGCCGCGAACTAGGACCTTTTGCAGGTGGCGGCCGTCCCGTCGGCGCAGCTCCGGCGGGACGCGCGCATCGAGAAACGGCGCCGGCGCATCGTCGAGGCCGCGCTGGCGCTGTTTGCTGCGCGCGGCTACACCGTGACGTCAGTCGATGAGATCGTCACCCGCGCCCGGGTGTCGAAGTCGGCCTTCTACGAGTTCTGGGAGTCCAAGGAGCACTGCTTCCGTGACGTGCTCGAGCAGGAGGGCGGAGCGCTCATGCACGACGTCCTGGCCGACGCCGCCACCGGCCACGACCACCACGAACGGCTGCGCGTCGGCATCACGCGCTTTGTCCGCTCCTGCTTCGAACGGCCCGAGGTGGCCCGCCTCCTGATCGTCGAATCCGTCGGCCTGAGCGAGGGCGTCGAGGCGGTGCGCCACGCCCTCCAGGCCAGGTTCGCCGACGCGGTCGCCGAGGAGGTCCGGCACGCGTTGACCCACGACGCCTACTTCGCCGACAAGGACCCGGCCGTCTTCGGCCGGGCGGTGGTGGGGGCGGTCAGCGATGCGGTCGGTTACTACCTCACGCACCCGGGGGTCGACGCCGACTCGCTAGCGGCCTCGCTCTGCCGCATCTTCGCCCCCTAGTTGATGTCGCGGTCAAGCGGGACGGAACGTTCAGGGCCGAGCGACCTTAACAGCCCGGGCCGGCCGGCGGTTGCACGTCGAACGGCCGTTCGGGTAATATTCTGATCGAACATGCGTACGCTGGCGACCCAGGTCAAGCTGCGGAGGCTGATCCGCGCCTTCGCCGAGGCGCACGATCGGCTTGGCTCCGAGCCGTCGGAGCGCCGCCACGCCGGCGCGCTCGTCGACCGGCTCCAGGGCCTGGCCGACGACGTCCGCGACTCCTGGCGCCGGGAGGCGCGCATGCGCCCGCTGGAGGCGCCGCCCGACGCGTATATCGCCTACGTCGAAGGCGCGCTGCGCACGATCGAGCTGGCGATCCGCGGCCTGCAGCAGGCGGGAGCCGACCTGGAGCTCCTGCGCAGCGACTTCGAACTGGCGGCGCTGCCGCTGGAGATGTTCCTGCGCGGCCTGGACGCCGAGCCGGCGCTCGAGCGGTCGGCCTGAGCCATCCCTTCGTGGCCTATGGTCCTTTAAAGGGCCATTATCGTTACCATCGTGAGGCGATTCAGGCCGGGCTCGGACCCTGTCCCACCGCCCTCAGGAGCTGCTCTTTGCTCACCCTCCCCTCGGCCACGACCCTGCCGTCGACCAGGACCACGGGCACGCGCCAGTCGTAGAGGTCGTGCAGGCGCTCGTCAGCGTCGACGTCCGCCAGCTCGGGCTCGTGGCCCAGCCCGCGCAGCTCGGCGAGGGCCTGGTCGCACAGATGGCAGCCCTCGCGGGTGACCAGGACGAGCTTCACCGGGCGCTAGCCCGGCAGCTTAAGCGCCTGCCCCGCCTCGATCGTCGGCCCGGCCAGGCCGTTGGCCTGCTCGATGTCCTGGACACGAACCCGCACATCATCGCCCGGATAGTGCGCGGAAGCGATCGACCAGAGCGTGTCGCCGGGCTGCACCGTCACGGTCGTGGAGCGCGCCGGGGCGCCCCCGTGGGCACCGAGCGCGAAGCCGGCGCCCAGGAGTCCGACGGCGGCGACTGCCGCCAACAGCCGCCGCGCGGACCGATAGCCGCCGGCCCGGGGTGCCCGCCAAGGTGTTGTCCCAAAGCCTGCGGCGTACATACGTTCGCGAGCATAGACGAACGCGCGTTCGGTGTCAACCTTAACCGAACAAAGGTTTGCGCTTTGACTTCCGAACTGCTAGAGTGATCTCAGCGTCCCCCACTACGACCTGGAGATGAACGTAAATTGCCTGAGCAACTGACCGAACGCCAGACCCGGATCCTCGACTACATCCGCTACGTAACCAAGGTTCGCAACTACCCGCCGAGCGTGCGCGAGATCGGCGAGGCCGTCGGCCTCAGCTCGAGCTCGACCGTGCACAACCACCTGAACCAGCTCGAGCGCCGCGGCCTGATCAAGCGCGACCCCAGCAAGTCGCGCACGGTCCAGCTGACGGCTGACATCGAGCTCGACCAGGTGCGCCGCAACGCCGTCTCGGTCCCGATCGTCGGCAACGTGGCCGCCGGCGCGCCAATCCTGGCCGAGGAGAACATCGAGGACCACCTCCTCCTCTCCTCGGACCTGGCCAAGGACGGTTACTTTCTGCTCCGCGTCCGGGGCGACAGCATGATCAACGCCGGGATCATGGACGGCGATATGGTCCTTGTCCGGCCGCAGCACGAGGCGAGCAACGGCACCATCGTGGTCGCGCTGGTCGACGGCGACGCCACGGTCAAGCGCTTCGAGCGCGCCAACGGGCACGTCAAGCTGATCGCCGAAAACCCGGCCTACGAACCGATCGTGACCTCGAGCGTCAGCCTGGTCGGCATCGTGCGGGGCGTGATCAGGCTTTTCCACTAGTCACGTAGCTGCGGAAGCGCCCCGCCGCTGAGCGGGGCGCCCAGCCCCACGCGTGCGTTCCGGCCTCGACGTACTCGGTGCGCTCGACGCCTCCGACCTTGCGCAGCTCGGCGAGCACGCCTTCACGCCCGTAGGGCACCAGGATCTCGAGCGCGACCGAATCGCCCCGGCTTGCCTGGTCGATGGCGGCGAGCAGCTCGTCGAGGCCGGTCCGCTGCGCGGCCGAGATCGGGACCGCGGCCGGGTAGCGTTCGGTCATGGAGGCGATCACGCGCCGCCGCGACGCCGGGCCGAGGAGATCGACCTTGTTCAGCGCGACCACGCGCGGTTTATCGGCGGCGTCGAGGTCGGCGAGCACCCCGTCGACCGTGGCCGCCTGCTCTTCCACGGCCGGCGAGCCGACGTCCAGGACCTGGATGACGAGGTCCGACTCCGTCACCTCTTCCAGAGTCGCCCGGAAGGCGGCGACCAGGTCGGTCGGCAGCTTCTGGATGAAACCTACGGTGTCGGTGAGAAGCACCTCGCGGCCGGCGGGCAGCTCGAGCTTGCGCGTGGTCGGGTCGAGCGTCGCGAACAGGCGGTGCTCGGCGCGCACGCCCGCCCCCGTGAGGGCGTTGAGCAACGTCGACTTGCCGGCGTTCGTGTAGCCGACGATCGCCGCCGTCTCCAGCTCGGCGCGGCGCCGGCCGGTGCGCTGCTGGTGGCGCTGCGCCCGCACCTGCTCGATCTCGCGGTCGAGGTCGCGGATCCGGCGCCGGATGCGCCGCCTCTCGACCTCGATCTGCTGTTCGCCGAAGCCGCCGCGGGCGCCCACTCCCCCACGCCGGCCTCCGACCTGGCGGTCGTAGGCGTAGGCGCCGATCAGGCGCGGCAGGAGGTGGTGGAGGCGCGCCGCCTCGACCTGGAGGCGGCCCTCGTGGGTCCGCGCGTGCTGGGCGAAGATCTCGAGGATGATCTCGGTCCGGTCGAGCACGCGCGCCTTGAGCGTGAGCTCCAGGTTGCGCTGCTGGCGCGGGCTGAGGTCCTCGTTGCAGACGACGAGGTCGAACCCACCCTCGAGCTTCATATCGCGCAGCGATTCGACCTTGCCCATACCTATGAAGTGCGCGGGATCGACGGTCGAGCGGCGCTGCACGTCGGCGCCCACGACCTCCATGCCGGCCGTGCGGGCGAGGTCTGCGAGCTCGCTCATCTGCTCGTCGACGCGGCTCTCCGTCGTCCCCGGCAGTAAAAGACCGACGAGGAACGCCCGCTCCCGTGGGCTCCTGGTGTTGATCAGATGCGGAGCTTCCTCATGCGCGCCATCGCCTCGTCGATGCGCGCGTCCGGAGCAGTGACCGACAGCCGGAAGTAGCCCTCACCGTGCGGACCGAAGCCGACGCCGGGCGTGATGTTGACCCCGACCTGGTCGAGGACGTGGGACGCGAAGCCGATCGAGTCGTATCCGTCCGGCACCGGCGCCCATACATAGAAGGTCGCGCGCGGAGGCTTGACGTTCCAGCCGAGGCTGTTCAGCGTCTCGGCCACGGCACGGTGCCGCCGGGCGTAGACGGCGCAGGCGGCCTTCGTCTCCTCCTCGCCCCCGTTCAGCGCCTCGATCGCGGCCCACTGCACGGCCTGGAAGATGCCGGAGTCGATGTTCGTCTTCAGCTGGCCGATGAGGTCGACGAGGTCGGCGCGGCCGCAGACCCAGCCGATGCGCCAGCCAGTCATGTTGTACGTCTTCGAGAGGGAGTGGAACTCGAGCCCGATGTCCTTCGCCCCCGGGATCTCGAAGAGCGTCGGCGGCCGGTAGCCGTCGAAGGCGATCTCGGAGTACGGCGCGTCGTGGCACAGCACGATGTCGTGGCGGCGGCAGAAGGCCACCGCCCGCTCGAGAAACTCGCGGCTCGCGGTCGCCGCGGTCGGGTTGTTCGGATAGTTGAGCCAGAGCAGCCGTGCCCGCGCGGCAACGTCGGCGGGGATGGCGTCGAGGTCGGGAAGCCAGTGGTTCTCCTGCGTCAGCGGCATCGCGTAGGGCTCGGCGCCGGCCATGATCGCGCCGGTGACGTAGACGGTGTAGCCGGGATCCGGCGCGAGCACCACGTCTCCGGGATCGACGAGCGCGAGCGGCACGTGGCTGATGCCGTCCTTGGAGCCCAGCGTGGGCAGGATCTCGGTCGCGGGATCGAGCTCGATCCCCGACCGATCCTGGTACCAGCCAGCGATGGCCTCGCGCAGCTCGGCGAGGCCGAAGTAGGACGCGTAGCGATGGTTGGCCGGGTCGGCGGCCGCCTCCTGCAGGACGCTGACGATGCGGCCGGGCGTGGCGAGGTCGGGGTCGCCGATGCCGAGCGAGATCACGTCGACTCCGGCGCGCTTCTTCTCTTGCACCTTGCGGTCGATCTCGGCGAAGAGGTACGGCGGGATGCGGCCGAGTCGCTTCGCACCGGCCGAGGTCTTACTCATGGAGATATTTGAGGATACCCGGCAGCGGATCGGGCTCGATCTCGAACCACCTCACCCGCGGGTCGTGCCGCCACCAGCGCAGCTGCCTGCGCGCGTAGCGCCGGTTCGACGCCGCCATGACCTCCGGAAGTTGCTCGAGGGTGACCTCGCCGCGGATGTGCGCAAGCGCCTCGGCATAGCCGATGCCGGTCAGCACGGGCGCACTGGCCGGCACGCCCGAGTCCAGCGCCGCTTGCGTCTCGGCGACCAGCCCGCGCTCCACCTGGCGCCGGCTGCGCTCGGCGAGCCTGCGGTCGACGACGTCGAGGGGAGCGACCAGGCCGACGCGGACGGCGGTCCAGGGCGGAGGCGTGCGCGTGCGCAGACGTCGCAGCGGGGGCCCGGCGCTGCGCAGGATCTCGATCGCGCGGATCACACGCACGCGGTTGGCCAGGTCGACGCCGGGGTTGGGATCGAGGGCGAGCAGCCGCTCCTGCAGCGGCACGAGGTCGAGCTGCTCGAGCTCCGCGCGCAGGGCGGGATCGGGCGGGATGCCGGTCAGGCTGAAACCGTCGCATAGGGCGTCGACGTAGAGCATCGTCCCGCCCTCGACGATCGGCATCCGGCCGCGCGCCAGCACGTCGTCGATCGCGGCGCGCGCACCCTCCATGTACTGCGCGGCATTGAAGCTCGAGGCCGGATCGACGAAGTCGATCATGTGGTAGCGCACGGCCCTTCGCTGCTCGGGGCTGGGTTTGTTGGTGGCGATGTCGAGCCGGCCGTACACCTGCCGCGAGTCGGCGACGACGATCTCGCCGTCGAGCCTCTGGGCGAGCTCGAACGCCAGCTGCGACTTGCCGATGCCGGTCGGCCCGACGACGACCGGAACCCTGTCGGCCGTCAGTAGTTCCGGCGGAAGTGGCGGGTGAGCTCCTGCCACTCGACGAGCAGCCGCGTCGGCCGGCCGTGCGGGCAGGTGATCGATTGCTCGGCGTTCTCCAGGTCCGCGAGGAGCTGTCTTTGCTCGGCCGCGTCGAGCACATCGCCGAAGCGCACCGCTGAGTGGCAGGCGAGCGCCGCCGCCGCTTTCTCGACCGCCCCGTCGCCCCTGCTCTCGGCAAGCGCCGCGAGTGTCTCCTGGATGGCCGCGGTGGCCCGCCCCGACGGGAGCTCGGCCGGTACCGCCGTGATGCGCAGGCTGCGCGGCCCGAACTCCTCGTACTCGAGGCCAAGCTTGGCCAGCTCTTCGCGGTGATCGGCGGCGGCGGCGATGAGCGCCGGCTCGACGTCGACGGCCTGGGGGATCAGCAACGCCTGGCTCGGGCCGCGGCCGGTGCGGAGGCTCTCGAGCAGCCGGTTGTACAGCACGCGCTCGTGCGCCGCGTGCTGGTCGACGAGGACCAGGCCGTGGGGACCCTCGGCGACCAGGTAGCCCGGCCCCGCCTGCCCGATGGGCCGAAGGACCGTCGTCGCCGCTGCGTGCCCGTTCGTCTCCGCGATCGCCGCGGGCGCCTCGTGAAGGGTGAGCTGCGGCGCGCCGACAGCCGCCTCGGCGAATCGGATCTCGTGGGAGGTATCGCCGGGGCGGTAGCGAAACGGCTCGCTGCCGTCGAGCGCCGCACGCACGGCGCGCTGCAGCGCGGCGAAGATCGCGCCCTCGTCCCGAAACCTGACCTCCTTCTTCGCCGGGTGGACGTTGACGTCGACGAGCTCGGGGTCGATGGCGACATCGATCACCGCGACGGGGTGCCTTCCGCGCTCGAGGCGCCCCTGGTAGCACTCCTCGAGCGCATAGACGAGCGAGCGGGCGCTGATCGGCCGGCCGTTGACGGCGAGCACGATGCCGTCGCGGCTGCCACGGCTGAGTCGCGGCTGGCTGACCATGCCCGAAACGAGCGGCATGCCGAGCATCTCGAGCATCTCGGTCGCGACCGGGGCGCCGTAGACCGCGCCGATGGCGCGCCGCCGGTCACCGTCGCCGGCGCTGCTGACGGCAGCGCGGCTGTCGATGGTGAGGTGAAAACGGACGTGCGGGTGAAGCAGCGCAAACGCGGACACGACCTCCTTGATGGCGGCGACCTCGGTCGCGTCGCTCTTCAAGAACTTCAGCCTCGCCGGTACGTTCGCAAAGAGGTCGCGAACCTCGATGACCACGCCCGGCAGGAGCGGACCGGAGCCTTGCTCGACGATCTCCGCATGGCGGATCCGAACCGTCGCGCCCGCGCTCGAGCATTCGACATCCGCGACCGCGGCGACGCTCGCGAGCGCCTCTCCGCGAAAGCCGAACGAGCCGATGACCGCGAGGTCGGCGAGCGAGACGAGCTTGCTGGTCGTGTGTCGGAGGAAAGCGAGCGTGAGCTCGTCGGCCGGGATGCCCGTGCCGTCGTCGCTGACGCGGATGGAGGTCTTCCCCGCTCCCCGCACGTCGATGTTGATCCGGCGGGCGCCGGCGTCCAGGGCGTTCTCGACCAGCTCCTTGACGACCGACGCCGGTCGCTCGATGACCTCGCCGGCGGCGATCGCGTCGGCAACCTCCGGCCGCAGGACCTTGATCACGGGGCCAGCTTCGCTCTCAGCTGGTAGAGCGTCTGCAGCGCCTCGAGCGGGCTGAGCGTCGACGGGTCGAGCGCCTCGAGCTCCTTGCGCAGCGGGTCCGGCGCCATCTCGATCGGAAGGCCGAGCTGGACCTCGGGCGGCTCCAGCGGCTTTTCGCGCTCCAGCTCCGCCAGGACATCCCGAGCGCGTGCGATCACAGCCGCCGGAAGGCCCGCCACGGCGGCGACGTGGATGCCGTAGGAGCGGTCGGCGCCGCCGGCCACGACGCGGTGAAGGAACCGGACGGTGTCGCCCTCCTCGAGCACCTCGACGCGTTCGTTGCGCACGCGCGGCAGGCGCTCCGCCAGCGCCGTGAGCTCGTGGTAGTGGGTCGCGAAGAGCGTCCTGCATCCGAGTCTTGGCGCATCGTGCAGGTGCTCGACAACGGCCTGCGCGATGGAGACGCCGTCGTATGTCGAAGTGCCCCTCCCCACCTCGTCGAGGATGACAAGCGAGGCGCGTGTAGCGTGGCCGAGGATGTAGGCCGTCTCCGTCATCTCGACCATGAACGTCGACATGCCCGCGCTGATGTCGTCGTGAGCGCCGACACGCGTGAAGATCCGGTCAGCGATGCCGATCGCCGCGCGCTCGGCCGGGACGAAGCTCCCGCACTGCGCGAGCAGGACGATGATCGCCGCCTGCCGGAGATACGTCGACTTGCCGGCCATGTTCGGCCCGGTGAGAATCACGATCTGCGCGCCGTCCGGGTCGAGCTCCAGATCGTTGGCCACGAACACGCCGGCGGGCAGCCCCGCCTCGACGAGGGGATGGCGGCCGCGGTCGATGTTCAGCGCCAGGCCGGCGTTGACGGAGGGACGCCGCCAGCCGTGCTCGGCCGCCGCCCTGGCCAGGCTGAGGATCGCGTCCACCATGCCGATCGCGTGCGCGGTCTCGCGGACGGCCGGCGACGCGGCGGCCACCGTCTCCGCGAGCCGCGACAGGATCTCCTGCTCCCGCGCGGCGATGCGCTCCTGCGCGCTGAGGACGACGGCCTCCTTCTCCTTGAGCTCGGGCGTGATGTAACGCTCGCCGCCGGTCAGCGTCTGCTTCCGTGTGTAGTCGCCGGGCACAGGCACCGCGTTGGCGTGGCTGACCTCGATGTAGTAGCCGAAGACCTTGTTGAAGCCCACCTTCAAAGACTTGATCCCCGTGCGCCTGCGCTCGGCGGCCTCCAGCTTCGCTATCCACTCGCGCGCGCCCCTCGAGGCGTCGACGATCGCATCCAGGTCGGGATCGAAGCCGGCGCGGATCACGCCGTCGCGGCCAGGCGGCGGTTCGTCGACCAGCGCGCGGCGCAGCGTGTCGGCGAGGTCGGGGGCGCCGGTGACCTGGCCCGTCAGCTCGCGTGTCACCAGCGCCTCGCACGCACCGAGCGCCTCGCGCACTGCGGGTAGCGCCTCGAGCGATCGCCGGAGCGCAACGAGCTCGCGTGCGTTCGAATGCCCGGCCGCGGCGCGAGTGACGAGACGTTCGAGGTCTCCGACCGGCTTCAGCGTGTCGCCGAGGCGTTCGCAGAGGTCCGGCGCCGTGACGAGCTCGTCCACGGCGGCGAGTCGCAGCTCGATCGACTCGGCGTCCCGCAGCGGCGCGCCGAGCCAGGCGCGCAGCTGGCGCGCCCCGACGGGCGTGGACGTGCGGTCGACCAGCGCCACCAGCGCGGGCAGCTCCAGGTTGCGGACGGTCGCCGCGTCCAGCGGCATTGTGGCCTCGGGCGAATAGGTGCGCACCGACAGTGACCCAGGCGACAGCCGTGCCTGGTTCTGGCGCAGGTAGTCGAGGATCACGCCCGCGGCGCCCACCGCGAGCGGCGCATCTCCCGCCCCGATCGAGTCTGGATAGGCGATGCCGAGCATGTCCTTCATCCTCTGCAGGCCGCGGATGGGGTCGAAGCGGTACTCCTCGACCTCCGGCGGTGCGAGCAGCTCGGCGGGGGCAAGCCGTTCGAGCTCGGCCTGCAGACGATCCCTGGGCAGCTGGCACAGCAGCAGCTCGCCGGTCGAGACCTCGCATGCGGCCAGGCCGGACTCGAGGCCCCTCGTCCACGCGGCGACGAGGTAGTTCGGGCGCGAGGGCTCGAGGTACGCGTCCTCCACCACGGTGCCGGGCGTCAGCACGCGGGTCACATCGCGCTTCACTATCTTGTTCTTGCTCGCTGCTTCGACCTGGTCGCAGATCACTACCTTGTGACCGGCCCTAAGCAGCTTGCCGACGTACGACTGCCAAGCGTGGTGAGGCACTCCGCACATCGGTGCGCGTCCGGTCTTGCCGAGCGGCCGCGATGTGAGCTGCACGCCCATGATCGGCGCCGCCACCTTGGCGTCGTCGAAGAAGATCTCGTAGAAATCGCCGAGGCGGAAGAGAAGGATTCCGTCGGGATGTTTCTCCCGCGCTTCCCGGTACTGCCGCATCACCGGGGTCGCGGGCAGGTTCACGCTGCGGGCAACCCCAGGAGCTGCCCCGCGTTCGACTGCACGACACGCATGTCGACGAGGTCGCCCGGCCGCACGCCGGCCCCGCGCAGCACGACGCCGCGCTTTCCCTGGCGGATGCGGCCGTAGGGCCGGCCGAGCTCGTCCCGGCCCTCGATCAGGACCTCGACGTCACGTCCCACCCACCTCGCCGTCTTGCGTGTGGCGATCTCCCGCGACAGAGCCAGCAGGTCGTTCAGCCGCCGCAGCTTTTCCTCCTGCGGCACGTCGTCCTCCATCCTCGTCGCGGCATACGTCCCCGGGCGCGGCGAGTACATCGCGATGTGGACGACGTCGAACTCCATCTCCTCGACGAGGCTGCGCGTGTTCATGTACGCCTGCTCCGACTCGCCCGGGAACCCGACGATCACGTCGGTGACGAGACCGAGGTCGGGCATGAGGCGCCGCGCGTTCTCGATGACAGCACGGTAGTGCCGCGTCTGGTAGCCGCGCGCCATGCGCTTCAAGACCGTGTCGTCGCCGGACTGGACGGGCAGCTGCAGCTCCCTGCAGACGACATCGCTGGCGGCCATCGTCTCGAGCAGCTCGACCTCCAGGTCCTGGGGGTGCGAGGTGAGGAAGCGAAGCCGCTTCAGCCCATCGATCTTCTCGACCTCGCGCACGAGCGCGGCGAGGCCGCCCGCGCCGTCGGGGTCGTGATAGTCGTCGACGTTCTGGCCGAGGAGCACCACCTCCCGCGCGCCGTCCGCGACCGCGTGCCGGCACTCCTCGACGATCGCGGCCAGCGGTACGTGCTTCTCGCGGCCGCGAACGCGCGGGACGATGCAGAACGTGCAGTTGTGGTCGCAGCCCTGGATTACGCGCACGAAGTGGCTGATCCCCGTCCGGCCCGCCGCCGGCAGCGCCTCGCCTTCGGAGTAGTCATAGCGAGCGGCGAGATCCGCGAGGAAGGGTTCGTAGTCACCGATCGGCACCACCGCGTCGAGGTGCGGGAACCGCCTGCGCAGGCCGTCGCCTTCCTTGCCGACCAGGCAGCCGGTGAGGGCGATGGTCCGCCCCGGCGTCTTCCACTCGCGGAGCTCGTGAAGCTTGGAGTACACGCGGTCCTCCGACGCCTGGCGAACGACGCAGGTGTTGAGGATCGCGACGTCGGCACGCTCGAGCGAGTCTTCGACGTACCCGGCCGCGAGCAGCCGCCGCGCCAGGCTTTCGGAATCCGCCGCGTTCATCTGGCACCCGATCGTCCAGATGTGAAAAGACCGCGCCTGGACCCCCGTTATCTGCTCTCCACCAGCAGGCGGATTCCGGTCCGTTCCTCGCCGTCGATCGAGATGTCGATGAACGCCGGGATGCACACGAGGTCGAGGCCGCCGGGCGCCACGTAACCACGCGATATGGCGATCGCCTTCACCGCCTGGTTGATCGCGCCGGCGCCGATCGCCTGCACCTCGACCCGACCCTTGCTGCGGATGACGCCCGCGATCGCGCCCGCCACGGCGACCGGCTTGGAGGTGGCCGAAACCTTGAGCACCTCTACTGGAGCGCGCTCCGCTGACATTGCTGGAACCCCTTCAAACATGTTCACGATCGATTCGCTGGATCGACGTCGCCCGGCCGCTGGAGGCACTAATGGTAACCAACACCGAATTGAATGTCACCGGGCCGGAGGCGACGACGAAACGGTTCGGGACACCGGTCAGGAAGCGCTGGAGGACGACGTCCTTGTCCATGCCGATGCACCCGTCGCGCGGCCCGACCATGCCGACGTCGGTGACGTAGGCCGTCCCGCCCGGCAGGACGCGCGCGTCGGCGGTCGGCACGTGCGTGTGCGTACCGACGACGGCGCTCGCCCGCCCGTCCAGGTACCAACCCATCGCCGTCTTCTCCGACGTCGCCTCGGCATGCATATCGCAGAACACGACCTTCACGCCGGGGTTGTCGGCCAGGATGGCGTCGGCGGCGCGGAACGGGTCGTCGAGCGCGTCGAGGAAGATGCGGCCGATCAGGTTCATGACGAGCACCTGTACGCCCGCGGCCTCGACGACACACGAGCCCTTGCCCGGCGCCGGCGGAGGGTAGTTGGCCGGCCGGAGCACGTTCGCAAGGCCCGGCAGCTCGCCGGTGAACTCCTTCTGCGCGAAGACGTGGTTGCCGGTCGTGATGACGTCGGCACCTGCTCCTTTGAGCTCGGCGGCGATCTTCGCCGTCAGGCCGAAACCTCCGGCGGCGTTCTCGCCGTTGAGCACGACGAGGTCGGGCGCGAGCTCCTTCCTCAGCCGGGGCAGCAGCGCCTTGACCGCGTCGCGGCCAGGATGGCCCACCACGTCGGCGACGAACAGGATCTTCAGGTCGTCGGGCATCGCTTGATTTTGCTGGAAAAAGAAAAGGGAGCCCTTGCGGGGCTCCCTTTGTGACGTTACTTCGCGTACTCCACGGCCCTGGTCTCGCGCACGACGGTGACGCGGATCTGGCCGGGGAAGCTCAGCTCGGATTCGATGCGCTTGGCGATGTCCCTGGCCATCAGCTGAGCAGCCGAGTCGTCGATCTGCTC
>CAYWTI010000246.1:0-2925 GCA_964461175.1 uncultured Actinomycetes bacterium | reverse complement strand
CTTCGCCGCGGTCGCCCTCAACGCGACGCGGATGCTCGGGCTCGACGAGGAGCGCGTGAACGTGAACGGCGGCGCGGTCGCGCTGGGTCACCCGATCGGGGCGAGCGGCGCCCGCCTCGTGCTCGCCGTCGCCACCGAGCTCAAGAGGCGCGGCATGCGCACGGGCGCGGCCGCGCTGTGCGGCGGCGGGGGCCAGGGCGACGCCCTGATAGTCCGCCGCCTCAATTGACCGCGAGGAAGACAGCCGCCTACGGTTCCTGGTCGTCGCCCGTCACCCCCGAGCTCCTGCTCAAGGGCGTCGTGCACATGCGCAACCAGATGATCCGGTGGGACGGGCCGGACCTCTACTGGTCGGAGCTGCGCCCCGACGAGGGCGGACGCATCGTCGTGTGCCGGCGCAAGGCCGACGGTGAGATCGCCGATGTCACGCCGGAGGGCTTCAACGCACGGTCGCGGGTGCACGAATACGGCGGCGGCCACTACGCGGTGAGCGACGGCATCGTCTTCTTCACCAACTACTCCGATCAGCGCCTTTACCGCCAGGACGCCGCAGCCGCGCCGCGGGCGATCACCCCCGACGCCGACATCCGCCACGCAGACATGGTGGTGGACGCGCGCCGCGGTCGCGTCATCGCGGTCCGCGAGGACCACACGACCGGCGTGCGCGAAGCCGTCAACACGCTGGTGTCCATCGATGCCTCCGGCCGTGGCGACGCCGCGGGACGCGGCGACGCCTTCACCCTGGCGTCGGGCTACGACTTCTACTCGTCGCCGAAGCTGAGCCCCGACGGCGACCGGCTCGCGTGGCAGGCATGGCGGCACCCGCACATGCCGTGGGACTCGAGCGAGGTCTGGATCGCGGAGCTCGACGGCGGCGGCCACGTGACGTCGCAACGCAAGATCGCGGGCGGCGACGACGAGTCGGTCCTGCAGCCGGAATGGTCACCCGGCGGCGAGCTGTATTTCGTCTCCGACCGCACCGACTGGTGGAACCTGTATCGCGCGCACGCGGATGGCGACGAGCCTGTCGCGCGGCGCGCGGCCGAGTTCGGTGCCCCGCAGTGGGTGTTCGGCCAGCGGTTCTATGACTTCAACGGTCCCGACGAGATCGTCTGCGTGTTCCGTGAGCCATCCGGCGTACACCTGGGCCGCATCGACCTCCGCACCGGCCGGCTCGAGGAGGTCGAGCTGCTCTACACCGCGCTGCACAGCGTCCAGGTCTCAGGTGGAAAAGCGGCGATGTTCGCGAGCTCTGCCACGCATGCCGATCGCGTCCTGGTGGTCGACCTCGAAACCCACGCGCAGGAGGTCGTGCGCACGTCGAGCCCGGCGCGGATCGACGCCGGCCACCTCAGCGTCCCGCGCCACGTCGAGTTTCCGACCGAGCATGAGAAGACGGCCCATGCCTTCTACTACCCGCCGCGCAACCAGGACTTCGAGGCGCCGGCGGGCGAGAAGCCGCCCCTCATCGTCCACGTGCATGGCGGGCCGACCGGGACCGCCGGACAGGTGTATCCGTTCGAATTCCAGTACTGGACGAGCCGCGGGTTCGCCTTCGTCGACGTCGACTACGGCGGGTCGGCTGGCTATGGGCGCGCGTACCGGAACAGACTGCGTTGGGAATGGGGCGTCGTCGACGTCGACGACAGCATCAACGCCGCGCGGCACCTGGTCGAGCAGGGCCTTGCCGATGGTGAGCGCGTTTCGGTCACCGGCGGATCGGCCGGCGGGTTCACGGTCCTTCTCTCGCTGACCAAGCGCGATTTCTACCATGCGGGCGCGAGCCACTACGGCATCGGCGACCTCGAGCTGTTCGACGGCACGACGCACAAGTTCGAGTCGCGCTACGACGATTGGCTCATCGGTCCGTACCCGCAGCGCAAGGACGCCTACCACGATCGCTCGGCCGTCCATTTCGCCGACGACCTCGCGTGCCCTGTGCTGCTCCTGCAGGGGCTGGAGGACAAGATCGTTCCGCCGACGCAGGCCGAGACGTTCGTCGCCGTGTGCGAGGACAAGAAGCTCCCTTACGCATATATCGCGTTCGCGGGCGAGCAGCATGGCTGGCGACGCGCCTCGACGATCCGGCGCGCCCTCGAGGTGGAGCTCTACTTTCTCTCCCAGGTTTTCGGCTTCGAGGTCGCGGACGATATCGAGCCGCTGGAGATCCATAACTTCCCGCGGGGCGCACCGCGAAGTGTCGGCGAGAGGATTTGAACCTCCACGCCCTTTCGGGCACCAGCTCCTAAGGCTGGCGCGTCTGCCATTCCGCCACGCCGACGCAATGGCAAACGATAGGCGGAATCCCCGCACGGTGGCCTAAAGTTCAGGATTCGTGGGACAGGAAGCCCCGCCGTCCAACGGGTCGCGGCCGAAGTCGGAGAGCAACGGCCACCGGCACGTAGGCGGTTACAGGCTGCTGCGCGAGATCGACACGGACAGCCTCGGCTCGGTGTACGAGGCCGAGCACCCGCGCCTGCACCGCCGCGTCGCGCTGCGCACGATCGGCACCGGCGTCGCTCGCGACGTCAGCTTCTCGCGCCGCTTTCTGCTCGAGCTGCGGTCCTACACCGCGCTGGAGCACGAGGCGATCCCGAAGCTCTACGAGCTCGCCTACGAGGGTGATTCGCCTTACCTCGTGACCGAGCTCGTCGCCGGCACGACGTTCGACAACATGCTTGGCGACGGCCGGCGCTATGAGCCGCTCGGCATCATCGACCTGTTGAGACCCATCGCGAGCGCTCTCGACTACGCGCACTCGCGCGCGACGGTGCATCGCGACCTGAAGCCCGCGAACATCCTTCTCGCCGACGACGGCCGGACGCTGCTGACGGGATTCGGTCTCGGCACGGTCGCGTCGTTCAACTCGGGGCCCGGGTCGAGCGGTCCCGTCGCGCCGGACTACGTCGCGCCGGAGCGTCTGGT
>CAYWTI010000245.1:0-5378 GCA_964461175.1 uncultured Actinomycetes bacterium | reverse complement strand
CGCGTACAGCTCGGGCTCGCATTCGCGCAGGTAGAGCTCGTGGCCGAGCGGGTCCGCGCCGTGGGGCGAGGGCGCGCCACCCGTGATCTGCATCCAGCGGAGGATGTTGCCCGGCGAGTAGCCGAACAGCGACACCGGCCCTCCCATCGCCCTGGCCGAGAAGCGCCCCCCGCGCGTGTCCGCCCACAGCATGCACGGGGCGGCCGCGGTGCCCTCGCGGTCGACCGGCACCGTCGACCCCCACTGTCCCGTGATGCCGACCCCGACCACATCACGCGCGTCCACGGCCGAAGACGCGACCGTGGCCCGCACCCCGGCGCAGATCTCGCGCCACCACTCCTCGGGATCCTGGACCGCCCCACCGCCCGGCAGATACGCCGTGTGCACGGCCGACACCGCGCAGGACAGGACCTTGCCTTGAAGCGAGATCGCGCCGGTCTTGGGGCCGCCGGTGCCCAGGTCGATGGCGAGGATCCAGGGTTCAGCCACGCCCGTCCGACGGAGCGACCTCGTACATCGCGTCGAGCGCTGCGGTGAAGAGCGTCTGCAGCACCTCGTTGCCTGCGGGCGTGCCTCCGAGGCCGTACAACGCGCCGCTCCGGGGCTCGGTGCGCGCGGGGTGCTTGGCGTACTCGACCGCGTCGGCGAGGTCGCGCGCGAACTGGTCCGCGATCCCGGGGGCTGTGTTCGGTCGCGTAACGCAGAAGTGCAGCGCCGGCGGCAGATGCAGGGCGTTGAGCCGCCACCCCCGCGCGATGAGGTGGTCGTTGACGTGGTAGATGTCGAGGTCGCGCGCGCGGAACGCAACGAGGAACGTCGGCGAGCCGATGACCTCGAGCTCGGGGATCGCCTCGACGGCGGAACGGATCCTGCCCGCCGTCTCGAAGATGCCTCGCGCGATCTCGAGGTAGCCCTCCTCGCCCAGGCTGACCATCGCCGCCCACGTGGCCGCGACGAGGCCGCCGGACCGGCTGCCCGACAGCCCTGGCGAGAAGTAGATGCCACCCGGCCAGTCGGGATAGTTGAAGTACTGGTAGCGCCTCAGCTCCGCGTCGCGGTACAGGAGCACGCTGGTGCCCTTCAGCGCGTAGCCGTACTTGTGCGTGTCCGCCGACACCGACGTCACGCCTGGCACTCGGAAGTCGAAGCGCGGAATCGGATAGCCGAGCCGCTCGCCCCAAGGAAGGATGAAGCCGCCGAGGCAGGCGTCGACGTGAAGTCCGATGTCGTGCTCGAGCGCCAGCGCGCCGAGCTCCTCTATCGGGTCGATGAGACCATGCGCGTAGTTCGGCGCCGAACCGACAAGCGCGATGGTGTTGGGTGTGATGTGCCGGCGGACCCAGTCGACGTCGACGCGAAAGTCGGCGGCGAGCGGAGCGCGCAGCATCTCCACGCCGAGCAGGTGGCCCGCCTTCTCGAGCGCGACGTGCGCCGTGACGGGCAGGATCACCTGCGGCGCGGTGATCCCTCTCTCCTTGCGTGCCCGGTCGCGGTAGGCGAGGATCGGATCGATCAGGCTCTCGGTGCCACCGAACGTGATGACGCCGCTCACGCGATCGTCGCCGTGCAGCAGCGACCGCGTCATGGCCACGATCTCCGCCTCGAGCTTGGTCGCGCTGGGGTACATGTCGCGCTGCAGCACGTTGGCGTGAGCGAAGAGGCGGAAAGCCTCGGTCAGGAACGCGTAGTGGTCGTGGCCGCCGTGGTAGATCGACCCCGAAACGCGGCCCTCGTCTCCGATCCGGTCCTCCTCGCGCGCCATAGTCGCGAGCTCGTCGAGGATGCTCTTGCGTTCGCGGCCGCGCGGCGCCAGCGCCTGGTAGGTCTCGAAGCGGTCGCGGTAGGGGTAGAAATCGATCAGCGGACCTTCGTCGTCGGCCATGACGGCGCCAGCTTAAGCGCTTCCCGACGGCAGGCTCGCCTGCGGTACGGCCCCCATCTCGCGGGCCACACGCCGCTCGACGCCCGCCAGCGCGTGGCCGAAGCTGGTCCCGCCATGGGCGCCATGCATGCGCTGTCGCTCGGTCGAGAACGACTCGCCGCGGTCGAGGCATTGCAGGACGCCGTCGAGGATTTCGCGCGCCGCTACGAGAGCCTGCCGCCGCAGGACCTGACCGGCGGTGACTGGGGTCCACGCGAGGTGCTCTGCCACCTCGTCTACTGGCACGAGACGTACCTCGAAATCGTCCGCGCTCTCAACCACCATGACCCGCCCGCGATCAAGGAAGGAGTGTTCCGCGAGTTCAACCAGCTTGCGGTCGAGGAGCTCGGCACAGTGCCGCCTTACGTGCTGCTGGCCCGCCTGGACGTCGCGCAGCGCCGGCTTGCGGTCGAGCTCCTGCGCCTCAGCCCCGCGGCGAGGATCCGGATCAAGACCGGCTCCATGGCACGCGGGCCGGTTGAGTTCACGCGCCGGATCGAGGGTCACTTCCGCGGGCACCTCGCCGACCTCCGGCGCCGCGATAAGACGTCCGCTCGCTAGGCGACCTTGTCCATCGCCGAGCTCCAGCGCTCGTCGAGTCGCCGGACCTTGTAGATCACGAAAGCCGCGCCCCACGTGACGACGAACGCCGCCACCACGACGTAACCCGCCGCGCCGAGGAAGTTGATGTTCGCGATCGCGTCGACCAGCCGCCCGTGCAGTCCGGACACGCGGATGACGATCTGCACCAGCTCGACGACGCCGACGAACAGCGCCACGAACACCGAGAGCGACGTGATCGTCATGTTGTAGAAGACCTTGCGGATCGGGCTCGCGAACGCCCACGTGTACGCCTTGGCCATGAAGGCGCCGTCCAGCGTGTCCATGAGCGACATGCCGGCGGCGAAGATGAGCGGCAGCGACACGATGGCCGCGAACGGCAGGCCCTGCGCCGCCGCCCCGGCCGACACGGCGAGGAACGCGACCTCGGACGCGGTGTCGAATCCGAGGCCGAACAGGAACCCGATCGGATACATCTGCCAGCTGTGCTCGATGACCCGAAAGAGGCGACCGAAGATCCGGGTCATCAGGCCGCCGGCGACCAGCTCGTGCTCCAGCGACGCGCGGTCGAGCTCGCCGTTCTGCATCCGCCTGTAGACGCGGATCAGGTCGATGAGAACCAGCAGGTTCAAGACGCCGATCAGGACGAGGAAAGCGCCCGAGACCGTGGTGCCGATGGCCGCGCCCAGCGTCCGGAGCTCTCCCCCATCCGACACCACGCCCTGCACGACCCACCTCACGGCCAGGCCAAGCGCAAGCGCCACGCCGAACACGACCGTGGAGTGCCCGAGCGAGAAGAAGAATCCGACACCGAGCGGCTTCCTGCCGCCCTGCAGCAGCTTCCGGGTCGTGTTGTCGATGGCCGCGATGTGGTCGGCGTCGAAGGCGTGGCGCAGGCCGAGCATGTAGGCCACGCCGCCAAGCCACACGAATCCGGCGTGCGTCGCGCCGTAGACCAGGAGAAGACCCCAGCCGGCGACGTGCAGGATCGCGACAGACCCGAAAAAGCCGGCCAGCCGCCTGCGCTCGGCGCGGTCAAAGGACTGCGTCAGCAGCACCCTGTGAGCCTAAGCCTTATCGCGACAAGGTCGCAACTACGCATTCAGATGGCGCCGTCGGACTGCGACGGGCTCCCGTCTAGAACGCCCGAGTAAGCTTGCGGCGGATGGAGTCCGACGACCTCCCACCCCAGGTTCGGGCCCTCCTGGTCGCGCTGGAGCGAGCGGTGCACAGCCGCGAGCCGGCGATCCGGGCCAAGATCGAGCAGCTCCGCGGGAAATACCCCCGGCACACCAACCATCAACTCGCGCTCGAGCTCATACGTTCCACCCGCCGCCGTGTCGCTGCGACAGGAGCGCTGAGCGGCGCGGCGGCCGTCGTGCCTGGCCTGGGCACAGCCCTCGCGATCGGCACCGTGACGAGCCAGACGCTTTATGCGCTCGAGCAGGAGATCGAGCTCGTGCTCGGCATCGCGATGATCTTCGGCCACGAGCTTTCGGGCACCGACACGCGTGTGCTGGAGGCGCTCGTCGTCGTGGGCGCGACCAGCGGAGCGGTGAAGCTGCGCGAGGACGTCATCGTCGCCGGTGGCGAGCGTCTCGCCATCGCGGCTTTCCGGCGTATGCCGGCGCTGCTCATCGCGCACGGCGGCGGCCGTGTGCTCACACGCATCGTCTCGCGGTTCGCCACCAGCGGGGCGGCGAAGCTCGCCGCGAGGGTCGTGCCGCTGGGCGTGGGCGTGGGACTCGGCGCCGGCTTCGACTGGGTCGCGGTGACCGGCCTTGGCCGCGCCGCCATGCGCTACTACGGACCAGGCGGTCCTGGAGCCCGACCGCTCCTACTTGCTCCCGAAGATCCCCCGGACGTCAAAGCTCGCGGCTGACGCGATCTGGTCGAATCCGCACTTCTTCGGCGGCTTGTCCGTCCTCCAGCGAAGGAAGCCGGTCGCGTGGCGGAAGCGCTCGCCCGCCTCGAGCTTGTCGTAGGTCACCTCGCAGACGAGCTCGGGCCGCACAGCCACCCACTCTGTGTCCTTGCCCCGCGACCAGCGGCTCATCCCGCCCGGCATCCGGCCGGGGTTGGCGCGCCACTCGTCGTCCGAGATCTTTGTCTCCAGCGGCTTGAGCCTCGCGACCAGCGCCTTGCGTTCGGCCGCGCTGAACGACGAGGTGTGGCCGACGTAGTGCATCGTCCCCTTCTTGTCGTAGAGGCCCAGCAGCAGCGCGCCCAGCGTCGTGCCGTCGCTTGACTTGCGCCAGCCGATGACGACGCAGTCGGCCGTGCGCTGGTGCTTGACCTTGACCCAGAAGCGCTTGCCAGGCACGTAGGGCCCGTCCCACGACTTGGCGATAACGCCGTCGAGGCCGGCGCCCTCGAACTTCTCGAACCACTCCTGGGCGGTCTTCGGGTCGCGCGTGTAGGGCGTCAGGAAGATCGGCCGCTTGACGCCTTTCAGCAGCTTCTCCAGGCGTTTGCGCCGCTCGCCCAGGCCGAGCTTGCGGAGGTCCTCGTCGCCCTCGGCGAGGAGGTCGAAGGCGACGTACCAGGCCGGCGTCGCCTCGCTGAGCATGCGAATCCGGGACGCCGCCGGGTGGACACGCTGCTGCAGGGCGCCGAAGTCGAGCCCGTTGGCGCCGGCGACGATGACCTCGCCGTCGAGCACGACCTTCTTCGCCGCCAGGGCCTGGAGGGCGGGGACGAGCTCGGGGAAGTAGCGCGTCATCGGGCGTCCGCCACGGCTCATGAGCTCGACCTCGTCGCCGTCGCGGTAGGCCAGGGTGCGGAAACCGTCCCACTTCGGCTCGTACTCCCAGCCGTCGCCCTTCGGGATGCCGGTGTCCGAGATCGCCGAGAGCATGGGCTCCATGTCGAGCGGCAGAGGCAGCTTCACGACCGA
>CAYWTI010000244.1:0-3415 GCA_964461175.1 uncultured Actinomycetes bacterium | reverse complement strand
GGCCGCGTGCTCGCCAGCCTCGCCGCCAAGCACATCCCCGGCGTCGACACGTGGAACGCCGAGGAGCTGTTCATCGATTTCGCGGGACCGGCGGCGACGACCTAGTTGGGGGACCTGGACGGCAGAACCGCTCTGGTCACGGGGGGCGGCAAAGGCATAGGTCGCGCCATCTGCCAGACCCTCGCCGGCATGGGCGCCCGCGTGGTCGTCAACTACCGTTCGGACAGCAAGGCCGCCGAGGAGACCGCGTCGTCGCTGCCGAACGCGACCGCCCACCAGGCGGACGTGGGCGACGCGGCGCAGGTCGAGGCGATGGTCAAGGCGATCGGCCGCGTCGACGTGCTCGTCAACAACGCCGGCGCGGTCCGCGACAAGCTCCTGATCCAGATGTCGCCGCCCGACTGGGAGGACCTCATCCGCACCGACCTGCTCTCGGCGTTTGCCACGACGAAGGCGGCGATCATGAGCGGCATGATGCGGGCGCGCTGGGGCCGCATCGTCAACATCTCCTCGATCGTCGGGCTGACCGGGAACGCGGGACAGTCGAACTACGCGGCCGCCAAGGCGGGTCTCGTCGGCTTTACCAAGTCGATCGCCCGCGAGTACGGCTCGCGGAACATCACGTGCAACGCGGTCGCGCCCGGGTACGTGCGCACCGAGCTGACCACGGGCTCGCTGACCGACGAGATGGTCGCCGAGCTCGTGAAGATGACGCCCATCAAACGCGAGGGCACGGCCGAGGACATCGCCGCCGCGGTGGGCTTCCTGTGCTCGCAGAGCGCGGCGTTCATCACCGGCCAGGTCCTTGCCGTGGACGGAGGCTTGAGCCTGTGAGCCTCCGCTCCCGGAGGCTCCTCGCATCTTCGCGTCTTATACGGCCGGGCGCCTGCGGCGCTGAAGCCGGCGTCAAGGGGCCCGGCGCTGCGTCGCTGCCCCCGCTATCCACGGCGCGGGGACCCCATAGGGTTTGCGCTCCTAGCCGCGCCACCCTTTCCTTGGCTGCGGCCGTCTATGCCGCGAATCTGTTTCGGATCTCCGGGATCGGAGGCTCCTGATGGCGATCCTCGAGCGGCCACGCGAGGAGGTCTCGATCCAGGGCGGCGAGCTGCCCGAGATCCTGCTGCCGACCAACTGCCCCGGATGCGGCATCGGTCTCGAGCTCGAGGACACCCGCGCGCACAACTACGTCTGCTCGAACTGCGGCCACCATTTCCGCGTCGCCGCCGACGTCTGGATACCGCTGCTCGCTGACGCCGGCTCGTGGCAGGAGCGCTGGAGCGACGTCCGCTCGCACGACCTCCTCAACTGGACCGTGCCCAAACGCTACGAGGAGGTCGTCGACACGCTGCTCGAGGAGGGGCTGAACGAGGCGGTGCGCACGGGGACGTGCACGCTCGCCGGCCACCCGATCTGGCTCGCGGCGTTCGACTTCGGTTTCGTCGGCGGCACGCTCTCGATCGTCGCGGGGGAGAGGCTGGCGCGCGGCATGGAGCAGGCGGCTTCGACGGGCATTCCTTACGTGCTGATCTCCGCGTCAGGCGGCGCGCGCATGCAGGAGGGCGTGCTCGCACTGATGCAGCTCGCGAAGGTCAATGCCGTGGTAGGCCGGCTGCACACCGCGGGCGTTCCGTTCTTCTCGGTCCTCACCGACCCGACGTTCGGCGGCACCGCCGCCTCGCTGGCGCTGCTCGGCGACGTCAACATCGCGGAGCCGGGCGCGTCGATCGGCTTCACCGGTCCGCGCGTGATCAAGCAGGCGACGTACGCCGACCTGCCCGCGGGGTTCCAGAGCGCGGAGTTCCAGCTCGCTCACGGCCAGGTCGACATGGTGCTGGCGCGCACCGAGCTGCGCCCGATGCTGGCGCACCTGCTGGAGATCTACACGCGATGACGGTCTGGGAGATCGTCGAGCTCGCGCGCCACCCAGACCGGCCTTACTCGCTCGACTACATCCGCCGCCTTGCGCCCGACTTCATCGAGCTGCATGGCGACCGGCTGTCGGCCGACGACCCCGCGCTGGTCGGCGGAGTCGGTTCGTGGCATGGGCGAACGACGATGTTCCTCGGTCACCAGAAGGGCCGGACCATGAAGGACCGCGTGGCGCGGAACTGGGGGATGATGCATCCCGAGGGCTACCGCAAGGCGCTCCGGCTCGCGCACCACGCGGCGAAGTTCGGTTTTCCGATCATCTCTTTGATCGACACCCCGGGCGCGTATCCCGGCGCGGGCGCCGAGGAGCGCGGGATTGCGGCCGCGATCGCGCACGCGATCATGGACTGGTTCCGCATCCCGGTGCCGATCGTCGCGGCGGTTATCGGCGAAGGCGGCAGCGGTGGCGCGCTCGGCATGGGCGTGGCCGACCGCGTGATCATGCTCGAGAACTCGATCTACTCGGTGGCGTCGCCTGAGGCGGCGGCGTCGATCGTTTGGCGCGACAACTCGCGCAAGGTCGAGGCGGCTGAGCAGTTGCAGCTCACGTCGCGCGAGATCGTGGCCATGGGGGTGGTCGAGGAGGTCGTGCCGGAGCCGAAGGGCAGCGCCTGCGCCGACCACGACGCGGCCGCGCGCGCCCTGGACGAGGCGCTGCAGCGGCAGGTGGCGCCGCTGCTCGAGATGTCTTCGTCCGAGCTCCAGCAGCAGCGCTACGACCGCTTCCGCTACATCGACTCGCTGATCCACGCCGAACCGCATTTCGGGCCGAAAATCGACTGACGACGTATGAGCGGGAAACCATATGGTTCCCGCTCATCGCGCGTGCGGCTGCGCCGCAGGCGCTGCTCACCCTCCGGTATAAGGTTTGGCTTTTCTTGAATGTTGTTCCACATGCGACGACTGGCAGACCGGATGGGCATAGTCGCGGCCGGGATCAACCCGGCCGCCATGGAGACGCTGGGTAGATGCGGGTCGTAGCGCAGCGCGTTGCCGCTGGGGCTGTTAGTTGGGATGGGGGGGCTGCAACCATCGGGCACGGGTTTGTGTTGTTGGTGGGTGCGGGTGGTGACGATGACGATGGGGCGGTGCAGCGGCTCGCGGACAAGATCATCGACCTCCGCGTGTTCGCCGACGAGGCCGGCCGCATGAACCTGAGCCTCGTCGACGTCAAAGGCTCGGCCCTCATCGTCTCCCAGTTCACGCTCTTCGCCGACATGAGCCGCGGCCGGCGCCCGAGCCTCCTCAAGGCCGGCGACCCCGCCCGCGCGGAGCAGCTCTACGAGCGCTTCGTGGCGCGTTTTCGCGAGCGTGGAATTGAAACCCTGACCGGAAGCTTTGGAGCTGACATGCGCGTGAGCATCGAGAACGACGGGCCGGTGACGCTCGTCCTTTCCACCGACGACTGGCCCACCCGTGTCTAATCCCCACGAAATCAGAGCCTGCGGCGTGATTTCGCGGGGGCCCCGATGACCGCCAGGCACCC
>CAYWTI010000243.1:0-2137 GCA_964461175.1 uncultured Actinomycetes bacterium | reverse complement strand
CCGAACGCCGCCAGCCCGGAGCGCGACAGGAGCGCGAGCGCGCCTTCCATCAGCGCACCGGTCGGCACCGCGATGGAGACGCTCACGACCCACCACCTGCGAGACGCGCCGCGACCTGTTCCGGCGGCAGGTTCCGCGTCCTTTCGCCCGCGGTCGACCACGCCACGCGGGCATCGTCGCGGCAGAAGAGCAGGTTTGCCGCGCCGACCGAGCCCCACCAGCGCACGGCATCAGCCGGCGTCCTCGCCTCGGTGTCCACGACCGCGCGCATCCCGAACAGGCGCAGCGTCGAGCCGAGGCGCAGCGCGGCGGCGAGGCCCGCACCCGACCACGCGACGGCGGCGTCGAGCCGCGGCAGCGCCGGCGGTCGTGGCGATCGGGTCAGCATCTCCGAGACCAGGTCGAGCTGGACGACGAACCCCGTCGCGGCCGCCGGGCGTCCGAAGCGCGCCAGCAAGCCGTCGTACCGTCCGCCCTGCGCGACCGGGCGGCCGATCTCGGGACCGTAGCCCTCGAACGTGACGCCGGTGTAGTAGTCGAAGTCGCGGATCGCGCCGAGGTCGAGAACGACGACGTCGCCGATGCCGTGCGCGACGAGAAGATCGCGGACCCGCGCCAGCTCTGCCAGCGCCGCCTCGGAGCGCTTGTTGCGGACGAGGCCTCCGGCCGCGTCGAGGATTTCGGGTCCGCCGCGAAGCGCGGGGAAACGGAGCAGCAGCTCGTGCTCGGCCGAGCGCAGCGGCGTGCCCTCGAGCAGCGCCTCCAGGGTGACGAAGTCGCGCGCGGCGAGCGTGGCGCGCACGTCCGCCTTCACCTGTTCGGGCAGGCGGACCGCCTCCATGATGCCGTGGAAGAACTCGGCGTGGCCGACGTCGACCTGGTAGCGGCGGATGCCCGTGGCCTCCAGGCAGCGCGCCGCGAGCGCGATCACCTCCGCATCGGCGACCGGGCCGGGCGCGCCGATCAGCTCGGCGCCGACCTGGTAGGTCTCGCGCCGGTGGTGGAACCGCGCGTCGTCGGTCGAAACGACCGGACCTGCGTAGCAAAGGCGCAGCGGCAGGGCGGCGGCGCGGAGCTTGCCCGCGACAAGACGCGCGACCGGAACCGTGCGCTCGCCGACCAGGGCGACGATGTCGCCGTTGGCATCGGTGAACTTGAACAGCCGGCGGCGCTGGTCGACGCCGAGCCCGGCGTCGAGCACGTCCATGCTCTCGACGAGCGGCGTGATGACGTGGCGGTAGCCCCAGCGCCGCATCTCGGCCAGCAGCGACTCCTGCGCCTCGCGAAGGACCTCGGCCTCGGGAGGGAGCAGGTCGCGAAAACCGGGGACACCGCCCAGGCCCGCGATGGCGTCCATGGACCGGGCGCCCGTGCGGCTGGGTGCGGAAGGTCTACCGGCCCCGGTGAAGAAACCTCCCGGCCCGGGCCCGCTGACCGTCGGCGAGGTCAGCTCTCATCTTCATCGTCCTCGATGTCGCCGTCCGCGTCCTCGGAGAAGTCGAGAGCCTCGGTCTCGTCCTCGACGGCGTGCATACCTTCTTCAATGTCCTCGCCGCTCGCCTCTTCGACGAGCGCCTCTCCGCCCTCCTCCTCGTCGACCGCGAACACCTCGACCTCGCGCGTGAGCAGGCTCTCTTTGGCGTAAGGCCGGAACTCGACCTCGCGCTTGCGCCGCATCGGGAAGCTCGGCTTGCCCGCGAAGCGTGGGTCCTGGTACGTCTCGCGCACGATCAGCTTGACGACGCCGCCGTCGACCGACGTGACGCCGGCCTGGTAGCGGTTGCCGCCGCGCATGAACTTGATGAGCCTGCGGGCGAGCTTCGGCTCGAGCTGGCCGACGCGCACGCCGCGCGACGTCTCCGCGACGATGCCATCGCCCTCGATCTTCAGCTCGGCCACATCACCTGCGGCGACTTTGGACGCGATGTCGGCGGACGCCGGCGCGTCGACCGTCGTGATCACGGTCTTGCCCATCTCCTCGACGAAGAGGTTCAGGTCGACCCTCGTGCCGCCGACCTTCAGGCCTTCCTTCTGGTGCAGCAGCGCGTTGATACGGGCCGCGTTCTTCTTGGCGATCGAGTTCATGGGGTTGAGCTTCAGCGCCGCCTCGTAGGACGCCTTCGCCTCTTTGAGCTTT
>CAYWTI010000242.1:0-18797 GCA_964461175.1 uncultured Actinomycetes bacterium | reverse complement strand
CGTCAGCGGCGCGGGCGCGAACATCGACGGCTACCACAGCGAGCTCGAGCGCACGATGATCGTCGGCGAGCCGTCGCCCGAGCAGGAGAAGGCCTTCGCGGCGATGCTCGCGCTGCAGACGCGCGCCATCGAGGTCATGGCGCCGGGCGTGCCCGCGGGCGAGGTCGAGCTCGCGACCGTCCGGCTCGCCGAAGAGCTGGGCGTGGCCGACCGCCTGCGCCACCACGTGGGTCACTCGATCGGCCTGGAGGGCCACGAGGCGCCGTTCCTCGACCGCGGCGACGACGCGGTGCTCGAGCCGGGCATGGTCTTCACGGTGGAGCCCGGCGTGTACTTCAAGGACCTGGGCGGCTTCCGCCACTCCGACACGGTGGTGATCACCGAGGACGGACGGCGGGTGATGACCGACTATCCGCGCGAGCTCAAGGACCTGATCGTCTAGGGGCGCGCGGTCAGACGCCGGCGGCGGCGATGACGTCGGTCGGCCGGATGTGGCTCGTGACGAGGTGCAGAACCGGCACGCCCTTGTGGACGCGGTGGCGCACCCTCTCGAGCGAGACGGGCGGCAGCACGTCCTGCTCACCCTGGACCACGACCGTCTCGTGCGGCCGGACCTCGGCCCAGACGCGGCCGATGGCGTCGCGAGGAAGGCTCCCCGGGACGTACACGTAGCGCCGGTGCGGCACGTGGTCGCGCGAGCGGATCTCGGCGCGGGTGAAGGCGTCCTGGGCGACGTAGTCCTTGAGGTAGGGGTCGCTCACCTCCCACAGGTCCGCCGGCCCGGGCGGCCGCTGGCCGCGATACAGGAACACAACGCGCTTGCCGGCGGCCTTGGCGATGCCCTCCTCGATCACCGACTCCGCGTGGTTCTGGTCGCGGGGCAGGATCACGAGCACATCGGCGGGCTCGCGACTGAACTGAAGCGCGATCGACTCCGCGGCGAGTGCCGGCCGGTAGGGCACCGGGAACACCGCCGGCCGGCGCGCGCGCCCCGCGCGGTAGGTCATCAGGCCGACGACGAGGCCGACGCCGGTCAACGCGCCGCCGAAGACCGTCGCCTCCGGCTTGGCGAAGATGTTGACCGTCCAGGCTATGACGGCCAGACCGGTGGTGAACACTCCCACGACCAGCACAACCCTGCGGATGAAGCCCCCATCGATGCGAAGCTCGCGCGAGCGGATGACGTCCAGCGAGACGTTCGTGAGGATGATCGAGCCGAGCAGGCCGAACGCGTAGAGGTTGCCGAGGAAGACGGCCGTCCCCGCCGAACTCTGCGCGGCGACGTACACGATGGCGACGGGCGGAAGCACGGCGGCGAGGATGGCCACGTGCGGCGTCAGGCGCCACGAGTTGTGCCCCTCGATGAACCTCGGCAGGAAGCCCATGCGCGTCAGCGCGAGGAAGACGTGGTACCCGCCGATGACGGCGGTGTTGGTGGCGAACAGGAGCAGCACGGCGCCTGTCACGGCGACGTAGTCGGCAAGAATCGGGCCCGCGAACTGCCCGCCCAGGAGCGAGAGCAGCTGGCTGTTGTTGGCGGTGCTGTTCGGGTTGTGGACCAGCACGGTCTGCCACAGGGAGAGGATCGGGCTCGTCACCAGCATGAGGACGATGACCAGCGCCATCGTCCTGTAGGCCGTCGTCCGCCTGGGCGAGCGCATTGCAGGAGCGATCTGGGCGACGCTCTCTAGACCGGAGAAGGCGAGAAACGCCGCGCCGAAACCGAAGACCAGGGTCAGCGGTGTCAGGCTGGGCGGTCCCTGGCCCACCTGCTGGAAGCTGTGCACGATGCCGGCCGGTCCCAGGGCGACGGCGACGACGACCACGACCACCAGCTGGCCGGCCGCCGCGAGGATGGCGGCGATGAAGCTGACGGTCGCGCTCTCCCGGATTCCGTAGACGTTGAGAAGAGCCAGAGCCCCCAGGGCGATCAGCGTCCCGGGTATCGCGGCGCCCCAACCCGCGACCGGGAACACCACGGCGAGGTAGCTCACGCCGGAGAAGGCGCTCAGGGCGGCCGTCAGGTAGTAGTCGACGATGATGAACAGCCCGCCCAGCAGGCCGACGAACGGGTGCAGGGCGCGCGATGAGATGGTGACCACGCCGCCGCCTTCTGGGTTTCGCCACGTGACCTCGGCGTACTTCAGCGCGAGAAGGACGAAGGCCACGGCGGTCATGCAGACGAAGATCGCGGTCCGCTTGTTGTAGCCCTGGGACGAGACGATGCCGGGCACGTAGTAGATCGACGTGCCGATGTCGGCGAAGACGATCGACCAGCACAGCAGCGGTCCGAGGTTGGCGCCGTGGATCTTGACCCGGCGGCGCTCGGCGGCGGGCGTGTGCATCAGGCCTCGGCGCGGAGCGCCACGAGGTGCTGGCGCAGTCCCTCCAGGTCCGCCCGCAGTCGGCGGACAGCGCGTCCGGCGTCCGGGTCGGCGATGCCCATGACGGCGACCGCGCCGAGGTACAGGTCGGCGCGCTCCAGCTGCCGGATGGCCGCCCGGAGGACCTGGCGCTCCTCCTGGATGGAGCGGGTTTCGGGGAGCCGCACGATCGCGTTGCGCATGATTCCAACCTAGGCCGCGACCCGTTTGGTCTCGGTGAGGATCCCGGCGTTCGGCGTATGGAACCTGTATGGCTTTCGGCTAACCTCGGAAACGTGACTTCCGAGTCGGTCGCGCGGCGTGGCCGCAGGCCGGGCGACCTACGGGTCGTCGTGCGCCGGCCAGCCAAGCTCCCGCGGACGCTCGGCGCGCCGGCGCTGTTTGCGGCCTGCTACGGCAACGTCGGCTCGAGCATCTACTACGCGCTCGGCGTCACCGCCGCCTTCGCGCTCGGGCTGACGCCGCTCGCGATGATCCTCGCAGGCTTCATCTTCGTCACCACCGCCCTGAACTACGCCGAGGGCACGGCCGCCCTCCCCCACGCCGGCGGCAGCTCGAGCTTCGCGCGGCGCGCGTTCAACGAGCCGATCGGCTTCATCGTCGGCTGGGTACAGCTCCTCAACTACACGGCGACCGTCTCGATCTCGTCGTACTTCGCGATCAGCTACCTCGGCGTCTTCGGCAAGTACATCCCCATCTTCGCGGTCATGCGGCAGAACGACTTCTGGCACGTGGTGGCGACAGTCGTTCTGATCTTCGCGCTCATCGCCGTGAACGTCATCGGCATCCAGGAGTCGAGCGCCCTGAACCTGACGCTCGCGGTCGCGGACCTCATCACGCAGTTCGTGCTGGTCATCCTCGGCCTGTTCTTCCTGCTCCACATCCAGACGGTGCTCTCCAATCTGCGCCTGGTCGGGATCGCGCCGACGTGGGGCAGCTTCCTCGCGAGCATCTCCATCGCGATGGTCACCTACACCGGCATCGAGACGATCTCGAACATGTCGGAGGAGGCGAAGGATCCGGGGCGCAGCGTGCCCAGGGCGACGTTCTACGTCATCGGCGCGGTGCTCTTCGTCTCCGCGTTCCTGCCCACGATCGGCGTGAGCGTCTTCCCGGTCCACCAGGTCGCCGGCCATTGGACCACCGACCTGGCAACAACGTGGAAAAGCGACCCGGTCGCCGGCATCGTGACCGGGTTCTCCGCCGTCTCGGACACGCTGGCTTACTGGGCCGGGATCTGGGTCGGCATCCTCGCCTTCACGATCCTGGTCATCGCCACCAACGCCGGCCTGATCGGCATCTCGCGCCTCAGCTACTCACTGGCGGGCGTCGAGCTCCTCCCTCGGCGCTTTGCGCAGCTGCACCCGAAGTTCCGGACGCCGTACTTCTCGATCGTGGTCTTCGGGATCGGCGCCGCGATCCTCGTGCTCCCGGGCATCTTCGCGGGCGGCGCGGAGATCGACCTTCTCGGCGCTGTGTACTCGCTCGCGGCGACGTTCGCGTTCTGCTCCGCGCACCTATCCGTGATGCGGCTGCGCTTCATCGAACCTGCGCTGCACCGCCCGTACCGCATGCCTTGGAACATCAAGTTCGGGCGCGACAGCATCCCCGTGCTGTCCCTGCTGGGTGCCCTCTTCATCGGCACGGTCTTCACCCAGCTGATGTTTCAGAACATCTCGAACTCCACCTTTATATATGTCGGGTGGGTCGTGGTCGGGATCGTCACGTTCATCCTCTACCGCCGCCACCGGCATGAGCCGCTCTGGGAGCCGCTGGAGGTCCCTCCGCCGCGCGAGCGCGAGATCGAGCACGTGCCGTTCGAGAGCCTTCCCCGCAGCGCGCGTTACCGCATGGGCCGGCGAGAGCGCATCGCCGCCCATGCGGCCGTCCAGGCGCAGGCTCATGAGCGGCACCGTCCCGGCTGGCAGCTCGAGCTCGAGCTGTTCTTCGCCCGCCACGGAGCGATCCGCGGAGTCCTCATCGTGCTCGTCTTCGCCGCGATCAGCGGTCTCGCCATCTTCGTCGACATGTCGTCGACGGATCCCACCGGGCCCGGCATCGGCTGGTCGCCAGGCCTGGTCGCGGTGGCGTTCCTCGCTGCGTACGTCCTGAACCGCAGCCACTCGGAGGAGTGACGGCGCGGAAAGAGCGGCGATAGTCCGTACTATCGACCGAAGTGCGCCTGGAAAAGAGGGCGTTAGTCCGGACTGTCGTCCGGTTAAGCCTCCAGCCGGTAGCCGACTCCCGGTTCGCTGAGGATGTAGCGCGGATTCGCCGGGTCGTCGCCGAGCTTCTTACGGATCTGGGCCACGACGTAGCGCGTGTTGTACCGGTCGCCGACCGCGTACTCGCCCCAGACCTGGCGCAGAAGCGTGGTGTGCGTCACCGGCTTGCCTGCGTGTAGGCCGAGGTAGCGGAGCAGCTCGTACTCGGTCGGTGTCAGGTGCACCGGCACGCCCTTCACCGAGACCAGGCGTCGGGCAAGGTCGATCTCCAGCTCGCCGGAGCGGATCACGGGCTCGCCCGCGGTCACGTCCGCCTGGCGGCGGAGGACGGCGCGGATGCGCGCCACCAGCTCTTCGGTGCCGAACGGCTTGACCACGTAGTCGTCGGCGCCCGCGTCGAGCGCGCGCACCTTGTCCTTCTCGCCGGGCATGACGCTGACCACGATCACCCCCGCGCGCGTCATCGGGCGCAGCCGCTTCAGGGTCTCGAAGCCGTCCATGCCCGGAAGCCCGAGGTCGAGCAGGATGACGTCCGGCCGCCACGAGGCCGCCTCGCGGATCGCCTCCTCCCCGCTGCCCACCGCGTGGACGTCGAAGTCGTGGTAGCCGAGCCCTGTGCGCAGGGCTCGCTGCATCTCCAACTCGTCGTCGACGACGAGCACCCGGCCGCTCATGCGCTGCGCAGCGCCGCCCCGGCCAGCGGCAGGGTGAACGTGAACCGAGGGCCCCGCCGCCGGTTCTCGGCCCAGATCCTCCCGCCGTGCGCCTCGACGACGCGCTTGGAGATCGCCAGCCCGAGCCCCGTGCCGTTCTCCCGCCTCGTCCAGAACGTGTCGAATATGTGCTCGAGGTCGGCGGGCGCGATCGCCGGGCCATCGTTCTCGACCCACGCCTCGAGCTCGTGCTCGCGCGCAACTGCGCCGACCTCGATCACCCCGCCCGCCGGCGACCACTCGAGCGCGTTCTCGACGAGGTTGACGATCAGGCGCCCGACCTGGACGTCGTCGACCTCGACCGGCGGGAGGTCGTCGCCGACGCGAACGACGACCTCGTGTCCCGCCAGCCGGTTCTTCAGCTGCCGCAGCGACGAGCCGACCAGGTCGGTGAAGCCGTGCGCCTCGCGGTCCAGCTCGACCCCCGACTCGAGCCGAGACAGCGTCAGCAGCTCGCCAACCATCTCGTCGAGGCGGGTTGCCTGGCGGTCCATGTCGGTGACGAGCTCGCGCTGCTCGGGCGGGAGGCCTGCCATGGGCGCGGTCAGCGCGGTCAGCCCGGCGCGGATCGATGCGATCGGGCTCTTCAGCTCGTGTGACAGCGAGGACAGGATCGCGGCCTTGAGCCGGTCCGACGCCTCGAAGCCGCGCGCTCGCTCGGCCTCCAGCGCCGCCCGGCGCCGGTCGAGCAGCAGGTCGGCCAGGCCGATCAGCGCCGCCAGCATCCGCAGGTCGCTCGGCTGCGGCTCGTCGAGGTCGACGGTCATCACCGCCACGCCGCCGGCCATCGGGAAGTACGCGGTGTGGCTCGCGGCGCCGCGCACCTTCATCGGCACGACGGCCCCGTTCTTGATCGCGACGCCGACAGGGCGGGCGTTGTCGTAGCTCCACGCGGCCTGCTTGAGCTCATCGGGCTCGAGCTGCGAGCCGGCGAGCGGAACGGCCGCCGACCCGGAGACGGCGACGATCGCGAACCGGTGCACGCCGTGCACGCGAAGCGCGCTGTCGCAGAGCATGCCCAGGGCGCGCGCGACGTCCTGGATGCGCAGCATCGCGGTCGCGAGCTCGTAGAGCGACCGCGAATCGGCGGCCAGCGCCTCAGCGGTGGCCTGCGCCCGGCGGAGCGACGCGGCGAGCTGGCTCGTCACCAACGCGACGGCGAGGAGGACGACGAGCCCAAGAAGCTCGGCCGGACCGCGGACCGTGAACGTGCCGACCGGCGGGACGAAGAAGAAGTCGTAGAGAAGGAAGGCGCCGATGCTGCCGAGCAGCGCGGGCCCCCGGCCCCAGCGCGCCCCCAGCCACAGCACGAGCAGGAGGTAGAGCGCCGACAGCCCCGACACGGATGCGACTGCCGTGATCGCGCCGATCGCCGCCGTGATCGCCACCGCGCCGGCGGCCGCGACCCCGTAGGGAACGACCTGACGGACGCTCATTGCGAGACGAGTCTAGGCGCGCTGCGCGATCTCGAGCTCCGCCTGGCGGTTGGCGTAACCAGGATGCGAAGGCCGAGCGACGCGGTACCACGCCAGCGTCTCCGCCAGCGCGTCCTCGAGCGCCGACGGCTCGAAGCCGAGCTCGCGCCGGGCGCGGTCGAGCACGTAGCCGGCGCCGCGGCGCGGGTCCGGTCCGTACGGGCTGGCGCCGTCCGGCAGCTCGGCGAACGGGATCGGGTGGAGGTTTGCCCTGGTGCCGAGCGCTCGGGCGATGCCTTCCAGGAGGTCGCGCAGCGACACGCCGTCGAAGGCCGCGTTGTACGCCTTGTGAGCGGCGTCCTTGCGCAGGTCGCACGCGAGCGCGCATGCGAACCCGATGTCCTTCACCCACGCGATCCCGGCCTGCCACTCATACGTCTCGACCGGGACGAGAAGCGGGCCACCGTCCTCGACCCGCTGGATGTACGCCGCGATCCGGAGCGTGTGGTCCGCCGGCCCGAACACGGCAGGTGGCCGGACGACGGTCCACGGCAGCTCGGGATGGCGCGTCAGCACGGTTTCGCACCACCGCTTGCCCTCGCGGTAGTCGAGCGACGCCGGCGGCTCGCCCTCCAGGGGCTTGAAATCGTCCTCGCGCGCCGGCTTGCCGTGGAGGTCCGGATAGACGCCGGTCGAGATGAACACGTACCGCTCGCCCTGGAACACCCGCGCCACCATCTCGACCTCGCGCGGCTGGTAGCAAGCGAGGTCGAGCACCACGTCCGGCTGTGTCTGCGCCAGCGCGCGCTCCAGCTGCTGCTCGTCCGTGCGGTCGAACGCGACGTAGCTGGTGAAGGTGCCGTACGGACGCTGCTGCCGCCCCGCGGCGATGGTCTCGACCCCGCGCCGCATCAGCTCCTTGCACGCCGCGACGCCGATGAACCCCGCGCCGCCGATCACGAGCGCTCTAGTCAATGTCGCGAGTCACGAAGTCGACGTCCACCCCGTCCTTCTCGCCAAGCCGCCTCGCCAGCTCGCTCGCGAGCACGACCGAGCGGTGCCTTCCGCCGGTGCACCCGAACGCGACGACTACGTGCATCCGCCCTTTCTCCTTGTAGAGAGGCAGCAGCTCGCCGACGATGCGCTCGATGTCGTCGAGCAGGCGGCGCGCCGCGGGCTGCTTGAGCACAAAGTCGGCGACCTCCGGGTCCCTGCCCGACAGGTCGCGCAGCTCCGGCACCCAGTAAGGGTTGTCGAGGAAGCGCGCGTCGATCAGAAGGGCGGCGTCCGCGGGCGCGCCGTTCTTGTACGCGAACGCCAGGCACGTGACGAGCGGCCGGCTGCGTCCGCGCAGGTGCTGGGCCAGCTCTCTACGCTGCCCCGCCTCGATGCGGTGGTGGGCGCGCTCGTACGTGCCGCCAAGGTGACCGTCGGCGTCGCCGTCGTGGACGAGCACGTACTTGATGCCGCGCCGGTCGGCCTCGCGAAGAAGCTCGGCGCCGTCGCCGGACACGCCGAGGACGAGGTCGGCGTCCGCAAGTGCGTCGAGGGCGTCGACACGCTCGTATCCAGCCGCCTCGAACTCCGCGACCGCCGCCTGCATTCGTTCGGGGGTGGAGCTACCGATGATGACGAGCGTCACAGGGTTTCCTTCAGACGCGCTGCGAGACGTTCGGGGATGCCCAGCTTCACGATCTCGCCGACCGGCGCGTCGCGGATCGCCTGCACGGAGCCGAAGTGTCGCAGGAGCGCGCGCTTGCGCGCCGGACCGATGCCTTCGACCGAGTCGAGCGGCGACGTCAATGCCTTGCGCGAGCGCACCTTGCGGTGGTGTGTGATCGCGAACCGATGCGCCTCGTCGCGCACGCGCTGGACGAGGAACAGCGCCGGGGACGTCCGCTCGATGACGATCGGGTCCGCGCGGCCGGGAGCGAAGATCTCCTCCCGCTCCTTGGCGAGCGAGAACGTGGGGATATCGGCGTAGCCCGCCGACTCGAGCACCTCGAGGGCGGCGCTGAGCTGACCCCGACCGCCGTCGATCAGGACGAGGTCCGGCCGGCTGGTGAACGACCGGTCGCCGACCGCATCCGAGTCCTCGCGGCGCTGCGCCGACTCGAGCCTCTCCAGCCGCCGCCGCAGAACCTCCTGCAGCATCGCGAAGTCGTTCGGGCCCGGCGTGTAGCGGATGCGGAAATGCCGGTAGTGATCGTTGCGCGGCCGGCCGTCCTCGAACACGACCATCGAGCCGACGGCGGAGTCGCCCTGGATGTTCGAGATGTCGTAGCACTCGATGCGCTTGGGCGGGCTTTCCAGGTCGAGCGCCTCGGCCAGCGCCGCGAGCATCGGCTCGGTGCGGCTGCGGTCGTAGTCGGCCTGGATGCGGATCTGCTCGAGCTCCTGCTTCGCGGTCTCGGCCAGCTGCGTGACCAGCGCGCGCTTGCGACCGCGGCGGGGAACCTCGAGCTCGACGGGCCGTCCGCGCTTCTCTGTCAGCCACCCGGTGATCAGCTCTGGCTCGTCGATCTCGCCAGGCAGGATCACGGTGCGCGGCACGTGCGTCGCGCTCGAGTAGTACTGCAGCATGAAGCCGCGCAGGAGCTCGCGCTCGGTCGCGTCGCCCGCGCCATCGAGCGCGTGCCCGTCGTGGCCGACCATCTTGCCGAGGCGGATGTATGCCACCTCGACGAACACCTCACCACCGCTGCGGGCGTAGGCGACGATGTCCTGGTCGTCGCGGCCCCGAGTCAGGACCTTCTGCCGGTCGGCGATTCGCTCGATCGAATGCAGCTGGTCGCGATAGCGGGCCGCGTTCTCGAAATCGAGCCGGTCGGCCGCCGACTCCATCCGCTCCTCGAGCTCGCGGACGAGCAGGTCGGACCGGCCCTCCATGAACAGAGCGACCTCGTTGATCCGGGCCCTGTAGTCGTCGGTGCTGATCCTCGCCTCGCACGGTCCGGGGCAGCGCTTGATGTGGAAGTCGAGGCACACCTTGTGCTGGCGGAAGATCTCGTCGCTGCAGGTGCGGAACGGCAGCAGCTGGCGGATCGACTTGACGGTGGAGCGCAGCGACTGCGCGGACGTGTACGGACCGAAGTACAGGGCGCCGTCGTTCAGGACGCGGCGCGAGTAGTGGACGCGCGGGAACTCCTCGGTCACGGGCAGCTTCAGGTAGAGGTAGTTCTTGTCGTCCTTCAGCCGGATGTTGAACCGCGGCCGGTAGTTCTTGATCAGGCTGTTCTCGAGCACCAGCGCCTCGACCTCGTTGGCGGTGGTGATGAACTCGAAGTCGACGGCGCGGCGGACGAGCTCGGCGACACGAGCGGTCTCGGCGTAGCCAGGGGTGAAGTACTGGCGCAGGCGGTCGCGCAGGCGCAGCGCCTTGCCGACGTAGATCACCTGCGTCTTGGCGTCTCGGAACAGGTACACGCCCGGCGTGTCGGGCACCGCCTGCAGCCGTCGCCGGATCGCGTCCTCGAGTGTCGTGCTCACCACGGTCCGTTAGGGATTCTAGGAAGGCCTAAACTCGGTCCCGTGAGCAGCACCCCGCACGATGTGCCACCGCCACCGCCCGCGCAGCTCGGTGGCGGCGTCGCCCAGAGCAACGCCCCGACCAACAACCTCGCCGTCGTCAGCTTCGTCGCGGGGATCGCTTCGTTCTTTGCTCACGTCATCCCCGTCATCGGCGGGTTCACGGTGGCTGTGATCGCCATCATCACGGGCTTCGTCGCGCGCGGTCAGATCAAACGCAGCGGCGAGCAGGGCATGTGGATGGCGAACGCCGGCATCATCATCGGGTTCGTCCACCTCGCGCTGGGGTTCTTCCTCATCCTGCTGGTGCTGTTCCTGATCTTCGTCGTCGGCATCGCGTTGTTCGGCATCTCGAGCCACGGCGGAGGGACCCCCAGCCCCGTCACCTCGCCCTAGAAATGGATGCCGCGCATCAAGTAGGCCATCGTCGCCGCCTCGACCGAGATCTCGTCGTCGTCGCCTGACGCGCGACCCTGCCCGTCCCTGGCCGGGTTCTCCGGGAAGAGGTGGAAGGCGCCGGTCATGACGAACTGCAGCAGCCCGGGGCTCACGGTATTGACCGTCTCGCCGAGCTTGCCCAGGCGCGTCGACACCTCGGGCGTCCGGGTCAGGATGGCGGCCGCCACCATATCCGCGGCTTCCTCGGGCGCGCTGGTCGGGAAGTTCTTGTACATGCCGGTCGGCGCGATCATCGGCGTGCGCACGAGCGGCATGTGGATGTTCGTGATCGCCACGCCGTCGTCGATGACCTCGGGAGCGATGCACCGGCTGAGCGCGGCGAGCGCCGACTTCGACGCGACGTAGGCGCCGAACCGCGGCGGGAACGCCTGCACGCCGATGCTCGAGATGTTCACGATGTGGCCGCTTCGCCGCCGGCGCATCTCCGGCAGCACCGCCAGCAACAGCTTCACGGCCCCGAAGTAGTTCAGCTGCATCGTGCGCTGGAAGTCGTGGAACCGCTCGTACTCGGACGCGATCGAGCGCCGGATGGAGCGGCCCGCGTTGTTGATCAGGACGTCGACGTGGCCGTGGTCGGCGAGGACGCGATGGATGAGCCGGTCGCAGGCGTCGAGGTCTGAAAGGTCCGCCGGATACACGAACGCCGTACCGCCGCCGGCCTCGATCTCGTCGCGCAGAGCGTCGAGCTTCTCCTTCGTCCGGGAAACGAGAAGAACCTTCGCGCCGTGCCGAGCCAGCAGCTGGGCCGTCGCGCGACCGATGCCACTCGACGCGCCGGTGACGAGGACGATGCGGTCCTGCAGGGCCTGGCGCAGGTTCCGCTCGGTCGGCGCCTCCGGGTCCATGTGCCGCTCCCAGTAGTCCCAGATCTTCCACGCGTAGGAGTGGAGCGGCGGACAGGCCACGCCGGTGCCGTCGAGCGCGGCCTGGGCACGATCGCACGTGAACCGCGCCCGGCTGGAGGCGAACCGCAGCGCCTCGGCCGGGACGCGCACACCCTCGAGCAGGCGGCGCTTGAGCAGCTGCGCGACGTTCCAGTGCTCGAGCATCGACGACGCCTCGCGGGGCAGGACCGCCTTGGCTCGGCCGTCGAGGCGAAGGTTGAACTGCGGGGCGTGGGCGGCGCGGCAGAACTCGTTGGTCACGTCGCCGAGGCTGCGCACCGCGGGGTCGGTGAGGTGAAAGGTCAGGCCGTCGAGACCGTCGCGATGCGCGATGACGTCCAGCGCGCGGGCCACGAAGTCGACGGGCACCACGTTGAGCTCGCCGCCCTCGAACCCGACCAGCGGGACCCACGCCGGGATCGCGTGGCGCAGGCGCTGGATGAGCTTGAACGCGTAATAAGGGCCGTCGACGCGATCGGCCTCGCCGGTGACAGACGAGCCGACGACCAGCCCCGGCCTGTACACGCGAAACGGCGTGCCCGACTCGCGGACGATCTTCTCGGCCTCGAACTTGGTGCGGTAGTACGGGTGATCGAGGACCTGGCCCTCGTCGAACATGTCCTCGGTGAACTTGCCTTTCCACTTCGCTCCGGCGACGGCGATCGAGCTCATGTGATGGATGCGGGCGGCGTCCACCTCGCGGGCAAGCGAGACGACATTGCGCGTGCCTTCGACGTTGGCCACCTGGTTGGTCGAGTCCGAAGCGCCGAGGTCGTAGACCGCAGCCAGGTGGAAGAAATCGGCGCCGCGAAGCCGCGACCGGTCGTGGGCGCTCAGGCCGAGGCGCGGCTGAGTGATGTCGCCGGCAAGCGGGACGAGGCGCCCGGCCGCACCGATCTCTTCGATGAACGCCTCCAGGCGCTCGCGCGAAGCCGCGCGGACCAGGAGGTAGGTCGGCCCGTCGCGGCGGGCGAGCTCGCGCAGGAGGTGGCGGCCGATGAACCCCGTCCCACCTGTCACAAAGCGGCTCACCGGGCGAACTTTACGTCTACCATGCAGCGGCCATGAGCGATAACCCGCCCGCCTACCCGCCACCTCCGCCTTCCAGCATGCCGCCACCTCCGCCGGGGCAGCCGGTCTACCAGCCTCCTCCCCCGCCGCAGTACCTGCCTCAGCAGCCCTACCAGTACCAACAGGGGCAGCCGTACGGCATGAACCCCGCAGCCGCCGGCATCGGCGGCGCCGCCGGGCTGATCTCCCAGTTCAGCGGCCGCGCGGCGTGGTCGTGCGGCATCGGCCTGGTCACGATCGTGGCGCCGTTCGTCGTCCACTTCGTCTTCTACCTTCTGGCCCTGGTCGGCCTCCTCTACGGGGTGCAGGCGATCCGGCGCGGTCAGCTGATCGGCGGCATCGTCGGCATCGCGCTCAACATCGTCGGCGGCCTGCTGACGATCGCGCTCCTGACCAGCGGCTAGTCCCGCTCGTCCCGCCGCGGGACGCTGAGCAGGGGCACAAACGCAGACAGAAGCGCGACCGCGGCCGCGGCCCACAGCGCGGCGTCGAGGGACCAGGCGATGACCGGACCGGCCGCGGCAGAGCCGATGGGCGTGCCGAGCCAGTTGACCGACATCGAGATCGCGAACGCGCGGCCGAACCATGCCGGGTCCGTGCGCCTCTGCCGGAGTGTGAACATGGCGACGTCGAAAGGCCCGTTGGCAAAGCCGACGATGACCATCGTCGCCACGACGAGGGCGAGCGACGTCGCGAACGGCAGGAGCGTCATCCCCGCCGAGCTGACGAGGATCATCACGACCATGATCCGCCGCTCCCGGCCGCGGCTGTCGATGCGACCGGTGAGCAGCGCCGACACGACGCCGGCCGCACCCATCGCCCCCCACAGCAAGCCGACGCTCGTGGGTCCGCCGTGGAGGCGACCGAGGACGAGCACGGGGATGGCGATGTTGAGGACTCCCCAGCTCAGGTTGAAGAGGCTGAGCGTGAGGGCGAGGCCGCGCAGCGACGGGTGGCGCAGCACGTAGGCGAGGCCGCGCCACGCGTCGACGAGGACCGACGGGCCGCCGGCCGTCTTGCCGGTCGGATCGCGGACGCGGCCGACGAACACACCGGCCGCCAGGTACCCCGCCGCTGTCGCGACGAGCGCCCACTCGGGACCCGCGACGCCGACGAGCGTGCCCGCGAGCGGCGCCCCGAGCAGGCTCGCGATCACGTGGCCCGTGGAGTCGAGCGCGTTAGCGCGCTCCCACAGGCGCCTGGGCGCGAGCACAGGCAAGAGCGATCGCGCTCCGCTGTTGCTGAGCGGGTTGGTCAGCGACGACGCGAAGACGATCACGAGCAAGAGGACGGCCGGCAGCGCGCGGCCCCACGAGAGGCCCGCGATCAGGAGCGCGGTCGCGGCCGCGACGACGTAGTCGAGCAGCACCAGACGGGTCCGCCCGTACCGGTCGAGGAGCGCTCCCGCTATCGGCGAGACCACCAGCCCGGGAGTGATGGCGAGGAAGGCGGTCAGCCCGGCGAGCTGCGGGGAGTGAAACCGGGCGAGGACGAAGAGGATGAGCGTGATCGCGACCATCTGGCCGCTGAAGCGCCCGGCCAGCATGCTGGCGTAGAGGGCGCCGAAGCTCGGCACCCGAAAGAGCTCCCGATAACCGGGGCGCGTCGCCGCTGCCTCGGCCTCGGCGGTAGTGGTGCTATCGGCGGTCATCGCGCGCGGGGATGACGAGCATCGGGAAGATCGCGGAGGCGGCGGTGAAGGCGGCGGCGAACCACAGCGTGCCTTGCAGAGACCAGGCGATGAGAGGGCCCGCGATCGCCGAGCCGACGGGCCCGCCGAGCATGTTGAGGGAGACCGAGATTGCAAACACCCGGCCGAACCGCGCCGGATCCGATCGTCGCTGCCGCAGCGTGAGGAACGCGAGATCGAACGGCGTCTCGACCAGCGCGATGACGATCAGGGCGGCGGCGACGACGACCACCGACCGCGCGAAGGGAAACACCGCCATGACCACACCCATCGCGAAGATCGAGCCGGCCATGAGCTGCCTTTCGCGGCCCTCGGTGTGAATGCGGCCGACGAAGAGCATCGAGGCCAGGCCCGCGACGCCGACCAAGCCCCAGATGTAGCCCACCGTCGCCGGACCCTGGTGGAATGTGCCGAGGATCAGGACGGGGACGGCGATGACAAGGCATCCCCATCCGACGCTGAACGTGAAGAACGTCACGGCCAGGCCGACCAGAGTTCGATTCCGCAGCACGTACGTGAGCCCGGCCCAGGCTTCCGCGAGAATGGGCCCGCCCTGCGGCTGGAATCCGCGTTCGCGGACCGTCCACATCGCTACGCCTCCGACGACGAACGTGAACGCGGACGCGGCGAGGGCCGTCTCACCGCCGGCGAGGCCCACGAGCACACCCGCGAGCGGCGCGCCGATGATGCTCGAGAACACGTCGGTGATGCTGTCGAGTGCGTTCGCCCTCTCCCACAGGTGGCTCGGCACGAGGCTTGGCACCAGCGAGCGCGCGCCGCCGATCCCAAGCGGGGCGGTCAGTGACGAGAGACCGCAGATGAGCAGCAGCAGCCACGGCGCCAGCACGTGAGCGGTCGAGAGCACGGCGAGCAGGGCGAGCATGGCGGCCGCGACCAGGTAATCGACCGTCACCAGGCGGGCGCGACCGTACCGGTCCAGCATCGCCCCGGCGAGCGGCGAAATGAGTAGCCCCGGAAACAAGAACAGGAAGACCGCGGCGCCTGCGAGCTGCGGCGAGTGGTAGCGGGACAGCACGAAAAGGACGAGACCCACCGCGATCATCCGGCTCGCGAGCCGGCCCAGCAGCAGGCTGACGATGAGGCGCCGGAACCCGTCGACGCGCAGGAGCGCGCCGTAGCCGGATCGGGGTTGCTCTAGCTCAGCCGACTGCGACGCGGGAACGCTTGGTGCGTCCTGCTCCGTTGGCCGAAGCAGGCGATCTTCGCGCGCGGGCGAGCGGCTCGCGCAGGTAGTGGCCGGTCGACGACTCCGTATTCGCGGCGAGCTGCTCGGGCGTCCCCTCGGCGATGATGCGGCCGCCGTTCTCGCCACCCTCGGGCCCGAGGTCAACGATCCAGTCGGCGGTCTTCAGGACATCGAGGTTGTGCTCGATCACGACCACGGTGTTGCCGTGGTCGACGAGCCGGTGCAGGACCGCGAGCAGCCGCTCCACGTCGGCGTAGTGGAGCCCGGTCGTCGGCTCGTCGAGGAGGTACAGCGTCCGGCCGGTGTCGCGGCGCGACAGCTCCGCCGACAGCTTGACCCTCTGCGCCTCGCCGCCGGACAGCTGCGTCGCCGGCTGACCGAGGCGTATGTAGCCGAGGCCCACATCGTGCAGCGTGCGGAGCTTGGTCTTGATCGCGGGCACGTTCTCGAACACGTCGAGCGCCTCGTCGACGGTCATCTCCAGCACGTCCGCGATGGAGTGGCCGCGGAACTTCACCTCCTGCACCTCGCGCGAGTAGCGCGTCCCGTGACAGACCTCGCATGGCACGTAGACGTCCGGCAGGAACTGCATCTCGATCTGGATGATGCCGTCGCCCTGGCATGCCTCACACCGCCCGCCCTTGACGTTGAAGCTGAACCTTCCCGCCTTGTAGCCGCGCATCTTCGCCTCGGGAAGGCTCGCAAACAGGTCGCGGATGTACGTGAACATCCCGGTGTAGGTCGCGGGGTTGCTGCGCGGCGTGCGGCCGATGGGCGACTGATCGATGTCGATCGCCTTGTCGAGGTGCTCGAGCCCGGCGACGCTGCGGTGCGTGCCCGGCCTGTCCTTGGCGCGGTAGAAGTGCTGCGCGACTTTCCGGCTGAGGATGTCGGTGACGAGCGACGACTTGCCCGATCCGCTCACACCCGACACCGCGACGAACGTGCCGAGCGGAAACGCGACGTCGATGTCCTTCAGGTTGTTCGCCTGCGCTCCCCGGATCACGAGCTGCTTGCCGTTGCCCTTGCGCCGGTGCTGCGGCACCGGGATCATGCGGTCGCCGCGCAGGTAAGCCGCCGTCAACGAGTGCGGGTCGCGCAGCACCTTCTCGACCGGACCGGCGGCGACGATCTCGCCGCCGTGCTCGCCCGCCGCCGGACCGATGTCGACCATGTAGTCGGCGGAGCGGATCGTCTCCTCGTCGTGCTCGACCACGATGAGCGTGTTGCCGAGGTCGCGCAGGCTGACGAGGGTGTTGATGAGGCGCCGGTTGTCGCGCTGGTGGAGGCCGATCGAGGGCTCGTCGAGGATGTAGAGCACGCCCATCAGCTTGGAGCCGATCTGCGTGGCGAGCCTGATGCGCTGCGACTCGCCCCCGCTCAGTGTGTTGGCCGGGCGCTCCACGGTGAGGTAGTCGAGACCGACGTCGATCATGAACTGCAGCCGCTCGCGGATCTCTTTGAGGATTCCGCGCGCGATGAGCTGCTCCCGCTCGCTCATCTCGAGCGTGTCGAGAAACGCGATCGCCTTGCTCACGGACAGCCGGCACACCTCGGCGATGTTGTGGTCGCTCACCGTCACGGCGAGCGATTCGGGCTTGAGCCGGGTGCCCTTGCACGCCGGGCACGGCTTGTCCGACATGTAGCGCTCGAGCTCCGCCTTGAGGTACTCGGACTGCGTCTCTTCGTAACGCCTCTGCAGGTTCGCGACGACGCCCTCGAAAGGCGCCTCGTACCAGCGCGAGTGGCCGTACTGGTTCTTGTAGCCGAAGCGGATCTTCTTCTCGCCTGTGCCGTTGAGGAGCAGGCCCTGCTGCTGCTTGTTCAGCTTCGACCACGGCTTGTCCATGTCGATGCCGAAGTACTTGCTCACCGACTCGAGCAGCTCCGGATAGAAGAACTGCGAGCGGCTCCAGGCGGCGATCGCGCCCTCGCGCAGCGACAGCGACGGGTCGGGGACGATCAGGTCGGCGTCGACGACGAGCTGGAAGCCGAGCCCGGTGCACACCGGGCACGCGCCGTGCGGGTTGTTGAAGGAGAAGTTCCGCGGCTCCGGCTCGGGGACGCTCGTGCCGTCGTACGGGCACGCGTAGTCCTGCGACATGTTGATCTCCTCGCCCGCGACTTGACCAGGGGGGACTCCCCCCTTTGCGCCGGTCGGGCGAAGCCCTGTATCCGGCGCACCCCCCTGTGGCGCGATGATCACCGACCCGCCGCCGAGCCTCGCGGCCGTCTCGATCGAGTCGACGAGCCGCGTGCGCTGCTCCGGGCCGACGACGATGCGGTCGACGACGACCTGCACGTCGTGCTTCTTGTTCTTGTCCATCGGGATCGGCTCGCCGATCTCGTAGAGGCTGCCGTCCACGCGCACGCGGACGAACCCCGACTTGCGCACGTCGTCGATCAGGGAGCGGTACTCGCCCTTGCGTCCCTTGACGACCGGCCCGAGGACCATGATCCGCGTGCCCTGCGGCAGCTTCTCGACGTGGTCCGCCATCTGCTCGACGGTCTGCCGGCGCACCTCGCGTCCGCACACCGGGCAGTGCGGGTGGCCGACACGCGCGTAGAGCAGGCGGAGGTAGTCGTAGACCTCGGTGACCGTGCCCACCGTCGACCGCGGGTTCTTCGACGTGCCCTTCTGGTCGATCGAGATCGCCGGGGAAAGACCCTCGATGATGTCGACGTCCGGCTTCTCCATCTGGCCGAGGAACTGGCGCGCGTACGCGCTCAGCGACTCGACGTAGCGGCGCTGGCCTTCGGCATAGATCGTGTCGAAGGCAAGCGACGACTTCCCCGAGCCGGACAGGCCCGTGAAGACGACGAGCCGGTCGCGCGGTATCGACAGGCTGACGTTCTTCAGGTTGTGCTCACGCGCACCCCGGATGGTGATCTGGTCAGTCGGCATCTGGACGGCTACCTATTCCTTCTTCCTCGTGATCGCAAATGTGCCGCTCGCCGTGGCCACGAGCCTTCCCCCCGGGCCCTCCACCCTGCACTCGGTGACGGCGGTGCGCCGCCCCGCGTGGACGACCCGGCCCGTCGCCCGCAGCGTCTCCCCCACCTTGGCCGCGGAGATGAAGTTGAGCTTCAGGTCGAAGCTCATCGAGCGCGCGACGGCAGGCTCGATGGTACGCAATGCGCGGCCCATGGCCGAGTCCGCGAGGGCGGAGATCATGCCGCCGTGCACGTAGCCCATCGTGTTCGCCATCTCTTGCTTCGCC
>CAYWTI010000241.1:0-6590 GCA_964461175.1 uncultured Actinomycetes bacterium | reverse complement strand
GCGTTGATCGCCGCCGCCTATCTCATCGTCATCAGAGCTCCGTGGCCGAGCCGCGCCCAGTGGCCCGGCATCCTCGTCGTGGCGGCGGGCGCCGCGGTCGGGTTCGGATGGTTCAGCGCCGAAGCGCTGCGCACGCTCAGCGCCTCGCACGGCTCGGTGGTGATCGGCATCCTGCCCATGCTGACGGCCGTCTTCGGAACCATCCGCACCGGCGCGAGGCCAAGGCCGCTGTTCTGGATCGCGACCGCGGCCGGCACGGCGGTGGTCGTCGCCTACGCCGGGGCCGGCTCTCGATCGGCGTCGATCGGCGTCGGCGACGTCTTCCTCTTCGGAGCGCTCGTCTGCGCGGCGGCCGCCTACACCGAGGGTGGCCGGCTGGCGAGGACGGTGCCTGGAGGCCACGTGATCGCGTGGGGGCTCGTCGCGGCGCTTCCCGTGTCGGCGCCGATGACTGCGCTTGCTCTGCGCAGCTCCGGGTTCGAGCCCTCGCCGGCGTCGCTGGCCGCGCTCGCGTACATGGCCGTCTTCTCGGTGTTCGTCGGCATGGTCCTGTGGTACCGGGCGATGGGCCTGGCGGGAGTGCCGCGGGTCAGCTCGATCCAGCTGGCCCAGCCGCTGCTTTCGGTCGTGTGGTCGTGGCTGCTCATCGGCGAGCCGCTGACGGCGCAGACGATCGTGGCCGCCATCCTCGTCCTCTTATGTGTGGCCACGGCGCAGAAGGCGCGCATCGGCGAGCGGACGCCAGGCGCTCGCTAGGCCGGCGGGATCCTACGGTTCATGTCCATCACGGCCTGATCGGCGTCGGCGAACGCCATGTCGTAGCCGATGAACTCCGACTGGAACCGCCGGTTGTGCCACCTGGCGACGAAGTACGCCGCGCCCGCGACCTGCGCGCTTCCTATCGCCGAGTCGGTCCCGAGACCGGTCGCCGAGCCGAAGGTCGTCTTACCGCCGGCGAGCTCGATGAAAAGAATGTCGCGAGGCCCGAGTCCCATGAGCGCCGAGTCCCGCTGGTAGTTCCGCGCGGCGCCGTTGGTGTCCGCGAACTGCACGACGAGGCCGACGATTAGGCCGCCCTGCGGTGCTCCCGTGGTCGAGTCGGACGCGGCGGCGCAGTCGGCGTCGGTCCGTCCGTACACGGCCAGGTAGGCGTCGACCGCGCCCTGCTGCTTCCACTGCTCCCACTCCGTGGCGTTCATCGAGTACGACGGGGATCCGTTTGTCTTCTCGTGGCTGAGCACCGTCGTGACCGGCCCACTCGTCGCGCACCTCTGCATTCCCGGCACATCGCCTGGCTGCACGCTGATGGTCTGCGGAGTGATCGCGCGCGGCGCGGCATGGGCGAGAGGGGACTGGCAAGCCGCGAGCAGGATCACGGCCGCGAGCCACAGCGAGCGGCGAGTCACGATCTCGGCGCGAGCCCTCCCATAGCTAGATAACGCGACAGATCGTAAGGCCCCCGCGAGACGGGACCATCGGTCATTTGACATTTGGCGCGGGCGCCATATAATCCCGCCCTGTACGCGCTTACCGGTAAGCGCTTACCGCGGTGCGCAGGTGGCGTTCGGACGTGCACGAGATGCACAGGGGCAAGGCGAAGTTGCCGGAGACGAAAAGGCCCAAAGGTCCGCTGACGATCTACGACGTGGCGAGCCGCGCCGGCGTGTCGATCGCCTCGGTCTCACGCGTGCTCAACGGCCAGGGCAGCCCGCGCGCGGCGACGCGAGACCGCGTCCTCCAGGCGGTGCAGGAGCTCGGTTTCGTGCCCGACGGCGCCGCGCGTGCCCTGTCGAACGGCTTGAAGGAGGTCGTCGGCGTCGTCTTCCGCCGCGGCGATGAGACGCCGTTTCCCGACGAGGACGAGAGCTTCCTGTTCATCGATGTGATCTACCGCGGCATCGATCTCGCGGCCAGGCGCCAGGGCTTCGACGTCCTCATGGGCTCGGTCGGGTTCAACGACGACAACGTCGAGACGCGCGTCGCCGCCGTGGCGGGAAAGGCCGACGGACTGATCCTCCACGACCGCATGATCTCGGCCGGCAGCATCACGCGTCTCGCGGCCATGGTGCCCGTCGTCACCCTGGCGGGCACGCCGGTGCGCGGCGCGATGAACGTGCGCTGCGACAACGACGAGGGCATGCGCCAGCTGGTCCGTCACCTCGTCGCCGACCACGGCTACAAGACGCTCGGCTACGTCTCCGGCCGCGCCGACAGCCCGGACAACCACGCCCGCGCGAAGGCGATCGAGAACGAGGCGCGCGCGCACGGCGCGAGGATCGAGACGGGCGAGCGCTGGCAGGGCGACTACAGCGCGGCCGGCGGCGCGCGCGTGATCAGCGGGCTGCTCGCCGCGGGGCACAAGCTTCCTCGCGCCATCGTCTGCGCAAACGACCAGACGGCGCTGGGCGCCATGCACGCCCTGGGAAGGCGCGGCCTTCGCGTCCCGCACGACGTGGCCGTCACGGGATTCGACGACGTGCCCGTCGCCCGGCACATGCACCCGCCGCTGACGACGGTCCGCCAGCCGATGCAGGAGCTCGGGGGGATGGCATTCCAGGTGCTGTACAAGAGGATCAGCACCGGCAAGGCGGAGCCCGACGTCGTGCTTCCCGTGCAGCTGATCGTCCGCGAGAGCTGCGGATGCATCGCCGCGGAGAACGGCAAGTAGATGGCTGCGCTGGCTCGGCGGCTCGTCGTCTACCTGCTGGCGGCGTGGGTCGCGGTCACCGTCAGCTTCCTGCTCCCGCGCGTGGTCCCTGGCAACCCGGTCGCGGGCGCGGTCGCGCGGGCATCGCAGTCCGGCAACTGCAACGAGCAGTGCGTGATCGCGATCGAGCAGCAGCTCGGCTACAACGTGCACACCAGCCTGTGGGACCAGTACGTGCAGTACATCGGCAACCTGGCCCACGGCGACCTCGGCCACTCGTGGTCGGAGAACGCTCCCGTCGGTGAGCTGCTGGTCTCTTACCTGCCCTGGACGCTCGGCCTGCTGCTCACGGCGACGACGATCGCCTTCCTCGCCGGCACGCTGATCGGAACGCTCGTCGCGTGGCGGCGCGGCTCGCTGCTCGACTGGCTCCTACCGTTCGCGACCTTCTTCCAGGCGCTGCCGTACTTCTTCCTTGGACTCGTCCTCGTCCTGATCTTCGGCCAGACCGGGACGATGCTGCGCTGGGTGCCGAGCCTCTTCGGCTACGACATCTACACCACGAATCCTGGCTGGAACCTGCCCTACATCCAGAGCGTCATCAGCCACGCGCTCCTGCCCGCGACCACCGTCGTCCTCGCCTCCATGGCCGGATTCATGCTCGCGATGCGCAACCAGATGATCACGACCATGGACGAGGACTTCGTCCTGGTCGCGCAGGCCAAGGGCCTGCCCACGCGCACGGTCATCTGGTACGCGGCGCGCAACGCGCTCCTCCCGGTGGTCGCCAACTTCACCATCGCCATCAGCCTCGTGGTCGGCGGCCAGATCCTGGTCGAGATCGTCTTCAACTACCCGGGCATCGGCTTTCACCTGTACGACGCCCTCGGCAAGCTGGACTACCCGCTCGTCCAGGGCGTATTCGTCGTCATCACCCTGATCGTCATCGGCGCCAACCTCATCGCCGACGCGATCTACGTCGCCATCGATCCGCGCGCGAGGCAGGCGGCATGACGATCGACAGCACGACCCTGGTCCGAGCCGACGCGCCGCTCCAGCGGGCCCGGATCCTGCGCCTGCCGCGATCGCCGAAGGTGATCGCCGGGCTTGCGATCATCGGAGTGTTCGGCGTGGTCGCCGTGATCGGCCGCGTGATCACGCCGTACTCGCCGAACGAGACCGACACCAAGAACTGGGTCCAGCACGTGCTGGTTCCCGGCACCGGCGGCGGCACCGGCATACCGGCCAACTACTACCCGCTGCCGCTCCCGCCGTCCGGGGCGCACTGGCTGGGGACGACCGTCTTCGCCCAGGACGCGCTGTCGCAGCTCCTGGCCTCGACGCAGGCGACGATGGTGGTCGGCCTGCTCGCCGCCGCGCTCGCGACGGTGCTGTCGATCGCGTTCGGCGTCACGGCGGGCTACATCGGCGGCAGCACCGACGAGGGCCTGTCGCTCGTCGCGAACGTATTCCTCGCCATCCCCGGTCTGCCGCTACTGATCGTGCTCGCCGACTACGTGCCGTCGGCCGGCTCGAGCATCGTCCTCGTCGCGGCGATCATCGCGGTCACGACCTGGGCGTACACGGCGCGCACCCTGCGCGCGCAGACGCTGTCGCTGCGCAACCGCGACTTCGTGGAGGCGTCGCGGGTGTCGGGCGAAGGGCGAGCCCGAATCATGTTCGTCGAGATCCTGCCCAACCTCGTGCCCATCGTCGCGGCTTCGTTCCTGTTCACGACCATCACCGCGGTCTACGCCTATGTCAGCATCTCGTTCCTCGGTCTCGCGGGGTCGCCGACCGGCTCGCCGCCAGGCCTGTGGAACTGGGGCGAGATGCTCCGCGAGGGCCTCGCCAACAACGCGGTGCGCGGCGGCTGGTGGTGGTGGTGGGCGCCGCCGGGCATCTGCGTGGCGCTCCTCGGCACCGGGCTCGCGTTGGTGAACTTCGGCATCGACGAGTTCATCAACCCGCGCCTCCGCACGGCGGGACTGACCGCGAAGGCAGCGCGCAAGGCGGGCGTCGACGTCGGCACCCTGGCCGCGACCCCCGTGATCCGTTCGGTGCCCGCCGCCGAGTCGAGCCCAGCGGCCGCCGCCGACGCCGTGCTCGAGATCCGCGGCCTTTCCGTCGACTACGGCTACGGCGCCGACGCCGTGCACGCGGTCACGGATTGCGACCTCGTCCTCCGCCGCGGCCGCGTGCTCGGGCTCGCCGGCGAGAGCGGCAGCGGCAAGACGACGCTCGCGCTTGCGGCGGTCCGCCTGCTTCGCGCCCCGGCGGTGATCACGGGCGGCCAGGTGCTCTTCCACTCCCGGCCCTTCACCGCCGACGGGCCGAAGGGCACGATCGACATGCTCGCCGCCGGTCCGCACGCCCTGCGCGAGCTTCGCTGGTCGGAGATCGCGGTCGTCCTCCAGAGCTCACTCAACTCGCTGAACCCCGTCATCACCATCGGCTCGCAATTCGACGACATGCTGCGCGCGCACCGGCCTCACATGGACCGCGACGCGCGGCACGCGCGCTCGGTCGAGCTGCTCGACATGGTCGGGATGTCGGGCGAGCGTCTTTCCAGCTACCCGCACGAGCTGTCCGGCGGCATGCGCCAGCGGGCGATGATCGCGATGGCGCTCGCGCTCGAACCGCAGGTCATGATCCTCGACGAGCCGACGACCGCCCTCGACGTGGTCACGCAGCGCGAGGTCCTCGAAGAGCTCATGGGCTTACGGGACCGGCTCGGCTTCGCCGCGCTCTTCATCACGCACGACCTCTCGCTGCTCGTGGAGCTCGCGGACGACATCGCCGTGATGTACGCGGGCCAGGTGATGGAGCGTGCCCCGGCGGGCGCGCTGTTCCGCGCGCCGCGCCTGCCGTACACGCACGGGCTGCTGCACTGCTTCCCGCCCATGCATGGCAAGCGCGTCCCGATGGAGGGGATCCCCGGATCACCTCCCGATCTGCGGGATCTTCCCTCGGGATGCGCGTTCCATCCGCGGTGCCGGTGGGCGCTGGAGCGCTGCGCCAGCGAGGTGCCGGTGCTGCAGCCGGTCGGCACCTCCGGTCGTGAGGTGGCGTGCTGGCTGCACCGCGAAGGCGCCACTCCGCCACCCGAGCTCTCGTTGCCCGAGCCGGCGCCGGCGCTCCAGGTGCACGCGAGATGACCGCGCCCACACCTGTGCTCGAAGGGCGCAACCTGACCAAGTACTTCTGGGTCCGGCACGGCCGCGGTCCGTTCGCGCGCAAGGTCCCTGTCCACGCGGTCGACAACGTCTCCGTGCGCCTCGAGGCCCGCAAGGTCACCGCCTTCGTCGGCGAGAGCGGCGCCGGCAAGACGACCGTCGCTCGCATCCTGGCCCGGATCATCAAGCCGGACAAAGGCGAGGTCCTGCTCGACGGCAGGCCTGTTCCGCCCGGGAGGCCGCGCTCGTACGCGCGCCAGGTGCAGATGGTCTTCCAGGACCCGTTCTCGTCGCTCAACCCCGTGCATCGCGTGCGCCACGACCTGGAGCGGCCGCTGAAGATCCACCACCTCGCGAACGGCAACGCCGACGCTGTGGTCGATGGGTTGCTCCGGCGCGTGCAGCTGAAGCCAAGCTACGCCGACAAGTTCCCGCACGAGCTCTTGGGCGGACAGCGCCAGCGTGTGTCCATCGCGCGCGCGATCGCGGTCCGGCCGCGCGTCCTGATCGCCGACGAGCCGGTGTCGATGCTCGATGTCTCGATCCGCCTCGGCGTCCTCAATCTGCTCGCCGACCTGCGCGACGAGGAGAGCCTTGCGGTCCTCTACGTCACCCACGACATCGCGTCGGCGCGCTACCTCGCCGACGTGATCGTCGTCATGTACGCCGGCCAGCTCGTCGAGGCCGCGCCCAGCGTCGAGCTGACCGACGCGCCCGCACATCCCTACACCCAGCTCCTGCTGTCCGCGGCACCGGACCCCGACCGG
>CAYWTI010000240.1:0-8972 GCA_964461175.1 uncultured Actinomycetes bacterium | reverse complement strand
CGACTCCAGGGACAGTCCGACGTCGCGACGTCGTACCTCGACGCGAGCGGCAAGGCGGCGTTCGGGCAGGGCGGGCTGAACCTCATCGTCACCGGCGACCCGGTCTTCTCCCGGTTCTATGTACTCACGTCGGAGATCACGGGCGCCGAGCCGGACACGGCGCGTTTCGTCGTTCGCCTGGTCTTCTCGCACGGCAAGCTCGACGTGTCGGACTACGAGGAGACGCTCCTCCTCGTCCGCGACGCCACGACGAAGCAGTTCCTCGTCGACCAGGCTTCGGCAGGGCAGCGCACCGAACTCGGCAAGGGTGCTCACGTCGTCAGCGTCGACGTCGCGGCGGACAGCGTGAAGGTCACCTTCGACAGCGACCTGGACCCGGCGACCGTGAGCGACGCCGTCAAGGTGATGGACTCCAAGGGCAAGCAGCTCGACGCCACTGCGTCCTACGCGAACCGTGTCGTCACGCTGAGCGGCCTAAACCTCAAGGCGGGTGATTCGTACACGCTCGTCGTGCAGACGTCGCTGCGCGATGTGCTCGGGCAGAACGTCAGCGCCGAGTACGACCTTGCCTTCGTCGGCCCGTCGGAGAAGAAGCACCCGACGAACAGGGACGTGACGCCGCCGTCGCCGTCGCCGTCGGCATCGCCGAGCCCGGGCGGCTAGAGCAGCTTCAGCACCCGGGCGGCGCGACACAGCGCCGTCACCGACCCGGAGTGCACGATGTGGCCTTCCAGCGCCGCGTCCAGAGCCTCCGTGAAGCTCAGGCGCAGGACCTGCATGTCCTGCTCGTAGCGCTCCGGCGCGCGCGCCGTCTCGGTCAGACCCTCGGCCAGGTAGAGGTGACCGCGACCGGTCATCACCGCGGCGCCATGCACCGCGCCGAGCGACGTGTAGCGCGCGGCGACGAGGCCCGCCTCCTCGGCGAGCTCGCGTCGCGCGCACTCGAGCGGGTCTTCGCCGCGCTCGAGGGTGCCGGCCGGGACCTCCCACGACGAGGCATTCCACGCGTGGCGCCACTGCCTGACGAGGACCGTGTCGCCGCCGTCGAAATACGGCACCACTAACGCGGAGTCGGGGTTGCCGACGACGGTGTAGACGGCATCCGACCCGTCGACGAACCGGAGCACGTCCTCGCGCAGCTCGAACTGCCCGGACGCTCCGACCGTGCTCGTGGCCGCGACCACGAAGGGCGCGCCGGACTCGGGATGGCGAAGGCGCGCTATCGACGCACCATGGTCGCCACGGCGGCGGCCGCGGCGGCGACGTGCCGCGGGTCGGGGCCGTAGTCGAACGGCGACGTGTCCTCGGCAAGCTTCTTCGCCTGGTCGACGAGCTGCGGATGATCCTCGATGAACCGCGTGCTCAGCAGGCCGGCGCGAAAGTCGGGGTTGTCGAGGATCGCGCGGTGGTACGGGATGGTCGTCGCGGGCCCGACGACCACGAACTCGCGCAGCGCGCGCGACGCGCGAGCGATCGCCTCGGCGCGGTCGCCCCCGTGGACGATGAGCTTGGCGACGAGCGAGTCGTAGTTCGGCGGCACATCGGACCCCGGGCCGAAGCCCGAGTCGACACGCACGCCAGGGCCGGCGGGCGCGACCCAGCGGTTGATCCGCTTCGGGTTCGGGATGAATTTGCGCGTCGGGTCCTCGGCGTTGATGCGCATCTCGATGGCGTGACCTTTCCATTCCACATCGTGCTGCTGAAAGCTGAGCTCGAGCCCGGCGGCGACGCGGATCTGCTCCTTGACCAGGTCGATGCCCGTGACCGCCTCGGTGATGGGGTGCTCGACCTGCAGGCGGGCGTTCACCTCGAGAAAGTAGAACTCGCCGTCGCTGAAGATGAACTCGACGGTCCCCGCGTTGACGTAGCCGGCGGCAGTCGCGGCGCGGATGGCAGCGTCGCCCATCGCCGCGCGCAGGTCGGCCGTGAGGGCGGGCGACGGCGTCTCTTCCATGATCTTCTGGTGCCGGCGCTGGATCGAGCATTCGCGCTCGCCCAGGTGGACGGCGTGGCCGTGGCGGTCGCATATGACCTGGATCTCGATGTGGCGAGGCTTGCGCACGAAGCGCTCGAGGTACACAGTCGCGTCACCGAACGCCGAGCGCGCGGCCTGCGTGGTGCTCTCGATCGCCGCGGCGAGGTCCCGCTCCGACTCAACAACCTTCATGCCGATGCCGCCTCCGCCGCCTGACGGTTTCAGCATCACCGGAAAGCCGATCGCGCGCGCCGCGTCGAGCGCGTTCGAGGCGTCGACCGCGCCGCTGCCCGGTGTCACCGGCACGCCGTGCTTCGCCGCGAGCTGCCGCGCCTCGAGCTTGGAGCCGAGCGCCCGCATGGCCGACGCGGGCGGGCCGATGAACGTGACGCCGGCGGCGTCGCACGCCTCCGGGAAGCGCGGTTTCTCGCTCAGGAAACCGTAGCCGGGATGTATGGCGTCGGCGCCGCAGTCCTGCGCCACCTTGACGATGCGCTCGAGCTGGAGATACGACTCGGTGGGCGCGGCGCCGCCGATGTGATGCGCCTCGTCGGCGTAGCGGACGTGGATCGCCGACCGATCCGCGTCGGAGTAGACGGCGGCGGTGGCGATGCCCAGCTCGCGGCAGGCGCGCATGACGCGGATCGCGATCTCGCCGCGGTTCGCGATCAGGACCTTGTTAAAGAGCTTGTTCTTCAACCTATGTTGAGGAGCGGCTGGTTCGGCGTCACCACCTGGCCTTCCTTGACGTAAACCGCGGAGACCTTGCCGGCGACGGTGGTGACGATATCGTTCTGCATCTTCATCGCCTCGAGCACGGCCACGACCTCGCCGAGCTTGACCTCGTCGCCCTGCTTGACCGGCAGCTTGACGATCAGGCCCTGCATGGGCGCGGTGATCGTGCCCTCGCCCACGCGGGGCGCCTGGGACGCCGTCGAAGCGGGCTGCTCGCCCGATGCCGGAGCCGCGATCACCGACAGCCCGCCGCCGCTGACGCGGACCTTGAACACCTCACCCTCGACCTCGACGTCGAACTCAGCAGACCCGGCACCCGCACCGGGTCCAGCCGCGACGGCCACCGGCTCCGGCTCGGGCGCGGGTGGCGCAGACGGAGGCGCCGGCGCGGGCGCGGGCGTCGCCTCGGCGGCGACGGCCGCCGGCTTGTGCCCGTCCTGCTTCTCCGGCTCCGGCCCGCGCGCGTAGTCGGCGACGTGGCCGGGAAACAGCAGGTGGATGAGCACGATATCGTCGGTCGGCTCGAAGCCGAGCTTGCGGACCTGCTGCCGGGCCGCCTCGACCTGCGGGTCGAGTAGGTCGGCGGGGCGGATCGTGATCGGCTCCTCGCGCCCGATCACGAGCCGGCGCAGCTCCGGGTCAACGGGCGCCGGAGGCCGGCCGTACAGGCCCTGCAGGTAGTCCTTGAGCTCCTGCGTGACGGTCGCGTAGCGCTCGCCGCCGAGCACGTTGTAGACCGCCTGGGTCGCGATCATCTGCCGGATGGGCGCGACGAGCGGCGGGTAGCCGATGTGCCTGCGCACGTGATTCGCCTCGTCGAGGACCTCGTTGAGCCGGCCCGAGGCGTCCCGCTCGGCGAGCTGCTGGGAGATGTCGTCGATCATCAAACCGGGCATGTGATAGCGGAGGATGCTCGCGTCGATGCGGTCGGCGAAGGGGCTGAGGTGCTCGATGTGACGGCGTTTGAGCTCTTCGACGTCGCGCTGCGCGTTCCACATCCGTCCAAGGTCGAGGCCGGTGTCGTACTCGCCGCCCTCGAGCGCGGCGACCACGCTTTCCGCCGCCGGCTGCGACGCGCCCCACGCGAGCGGCGACATGGCAACGTCGAGAATCTCGGCGCCCGCCTCTACGGCGGCCATGTACGCCATCGGCGCCATGCCGCTCGAGCAGTGCGAGTGGACGTCGATCGGAACCTTCACGGCGTGTCTCAAGGCCGTGACCAGCTCCCACGTCGCCTGCGGGCTCAGCAGTCCAGACGTGTCCTTGATGACGATCTCGTGACAGCCCATGTTGGCCAGGCCCTTGGCGAGCGAGCCCCACAGCTTCAGGTCGTGCGCCGGTGAGATGGCGTAGCTCAGCGCGCCCTGCACACGCTTTCGCGCCTTGAGCGCGGCCGCTATGGACGCCTCCATGTTGCGCAGGTCGTTCAGCGGGTCGAAAACGCGGAACACGTCCACGCCGCACTTGGCCGCGTGCTTGACGAAGAGCTCGACCACATCGTCCGCGAAGTTCCGCTTCGAGATGAGGTTCTGGCCGCGGATCAACGCCTGGATCGGCGTGTTCGGCGTCGCCTTGTTGATCTTGCGGAGGTACTCCCAAGGGTCCTGGCGGATGCGCAGCTGGGCCTCGAAGGTCGCGCCGCCGAAAGCCTCCATCGCGGCGAAGCCGATGGAGTCCATCTCGGCCGCGATCGGAACGATCTCGTCAGTGCGCAGGTAGCCGCCGAGCAGCGACTGCTGCGCGTCGCGGAAGGTGGTGTCGACGAGGCGGACGCGACGCTTCTTCTTGGCCACCGGTTAGGCCGTCGCCAGGGCGGCCCGCTTCTCGCCGTGGCGCTTTTCGACCCCGGCGTCCTGGAGACCGACGATGCGGGCGGCGAGCCACGCGGCGTTCTTCGCCCCGGCCTCGCCGATCGCGACCGTGGCGACCGGGATGCCGGCCGGCATCTGGACGATCGAGTACAGCGAGTCCACGCCGCCGAGATGCTGCGTGGGCACCGGCACGCCGATGACGGGCAGGTCCGTCCACGCCGCCACGACCCCGGGCAGGTGCGCGGCGCCGCCGGCCGCGGCGATCACGACCTTCAGGCCGCGCTCGCGGGCGCTCGAAGCCCACTCCATGACACCCCGCGGATTGCGGTGCGCCGAGCAGACCTTGAGCTCGTGCGCGAGGCCCAGGTCGTCGAGGACTTTGACGCAGGACTCCATCAGCGGCAGATCGGATTTCGAGCCGAGGATGATTCCGACTACAGGCGTCAAAGTGCCTCCTGAGCAATGTCGGAGCGGAAGAAAGCCCCTTCGAATCGTACCCTCCGCGCTCCGGCCAGGGCTGTCTCGCGGGCGGCGGCGACCGTGTCGCCCAGCCCGACCGACGTTACGACCCGGCCGCCGTCGGTGACCAGGCCGACGCCCGGCTCGAACCTGGTCCCGGCGTGGAACATGAGCACGCCCGGCGGCATCTCGGCGAGCCCCTGGATGCGCGCGCCAAGCTTCATCCTCGCGTCGTCGGGATAGTTGCCGGACGCGACGACGACCCCGACGCACGCGCGGCCGCTCCAGCGCAGCTCCGGGTGCGCCGCCAGCCCGCCCTTCGCCGCCGCGAGCGCCAGGGCGACGAAGTCGCTCTCCAGCCGCGGCAGCACCACCTGCGCCTCGGGGTCGCCGAACCGGGCGTTGAACTCGAGCGTCATGACGCCCTCGCCGGTGAGCATGAGCCCGGCGTAGAGCACCCCGACGAACGGCTCGCCCGCGGCCGCGAGCTCGGCGACCGCCGGCTTCATGACGCGCGCGACGACGTCGTCGACGAGCGCGGCGTCTACGCCTCTCGGCGGCGAGTAGGCGCCCATTCCGCCGGTGTTGGCGCCCAGGTCGCCTTCGAGCGCGCGTTTGTAGTCGCGGGCGGGCACGAGCGGAATTACCTCGGTTCCGTCGGTGATCGCAAGCAGTGAGAGTTCCGGGCCCTCGAGACGCTCCTCGACGACGATCTTCTTGCCGCTGCGGCCGAAACGCTCTTCGATGAGCATCGCGTCGATGGCCTTCGCCGCCTCGTCGGCCGCATCGCAGACGATCACGCCCTTGCCGCGCGCGAGGCCGTCGGCCTTGACCGCCACGCGGCCGTCGCGCTCTTTCGCCCACGCCTTGGCGAGGCGCGCGTCGGTGAAGGTCTCGAAGTCCGCGGTGGGGATGCGGGCTCGTTTCATCATCTCCTTGGCGAACGACTTGCTCGACTCGACGCGGCCCGGCCCGCGGTTCGGTCCGAAGACGTTGAACCCCGCGTGCCGCAGCGCGTCGCCGACGCCCGCCTCGACCGCCGCCTCGGGTCCGAGCACGACGAGGCCGAGACGCTCCCGCTTCGCAAAATCGACGAGACGAACCACGTCCGCGGCGCCGATGGGGACGTTGCGTGCCATCCCGCCCGTGCCGCCGTTGCCGGGCGCGCAGTAGACGCGCTCGACGAGTTCCGACTGGACGCACTTCCAGACGAGCGCATGCTCGCGCGCGCCGGACCCCACGACAAGGACCTTCATTGCTTGCGCGCAACGTAACGGGACACCGGCACGATCCGCTCCGCGGCCGGCGTGATGATCTGGTGAGCGTCGCCCCAGTCGACCACCTCGACGCCGGTTCCGGTCCTGCCGCGCCGCCAGTAGCGGCGGCCGCTCGCGTGCCACGTGCCGTCCGCGGCGCGCAGCTCGTCGAGGTGCTTCAAGGCCGCCGCCGCTCGAGGATCGCCCGCCTTGCCGAGCATCGAAAGCGCGCGCAGGCCGTGGAAGAAGTCGTAGTGCCAGTAGTGCGGCCAGTGGATGTGCATCCATTCGGCGTCGATCGGTTTGCCGGACCGCGTCGACTTGAAGACCTCGTGGCGCAACAGCAGCTCGCCGGTCGCGTGGGCGGCGTCCCAGGCGCGCTGATCGCCGGTCGCGCGGTGGAACTCGACCAGGCCCCAGATCGGCGCGAGGCTCTCGTGGAACGACGAATGCGTCGCCTTCGGATCCTTGTCGCAGTTCCAGCCGCCGTCCGGCCACTGCGCCCGGAGCAACACCTCCACCACGCTGCGCACGCGCCTGTCGCGATGCATCCCGAGGCGGCAGAAGACGGCCAGGGCGTTGCCCTCCATCGACGCATGGCGTCGCTCGCGGCCCGCGATGAGCAGCGGCTTCTGCGACTCGGGATCGGCGATCCAGTCGAGCACCGTCTTCGCCGCCCGGCTCGCCTCGAGGCTCGTGCGCGGCACGCCGAGCTCGACGAGCGAGATCAGCCGCCAGTGCGCGCCTCTCCATTTCGAGTACGGATGAACGCCGAAGCCGCCGTCCTCCTGCTGGCCCTCGAGCAGCTTCGCGATCCTCGCCCGCCGCCACTCGTGGTCTACGGGAGGCGTGCGGCTATTCCCACTCGATCGTGCCGGGCGGCTTGCTCGTGATGTCGAACACCACCCGGTTCACACCCTTCACCTCGTTGACGATCCGGTTCGAGATCCGCGCCAGCACCTCGTAGGGCACGCGTGCCCAGTCCGCCGTCATGGCGTCCTCGCTGGTCACGACGCGTACGGCGACGACGTTCGCGTAGGTGCGGTAGTCGCCCATCACACCGACCGTCGACAGCGGAGTCAGCACCGCGAACGACTGCCAGACCTGGCGATAGAGGCCGTTCTTCTTGATCTCGTCGACCACGACCCAGTCCGCGTTCCGCAGGATCTCCAGGCGCTCCGCCGTGACCTCGCCGAGGCACCGGATCGACAGCCCTGGGCCCGGGAACGGCTGCCTGTGGACCATCTCCTCCGGCATGCCGAGCTCGACGCCGACGGCACGGACCTCGTCCTTGAACAGGTAGCGCAGCGGCTCGATGAGCTGGAAGCGAAGTCCCGGCGGCAGGCCGCCGACGTTGTGGTGCGTCTTGATCTTCGCCGCCGTCGCCGAAACGTCCGGCGCCGTCGACTCGATGACATCCGGGTAGAGCGTGCCCTGGGCGAGGAAGTCGATGTCGCCGATCGACTTCGCCTCGTGCTCGAACACGGAGATGAACTCGCGGCCGACGATGCGCCGCTTCTCCTCGGGGTCGATGACGCCACGCAGCGCGCCGAGAAACCGTTCGGTCGCGTCGACGTAGCGGATGTTCATGTCGAGGTTGCCGTGCATGACGTCGAGCACCCGCTCGGGCTCCTCTTTGCGCAGCAGGCCGTTGTTGACGAACACGCACGTGAGCTGGTCTCCGACCGCGCGGTGGACGAGCGTCGCTGCGACCGCGGAGTCGACGCCGCCCGAGAGGGCGCAGATGACCCGACCGCCGCCGACCTGCGCGCGGATGCTCTCGGTCGCCTCGGCGATGAACGATCCTGCCGTCCACGAAGGCGTGCACTTGCACACGCCGTAGAGGAAGTTGCGCAGGACCTCGCGGCCGCTCGGCGTGTGCACCACCTCGGGGTGGAACTGGATGCCGAAGATGCCCTTGCCGTCCGTGAACGCTGCGTACGGCGAGTTGCCGCTGGTCGCGAGCAGCCGGAATCCGGGCGGCATCTCGGTCACGCGGTCGCCATGGCTCATCCAGACCGGCAGCTCGCCGGTCAGGCCGCGGAACAGGGTGTTCGGCTCGCGGACCGAGAGCAGCGCCGGCCCGTACTCGCGCGCGTGCCCGGGATCCACCTTGCCGCCGAGGTGGTGCGCGATGAGCTGCATGCCGTAGCAGATGCCGAGCACGGGAACTCCCGCGCGCAGCGCGTCCGGGTCGACCTGGGGGGCGCCGGCGTCGTAGACGCTCGACGGTCCACCGCTGAGGATCAGGCCCGCCGGGTGCTTCTTGGCAAGCTCTGGCCAGGGCGTGCCGCCGGGCACCAGCTCGCAGTACACGTTCGCCTCGCGCACACGGCGGGCGATGAGCTGGCTGAACTGCGAGCCGAAGTCGAGCACGATGATGGTCTGCAGGCGCAAGCCGGGCTCGATCTTTTCCCGCCTCATCGCGGCGGTCGTGCTCAGGACTTGCCCATCCCCACGTGCTGGGCCTGCTGGAACACCTTGCCTTCGGAGACGATCGAGGGCGCGATCACCAGCTCGACGTGCTGGAACTCCGCGATGTCGCGCGCACCGCAGACGCCCAGCGCCGACCGCAGCGCCCCGGCGAAGTTCTGGGTGCCGTCGTCGACGCGCGCCGGCCCGACGAGGATCTCGCGCAGCGTGGCCTTCGTTCCGACCTGGATGCGAGTGCCGCGCGGGAGGTTCGGGTCGGGCGTGGCCATGCCCCAGTTGAAGCCCTTCGACGCCGACTCCTCG
>CAYWTI010000239.1:0-4428 GCA_964461175.1 uncultured Actinomycetes bacterium | reverse complement strand
GTCGGGCCGATGAACCTTCGCGACGCCCTGCCCGACGGCTTCGCCGCGCTCGTCCGCTCGATCATGTACCAGCAGCTGGCGGGTGCGGCGGCGACGGCCATCCACGGGCGCTTCCTCAAGCTGTTCGCCGACGCGCTGTCGCCGGAGGCCGTGCTCGCCTTGCCGGCAGGCGTGATGCGCGCCGCCGGGGTGAGCGGCCCCAAGGAGGCAGCGATCACCGACCTCGCGCGCAAGGTCGCCGACGGCGCCGTGCCGCTCGGCGACGTCGACTCGCTCACCGACGACGAGCTCGTCGCCCGCCTCGTCCAGGTTCGCGGCATCGGCCGCTGGACCGCCGAGATGTTCCTGATCTTCCAGCTCCGCCGGCTCGACGTGTGGCCGGTCGACGATTACGGCGTACGCCGAGGGTGGTCGCTCGTTCACCGCAAGCGCGTGATGATCACGCCGAGGGCGCTGCAGGCCGAGGGCGAAAAGTTCCGGCCCTATCGCTCCGTTGCGGCCTGGTACTGCTGGCGCGCGGTCGAGGACATCGTCACCGCGACCTAGTCGAGTAGCGGCGGCGCAGCCGCTCCATCGCCTCGTCGCTCATCGGCGGCCATCCATACGACTCGAGGAACACGCCGCCGAACCCGCGGCCGAAGTTGTACTGCAGCGTCCACAGGCCGGCCGCGAGGTCCGTCTCCGGGTTGCCGAGCCCGGCGCCGCCGACGTCGACGAGCCCGGTCAGCCGGCCGTCGGTGACAAGCACGTTCGGCAGGCAGTAGTCGCCGTGAACCAGCACGTGCCCCGGCTTGCGCACGCCGAACGGGCAGCCGCGCGCCTCTGTCGCGTGAAGGGCGCGCAGGATCTCCGCGAAGATCCGCGCCACGCGCTCGGGCGGCCAGCCCAACGCTGCGTCTTGTAGCGGCGTCCCCGCGACCGCCTGCGTGACGAGCCAGTCGTCGCTCCACGCGTGAAAGTGGCCGAGGAGCTCGGGCACCGGCCAGCGGCCGGCGAGCCACACAAGGCGCGCGCGCTCGTCCTCGAGATGCTTCGCGCGCTTGACGAACACAGCGCCGTCGCCGCGGGCCAGCCGCCACGTGGTCCCGGCCCAGCTCATCCACGCGAACTCGTCGCCTGTGGGCTCGCCGCCGAGCGCCGCCAGCACCGCCTCACGCACCTCGGGAGGCAGCTGCGGCGCCGGTGATTTCGTCACGCCCATCTCTGTAGCATTTGGCGCCGGGGTGTGTGGTCGGTGAATCTTCCCGGCTCTTCGGCTGCGTTCATGGACGCGACCTGGGACGACATCGCGCCCTTCTACGAGGAGCTCGCGACCCGATCGCTGGACCGCGCCAACGTCGAGAGCTGGCTGCGCGACTGGTCGGATTTCGAGTCGCTGCTCGCGGAGGCCGGCGCGCTCGCGCACTTCGCCTACTCCTGCAACACCGCCGACGCCGATATCGAGCAGCGGCAGCTTCGGTTTGCGAGCGAGATAGAGCCGAAGGCTGACGAGCAGCGTTCGCGCCTTCAGCGGCGCCTCGTCGACCTCGGTTACGAGACGCCGGAGCTGGCGACCACCGTCCGCCGTTTTCGCAACCAGGTCGAGCTCTTCAACGAGGCGAACGTGCCGCTGTACGCCGAGCTCGCGAGGCTCTCGACGGGCTGGGCGAAGGTGATCGGCGCGATGACGGTCGACTGGGACGGCGAGGAGAAGACGCCGCCGCAGATGCTCGCCTACCAGGAGGAGAACGACCGCGAGGTCCGCGAGCGCGCCTTCCGCAAGCAGTTCCAGCCTTTCATCGAGCAGCGGGACGTGCTCGCGAACTACTTCGACAAGATGTTCGACCTCCGCCAGCAGATCGCGAAGAACTCGGGGTTCGACAACTACCGCGACTACGCGCACCGCGAGAAGAACCGCTTCGACTACACACCGGACGACTGCGTGCGTTTCCACGAGGCGGTCGAGCAGGTGGTCAAGCCCGCCGCCAAGCGCCTCCACGAGCGGCGGCGCAAGCACCTCGGCGTCGACCGACTGCGGCCCTGGGACCTGCTCGTCGACCCCAAGCGCCGGCAGACCCTTCATCCGTACAAGGACGAGGCGGACTTCGTGACCCGCGCCCGCGATGTGTTCCGGAACGTCGACCCAGAGCTCGGCGCTTATTTCAAGCGGATGGCTGACGCCGGCCTCCTCGACCTCGACAACCGGAAAGGCAAGGCGCCGGGCGGTTACTGCGACGCGCTGCCGCACCAGAAGCTGCCGCTGATCTTCATGAACGCCGTCAACATCGACGAGGACCTGCGCACGCTGCTGCACGAGTCCGGCCACTCGTTCCACGTCTTCGAGTCCGCCGATCTCCCCTACCTCTTCCAGCGCCATCCCGGCGCCGAGATGGCGGAGGTCGCCTCGATGTCGATGGAGCTGCTCGCCGCGCCTTACGTCGACCATTCGCACGGGGGCTACTACACCGAGGCGGACGCGCAGCGCTCGCGCCGCAGCCTGCTCGAACGCGCGGTGCTGTTCTTCACGCACTGCGCGTCGGTCGACGCGTTGCAGCAGTGGATCTACACATCGCCTGAAGGACGGGACCGCGACGCGCGCGACCGCAAGTGGCTCGAGCTGCGCAAGCGCTTCGAGCCGGACTCGGTCGACTGGAGCGGTCTCGACGCGCAGCGTGTGGCGCGCTGGTACTTCCAGCCGCATTTCTGGGACTACCCCTTCTACTACATCGAGTACGGCATCGCGCAGCTGGGCGCCCTGCAGGTCTGGCGCAACAGCCTGAGCGACCGAAGCGAGGCGGTGAGGCGCTACCGGGAGGCGCTGGCGCTGGGCGCGACGAGGTCCTTGCCCGAGCTGTACGCGGCGGCGGGCGCGCGCATGATTTTCGACGCGGACGGCATGCGCGAGCTCATCGAGCTGGCCGAGGAAGAGCTCGCGACGCTCGACGCCTGACCGGCGTCAGCGGCCGGCGATCTTGCGCAACGGCCGGCGCGGGCCGAAACGAGGGGCGGAGAGCCCCGCCTCGACGACGAGCCTGATCACGCGCGCGCGGTGACCGCGGTACGGCTCGAGCAGCTCGAGCATCCGCTCGTCGGTCGAGCGCGGCGTGCCGTCGAACAGGTAGCCGATGGAATGCGGAAGGTGATAGTCACCGACGGGCACGGCGTCGGCGTCGCCGAGCGCGACCATCGCGACCTTGGCGGCCGTCCACTGCCCGACGCCGGGAAAAGCGAGCAACCGGCGGTACGCCGAGGCGATGTCCATCCCGGCCGTCTCCTCGAGCCGCCTGGCGCTGCGGGCGCAGCGGATGATGACGCTCGCGCGCCGGCGCTCGATGCCGAAGCGATGAAACGCCCAGTACGGCGTTCCGGCCAGGACCCGCGGTGAGGGCGGAAGCTTCAGCATGAGCGGCCCCGGCGCGGGCTCGCCCAGCGCGTTGACGAGGTGGCGGTACGACTCGCGCGCCTCCTCGGAAGTCACCTGCTGGGCGATCACGGTCGGGACCATCGCCTCGAAGACCGCACGCGTGCGCGGGATGCGCAGGCCCCCGGCCGCGCGGTGGAGGCGGGCGATGAGCGGATGCGCGGGCTGGAAGCCCGAGTCGTCGTCCTCCTCGCCGCACATCGCCGGCGCGTTCGCGACCGCCCACGCCGAGCCCGCCCCCCACGCCCGGACGCGCACTTCGGCGTGCGCCGGCCGCGCCAGCTCGAGCGTCGCCGAGCCTTCGGGCGTCCGCGTCGCGATCCAGACCGAGTCGTCCTCGCGCCGCGCCCACGGTCCGTAGCCGAGCGGGGCAAGCGTGCGTCGCAGGTTGAGCGGCCGGCTCGGGGTGAACGCGCCCTCCGCGTGGGTCGTGTCGGTCGCGTCGGTCGCGTTAGTAGCGTTGCGCGCGGCCAGCACCATGGCGAAAGAGGTTACTTGCTGAGCGGCACCGTGAACGTGAAGGTGCTGCCGGCGCCGCTTTCCGACTGCACGGTGAGGTCGCCGTCGTGCATGCGCGCGATCTCACGCGACAGCCACAAGCCGAGACCCGTGCCCTGGACGTGCACGTCGGTGTCGATACGGCCGAACCGCATGAAGAGATTTTTCTGGTCTTCCTGCGAGATGCCCACGCCCTTGTCGGCGACGGTGACGAAAGCCTTGTCGCCGTCGCGGCGGACGGCAATGTCGATCTCCGTGCCCGCGGGCGAGTACTTGGCCGCGTTGCTGAGCAGGTTGCGGACGACGATCTGGAAGCGATCCGGATCGACCTCGGCATCGATCGGCTGCCGCGGCGAGTCCACGTTGACCTCGTGCCCGCTGAGCAGCAAGCGCAGGCCGTCGACTGCCGACTCCGTGAGCTCGACGATGTCGGCGCGGTGTCGCTTCAGCGCGAGCCGGCCTTCCTCGAGCCTGGAAGCCTCAATCATCTGCTCGACCATCCAGTTGATCTCGTCCGATTTCGAGATGAG
>CAYWTI010000238.1:0-5959 GCA_964461175.1 uncultured Actinomycetes bacterium | reverse complement strand
GTGCGGGCTGCGCAGGATCGCCATGTGCAGCATCCCGGGCAGCTCGATGTCGTCGAGGTAGTTGCCCTTGCCGCGGAGGAAGCGTCCGTCCTCCTTGCGCTTGATCGACTCGCCGATCCGTCCGTGCATGTGGACCTCGGTCGCCATCGCTACTCCCCTCCCGCGGCCGTGCCGGCCTTCTCGCGCGGCGCCTGCGCCGCCTGCTGGCGCGCCGCGGCTGCGTGCTTGACCGCCTTGACGATGTTCATGTAGCCGGTACACCGGCAGATGTTGCCGCTGATCGCCCAGCGGATCTCGTCGTCCGTCGGGTTCGGGTTGCGGTCGAGCAGCGAGGTGGTGACGAGCATCATGCCCGGCGTGCAGAAGCCGCACTGCAGGCCATGCTCTTCGTGGAAGCCGGCCTGGATGGGCGACAGCCCGGCGGCCGTCGCCAGCCCTTCGACCGTGGTGATGCTGCGGCCGTTCGCCTGGACCGCGAGTTGGGTGCACGACTTCACCGGCTCTCCGTCGATCAGCACCGTGCACGCGCCGCAGCTCGACGTATCGCAGCCGATGTGCGTGCCGGTCAGGCGGAGGTTGCTGCGCAGGAAGTCGACGAGGAGCACCCGCGGCTCGACGTCACCCGTTCGCTCGACGCCGTTGACCTTGAGCGTGACCTGCATCTAGCGTCCCTCCTTTGCGCGCGCTACCGCCGTCTTCAGCCCGCGCTGGACGAAGACGCGAACCACGTCCTTCTTGTATGCCGCGCTCCCGCGCACGTCGTCCTTCGGCTCCGCCGCCTCGGCGGCGAGCCGCCCCGCCTCCGCGAACGCCTCGTCGCTCGCGGCCTTGCCGCGCAGCGCGTTCTCGGCGGCGGTCGCCTTGATGTTCGTTGGACCGACCGCGGTCAGGCCGATGCCCGCGCCCGCGATCCGATCGCCATCGAGCTCGACCTGCACCGCGACCGCGACGGTGGCGAAGTCGCCGACCTTGCGCTCGAGCTTCAGGTAGGCGCCGCCGGCGCGCCTGGACTGGGCCGGGATCCGGATCTCCGTCACCATCTCGTCGGCCTTAAGCGCGGTCTCGAACGGGCCCTTGAAGAAATCCGCAGCCTTGATGACGCGCTCGCCGCCACGCGCCGAGCGCGCGACGACGTCGGCGCCGAGGGCGAGAATCACGGAGCCCCAGTCACCTGACGGGTCGGCGTGGCACACCGAGCCGGCGAGCGTGCCGCGGTTGCGGACGAGCGGGTCGGCGATCCAGTGCGCGGCCTCGAGCATCATCGGAGCGGCCGCTTTCAGCTCCTGGCTGCGCTCGATGTCGACGTGGCGCACCAGCGCGCCCACGCGCACGTGGCCGTCGTCGCGGCGGACGTGGTCCAGGCCGCCGACGCGGGCGATGTCGACGACGAGGTCCGGGCGTGAGAAGCGGAGCTTGAGCAGCGGGATGAGGCTCTGGCCGCCAGCCATCACCTTGGCGGCGTCGCCGTGCTGCTGGAGCATTGATAGCGCCTCGTCGAGGCTGGTCGGAGCGCGATAGTCGAAGGCGGCGGGAAACATGTGGCCCCTCCTCTCCCAGAAAAACGGCGATAGTCCGTGCACGTCATAACACCGCCCGGCGGGGTTGTCAAACACCGGCGGGAGTAGGATTCGGGGCATGGTGATGGAGGCCGTCAAGGCCCTCTCCGCCGAGGAGATCACCGACCTCTGCCTGCGCCACACGCTCTACGACTGGGGCGTCCAGAAAGGCCTCAAACCGCTGCCGGTCACGAGCGCGAAAGGCGTCCACTTCCACACCGCGGACGGCCGCCGCTTCATCGACTTCAACAGCCAGCTGATGTCGGTCAACGCCGGCCACGGCGAGCGCCGGATCATCGACGCGATCAAGCGCCAGGCCGAGACGCTGCCGTACATCAGCCCGTTCATGGCCCACGAGGCCCGCGCGCGGCTCGGCGCCAAGCTCGCCGAGCTGCTGCCCGGCGACATCGACAAGGTTTTCTTCACCCTCGGCGGGGCGGAGTCGAACGAGAACGCGATCAAGATCGCGCGCGCGGTGACCGGCCGGCCGAAGGTGCTGGCGCGCTACCGCTCCTACCACGGCTCGACCGGGACGGCCATCCAGGCCACCGGCGACCCGCGGCGCTGGCCGAACGAGGGCGCGGGCGGCGGCGTGGTCCACGTCCTGGACCCGTACCACGGCATCCAGCGCGGGTGGGACACCGTGGAGGAGGCGCTGGCCAACCTCGAGGAGGTGATCCAGCTCGAGGGCCCGTCGACGATCGCCGCGTTTCTGCTCGAGCCGATCACCGGCACCAACGGCATCCTGATCCCGCCCGACGGCTACCTCCAGGGCGTGCGCGCGCTCTGCGACCGCCACGGGATCCTGATGATCTGCGACGAGGTGATGACGGGCTTCGGCCGCACCGGGCGCTGGTTCGCCGTCGACCACTGGGGCGTGGTCCCCGACCTCATCACCCTCGCCAAGGGCCTCACGTCCTCTTATGTGCCGCTCGGCGCGGTCGGCATGCGGCCGCACGTCGCCGCTTACTTCGACGACCACCCCTTCTACGGCGGCCTGACATACAACAGCCACCCGCTCGGCTGCGCCGCGGCGCTGGGCGCGATCCAGGCCTACGAGGAGGACGACCTCGTCGGCAACTCGGCGCGCATGGGCGAGGTGCTCGCGCGCCTCCACCGCCGCCTGCGCGAGCGCCACCCGTGCGTCGGCGCGGCGCGGTCGATCGGGCTGTTCGGCTGCCTCGAGCTGGTCCGCGACTCGCAGACGATGGAGCCGCTTGCGCCGTTCAACGGCACCTCACCCGAGATGAAGGCCGTCACGCAGGCCCTGCTCGATGGCGGGATGTTCACGTTCGTGCGCTGGAACACGATCATGACCAACCCGCCGCTCTGCATCACCGAAGCCGAGCTCGAGGAAGGCTTCGAGATCCTGGATTCGGCGCTTGAGATCGGCGACCGAGCCATCCGCGATTAGCGAAGACGAGATCCGCGCACAGCAGCTCGCGAAGCTGCGCGCCGGCCTGACGCAGGTCCTGGCGACCAACGCGTTCTGGCGCGAGCGCCTGCACGGCGTCAGCGGCTGGGACGACTTCGAGCGGCTGCCCTTGACGACAAAGGCGGAGCTGCTGGCCGACCAGGCCGCGCACCCGCCGTTCGGTACGAACCTCACGTTCCCGGCCGACCGCTATGTGCGCCTGCACCAGACCTCCGGGTCCTCGGGCGACCAGCCGCTGCGGTGGCTGGACACGGTCGACTCGTGGGACTGGTGGGTGCGGATCTGGGCCGAGCACGTCTACAGCGCGGCCGACGTCACCCCCGCGGACCGCGTGTTCTTCGCCTTCTCGTTCGGGCCGTTCATCGGCTTCTGGTCGGCGTTCGGCGGCGCCGAGCGGCTGGGCGCGCTGTGCATCTCGGGCGGAGCGATGACGACCGAGCAGCGCGTGCGGAACATGCTCGACCTGGGCGCCACGGTGCTGCTGTGCACGCCCACCTACGCGCTGCACCTGGCCGATATTGCGGACGAGGTCGGGGTCAACCTTTCGGCTGCCGGCATCAGGACGACGATCCACGCCGGCGAGCCGGGCGCGTCGATCCCGGCGACCCGCTCGGCGATCGAGGCCGCGTACTCGGCGACGTCGTTCGACCACACAGGGATGACCGAGCTCGGTCCGACGGGCCACTCATGCTCGGCGCGCGACGGCGTGCACCTGATCGAGTCGGAGTTCATATTCGAGGTCTCGGACGACGGCGAGCTGATCGCCACCAACCTCGGCCGCTGGGGCATGCCGCTCTTCCGCTATCGGACCGGCGACCGCGTGGTGGTCTCGCGCGAGCCCTGCTCCTGCGGCTCGCCGTACCTGAAGATCCTCGGCGGCATCCAGGGTCGGGTCGACGATATGTTCACGGTCCGCGGCGTCAATCTCTACCCGTCGCAGGTCGAGGACATCGTGCGGCGCTACCCGGACGTGACGGAGTTCGTGATCGAGCACCGCCGGGTGCAGCACCTCGACGAGGTCACGCTCGTCCTCGAGACCGCGCGCGCGTCGTTCTCGACCGATCGCCTCGAGGCCGACCTGCGCCAGGCGCTCGGCGTGCGCCTGGAGTGCAGGGTTGTCGGGCCGGGGACGCTGCCGAAGGCGGAGCTCAAGTCGAAGCGGCTCGTGCGCACCGAGGCGTGACCCGCCCGGTCGAGCTGCCCGCCGAGCCGGCCTCCCTCGCGCTGGACCTCGACCGCACGGCCGTGCTCGTCGTCGATATGCAGAACGCGTTCGCGTCGCCGGGTGGCATGCTCGACCTCGCCGGGATCGACGTGCGGCCTGCGCGCGACGCCGTCCTGAACGCGCGTCTCGTGTGCGAGGCCGCGCGGCGCGCAGGGGTGCCTGTGATCTACCTGACGATCGGCTACCCGCCCGACCTGTCGACCGCGGGCGGCCCCGACTCGCCGAACCCGCAGAAGGAGCTCGCCCTGTGCCTTATGCGGGAGCGGCCGGAGCTGCGCGGCAAGCTGCTGACTTTCGGCACGTGGGACTTCGCGATCGTCGACGAGCTGGCGCCGAAGCCAGGTGAGGTGGTGATCGTCAAGTCGCGCTACAGCGGCTTCGCCGGCACCTCGCTCGATGCTGTGCTGCGCTCGCGCGGCGTGCGCTCGCTGTTGATGGTCGGCATCGCGTCCAACGTGTGCGTGGAGTCGACGCTCCGCGACGCCTACTTCCTCGAGTACTGGCCGGTGATGGTCGCGGACGCGACGATGCCGGCGGGGTCCCGCGAGATCCAGGCGGCCACCGAGTACAACGTGCGCACCTTCTTCGGCTGGGTCGCCAAGGCCGAGGACGTCGCGACCGCCGTCAGCTCCTAGCGCCGTTCGTTCGCCGTGACCACCGCCGTCAGCATGCGCAGGAGGTCTGCGCGCTCAGGCTCGGTCAGCGGGCCGACGAGCCGGGCCGTCATGGCGTGCGTGCGCGGGATCAGCTGCTGGACCGTGCGCATGCCCCGCGGCGTGAGCGCGATCGTCTTGCGGCGCCCGTCACGCGCGTCGCGCTCGGTGCGGATGAGGCCGCGCGCGCTCAGCCGCGAGACGACCTCGGCCATGGTCGAACGGTCGAGCGACACCCTTCGTCCGAGCGTGCGCTGGTCGAGCTTGGGCTCGCAGTAGAGCGCGTTGAGCGCCGCGAACTGCGGCGAGGTGATGGTGGGCGAGACCTCCTCGGACCAGATCACGTTCATCGCCTGGATGGCGCGGCGGAGCAGGTGGCCCGGGTGGGTCATGAGGTCCTCGGCCGGGATGCGGCGCTCAGGCACCGTCGGCCTTGCCCTCGACCACGCGGTAGCCGACCGGCAGCAGCTGCAGGCCCAGGCGCTCCTCGATCGTGCCCCACAGCCCGCGCGGCAGGAGCAGGGCGAACAGCGCGGCGGTGGCGCCGAGGCCGACGAGGTACCAGGGGCCGCCCTGCGTGAACGTCGTCTGGATGGCGAACAGCAGGACGGCGCCGAGCAGCGGGCCTTCGAAGGTGCCCAGCCCGCCGACCAGGACCATGAAGATCATGTACGCCGACCACTGCACGCTGAACACCGAGCCCGGCTCGATGAACAGCGTGTTGGCGACGACGAGCACGCCCGCGGCGCCGCAGCCGAGGCCGGCGAGCACGAACAGCAGCCGCTTGCGCGCGGCGACGCGCACACCGAGCGAGCGTGCGGCCTCCTCGTCGTCGCGGATCGCCTGCAGCGAGGCGCCGAGCGGCGAGCGCAGGAGGAAGAAAAGCGCGGCGAGGAAGACGACGGTGAAACCGAGCGCGAGCCAGAACGTGTAGGCCTGGCGGAAGTTCGGGTCGTACTGGTTGAGCTGGATCAGCGAGATGCCGGTGCCGGCGCCGAGGTTCTGGTCGAGGCGGACGAGGATGGAGATGACCTCGGCGATGACCCACATGCCGATCGCGAACTGGGCCGCGCGCAGGCGGAGAGCGAAC
>CAYWTI010000237.1:0-3871 GCA_964461175.1 uncultured Actinomycetes bacterium | reverse complement strand
GCCGGCGCTGGCCGAAGCGGGGATCGCGATCGTGCGCCGCGAGGACGTGAGCAAGCGCGAGCTCGCGCAGCTGCACACGGTGTTCCAGAAGCAGATCTTCCCCGTGCTCACGCCGCTCGCGGTCGACCCTGGGCACCCGTTTCCTTACATCTCCCACCTGTCGCTCAACCTCGCGGTGCGCGTGCGCGACCCGCAACGCCCGCGCCAGCCCCGCTTCGCGCGGGTCAAGGTGCCGCCCGTCCTGCCGCGGTTCATCCCGCTCGTCGAGGGCGAGCGCTACGTACCGCTGGAGGACGTGATCGCGCTCCACCTGCCCGCGCTCTTCCCCGGCATGGACATCGTCGCCCACCATCCGTTCCGGGTCACGCGCGACGGCGACCTCGACGATGTCGACAGCGACGCCGAGGACCTGCTCGCAGCCATCCAGACCGAGCTCCGCCGCCGGCGGCGTCACGCGCGCGTCGTCCGCCTCGAGGTCGACCCCGGGATGTCGGCCGAGGTCCTCGACCTGCTCGTGCGCGAGCTCGAGCTGCAGCCCTCAGACGTTTACCAGCTCGACGGTCTGCTCGACATGGGCAGCCTCTCCGCCCTGACGCACCTCGACCGTCCCGACCTCAAGGAGGAGACGTGGACGCCGACGACCCAGCCGCGACTTCGCGGCATCGGCGCCGAGGCGCCCGACCTCTTCGCCGTGCTGCGCGCGGGCGATGTTCTCGCCCACCATCCGTACGACTCCTTCGCGACCTCGGTCGAGGCATTGATCGACCAGGCGGCGAGCGATCCCGAGGTCCTCGCCATCAAGCAGACGCTGTACCGCACGTCAGGCCCAGGCAGCCCGATCGTGCGCGCCCTGATCCGCGCCGCAGAACGCGGCAAGCAGGTCGTCGCGCTCGTCGAGATCAAGGCGCGCGGCGACGAGCAGGCCAACATCGGCTGGGCGCGAGCGCTCGAAGAGGCGAACGTCCACGTCGTGTACGGCCTCCTCGGCCTCAAGACACACGCCAAGGTCACGCTCGTCGTCCGGCGCGAGGGCGGGCACATCCAGCACTACCTGCACGTAGGCACCGGCAACTACAACCCAAGCACCGCGCGCGCCTATGAGGACGTGAGCCTTCTCTCCGCCGACTCAGACCTCGGCGCCGATGTGACCGAGGTGTTCAACCTGCTCACCGGCTACAGCCGGCAGACGCACTACCGCAAGCTGATGGTCGCGCCGACCAACCTCCGCGCGGGCATCTCGCAGCTGATCGAGCGTGAGGCCGTCGTCGGCGGCCGGATCATCATCAAGGTCAACAACCTGGTCGACCAGGAGATCATCGACAGCCTCTACGCCGCGTCGCAGGCGGGCGCGCACGTCGACCTGATCGTGCGCAGCATGTGCTCTCTCCGTCCCGGCGTCCCAGGCCTGTCGGAGAGGATCCGCGTCCGCTCCATCGTCGGCCAGTTTCTCGAGCACTCGCGCATCTTCTCTTTCGGCAACGGCGGCAGGCCCGAGTACTACCTCGGCTCCTCCGACCTGATGCCGCGCAACCTCGACCGCCGGGTGGAGGCCGTGGTCCCCGTCAGCGACCCGAGGCTGCGGCAGCGGCTGCAGCAGATCCTCGACGTCGAGCTCGCCGACGATGTGCTCGCCTGGGAGCTCGGGCCCGACGCCGGGTGGCGGCGCGTGCCCTCCGTAAACGGCCTCAACTCGCAGAACCGGTTCAAGGAGCTCGCGCTCGAACGCGCGCACGGCAACGGGGTGATCGGCTTAGCGAATGCTTGAGCGCGAGGTGAAGCTCGGGGCCGGCCCCGCGTTCCACCTCCCCGACCTCTCCGGTGCGGTCGCCGGCGTCGCGGTGGCGGACCCGGAGACGCTCCGCCTCGAGACCGTCTACTACGACACCGCCGACCTTCGCCTCGCGCGCTGGGGCGTGTCCTTGCGCCGGCGGGCGGGGGAGGGCTGGACGCTCAAGCTCGCGCCGGCGTCGGCCGGCGGAGTGCTCGAGCGCGACGAGCTGACCTTCCAGGGCGGGGCGCGCAAGCCGCCGCCGGCCGCGGTCGAGGTCGTGCGCGCGTACGTCCGCGGCGCCGAGCTGGTCCCGGTCGCACGGCTGTCGACGCTGCGCCGGCGGGTGAGGCTCATCGACGCGGCCGGTGAGCGCGTCGCCGAGGTTGTCGACGACGAGGTCTCCGTGCGCGACGGACGCCGTGTGGCCGCCCGCTTCCGGGAGATCGAGGTCGAGGTCAACGGGGACGACGGCGCCGCGATCATCGAACCGATCGTCGACCGGCTGCGCAAGGCCGGCGCGGGCGCGCCCGACCCGACGCCCAAACACGTGCGCGCCATCGGTCCGCGCGCCACCGAGGCGCCCGAGGTCGCGGCCGAAAAGCTGAAGGACGGCGCGACCGCGCGCGATGTCATCCGCGGCGCGCTGGCCGAGTCGGTCGCCAGCCTCCTCCGCCACGACCCGCTGGTGCGCACGGGTCGCGATCCCGAGGCGGTCCACCAGGCGCGTGTGGCGACGCGCAAGCTCCGCTCCAACCTGCGCACGTTCGCGCCGCTCCTCGACGTCGAGTGGACCGAGCCGCTGCGGGCGGAGCTCGGGTGGCTGGCGCTCAGCCTGGGAGCGGTTCGCGACCGCGAGGTCCTGCTCGAGCGCCTGCGCGAGCGTGCGGAGGCTCTGCCGGCGGCGGACCATCGCTCCGCGCATGCGCTGCTCCAGGTGCTCGAAACGGAGATCGTCGACCTGCGCCGCAAGCTCGGCGAAGACCTCGATTCGCCGCGCTACATCGAGATCCTCGACCGCCTTGTGGCCGCGGCGCGCGAGCCGGCGACGCTGCCCGGCGCCGAAGAGCCGGCAGCCGGCGTGCTGCCGCCGCTCGCCACGACCCCCTGGCGCCGCCTCCGGTCGGCAGTGCGTCAGCTTCCCGAGACGCCGGTCGATCCGGAGCTGCATCGGATCCGGATCCTCGCCAAGCGCGCCCGCTACGCGGCCGAGGCTGTGGCGCCGGTCGCCGGGCCGCAGGCGGTCGCGTTTGCGCGAGCCGTCGCCAAGGTGCAGACCGTGCTGGGCGAGCACCAGGACAGCGTCACCGCGCAGGCGTGGCTGCGCGCAGCGAGGGTGACGGGGCGGCGCGCGTTCGTCGCCGGAGAGCTCATCGCACTGGAGCGCATCGCCGCCGCACGCGCGCGCGCCGACTGGACGAAGGCGTGGGCGGCGCTGGATCGCAAGCGGCTCCGCGCTTGGATGACGGAGTAGCGGCGGAGTAGCCGGCGAAATGAGGGGCGCGAAGAGCTGAGAACGTTCTACGTCGTCCGCCACGCCAAGTCGGGCAGCCGCGGCGACTGGACCGGTGACGACCGGCTGCGGCCGCTGACCAAGAAGGGATGGAAGCAGGCCGAGGCGCTCGTCGACGTGCTCCAGCCGTTTCCCGTCTCCGCGATCTTCTCGAGCCCGTACCTGCGCTGCGCGCAGACGGTCGAGCTGCTTGCCAAGGCAAGAAAGATCGCGATCAAGCAGTCGGTCGAGCTTGCGGAGGGGCATGGCCTCGACGGCCTGGCGGCGTTCCTTCGCGACAAGAAGCTCGACCACGCCGTGCTCTGCACGCACGGCGACATCGTGTGGGAGCTCGTCGAGGACCTCGTGTCGCGTCACGTCATACGCGCCGGCGAGGGCGGCTACGACAAGGGCTCGACGTGGGTGCTGTCGACGCAGGACGGCATCGCGACCAAGGCTCGCTACCTGCCCGCCCCCTGACGACCGCCCTGAAGAACATTTAGATTGCGGTCGTGACGGTCACGCTCCGCGGCGCTGGTCTGACCGAGGACCAGGTCGTGGCCGTCGCCCGTCGCGGCGAGAAGGCGGCGCTCGCGCCCGCCGCGCGGACG
>CAYWTI010000236.1:0-2509 GCA_964461175.1 uncultured Actinomycetes bacterium | reverse complement strand
GCTTCATCCCCACCACGCCGCACAGCGCCGCGGGCTGCCGGATCGAGCCGCCGGTGTCGGTACCAAGCGAGAACATCGCCTCACCCGCGGCCACCGCGGCGGCGCTGCCGCCCGAGCTGCCGCCGGGCACTCGGGTCAGGTCCCACGGGTTGCGCGTCGGGAAGTAGCTGGAATTCTCGGTCGAGCTGCCCATCGCGAACTCGTCGCAGTTCGTGACGCCCAGCATCACCGCGCCGGCGTCGAAAAGCCGCTGGACCGCGGTCGCGGTGTACGGCGGCCTGAATCCGCGCAGGATCTGCGAACCGGCGGTCGTCTCGATCCCCTCGACGCACAGCACGTCCTTGATCGCCACCGGGATCCCGGCCAGCGGCGGCGCGTCCCCCGCGCGCAGACGGCGGTCGGCCTCGCGCGCCTGCCGCTCCCAAAGCTCAGGCGCGAAGCGGAGGTAGGCCTTGACCTTGGGGTCGAGGCGCTCTATCCGCTCGACGTGCGCGGTCACGAGGTCCGCCGCCGAGATGGAACCCAGCCGGAGCAGCCGCGACGCCTCTTTGATCGTCAGGGTCGTGAGGTCGCCGGAGCTCACGTCTCTTCCTGGATCGCGGGCACGCGAAAGAATCCGTCGACCGACGCCGGCGCGTTGGCGAGCGCCTGCTCTTGCGTCAGCGACGCGCGAGGCTCGTCAGCGCGGAGCCGACTCGAGACTTCAACCACCTGCGCCGTCGGCGGGATGGCCTCCGTGTCGAGTTGCTGCAGGCGGTCGATCGCGCCGAGGATGCCGCTCAGCTGCTCCGCGTAGAACTCCTCGTCGCCCGGCTCGAGGCCGATGCGCGCGAGCATGGCGACATGGCGGACTTCGTCCTTCGAAAGGGGCATGGAGGAACTAGCTTAGGTTCGGCGCCCGACCAGCATCCAGACGCCGGCCACCGCTGCGGCAAGCCCCAGGGCGATGGCGCCGCCCCCGATCGCGATGAGCAGCGCGCGAACCCGGTCGACGGCGGACGGCTCGTCGAGGAAGCCGAGCACGAACCACCCGCCCGCAAGGAGGACGATCGCGCCCGCGAAGAGCCACCACGCCCTCGCCCGCCGCCCGCTCACTTCGGCAGCAGCGCCTTGAACTGCTCCTCGTCGAGGATCGTGAGCTTCAGCTTCTGCGCTTTCTCGAGCTTCGAGCCGGCGCCCGGGCCGGCCACCACGTAGTCGGTCTTGGAGCTCACGCTCCCTCCAGCCTTGCCGCCCAGCGTGCGCACGAGCGCCTCGGCGTCGGGCCGGCTCATGGTCTCCAGCGTGCCGGTGAACACAAACGTCTTGCCCGTGAAGGGGCCGTCCGAGACCGCCTCCACGGGCAGCGGCTCGACGCCGGCCGCGAGGAGCTTCGAGACGAGCTCGGCGCCGTGGCCCTTGAAGTAACGGGCGATCTCGGCCGCCATGTTCGGCCCGATCCCTTCGACCGCGCGAAGCTCGTCCTCGGCCGCCGCGCTGATCCTCTGGACGGTGCCGAAGTCGTTGGCCAGGAGCCGCGCCGTCGCGTCGCCGACGTTGGGGATGCCGAGCGCGCACAGGAATCGCCAGAGCTCGACGCGGCGGCTCGCAGCGATCCGGTCGACCAGGTTCTTCGCCGACTTCTCGGCGAAGCCGTCCAGCTCCTCGACCTGGTCGACCGTCAGGCGGTACAGGTCACTCGGCTCCTCGACGATGCCGCGGTCGATGACCTGCGTCAGCGTCGCGTAGCCGAGCCCCTCGATGTCCATCACGGCGGCGAAGTTGCGCAGCTTCTCCAGCCGCTGCGCGCCGCAGAAGGGGTTGATGCAGCGGTGAGCGATGTACGGCTCCTCGCGCACGACCTCTCCCCCGCACACCGGGCACTTTGCGGGCATCTTCCAGCCGGGCTTCGGCTCTTTGACCGAAACGATCTCGGGGATGACGTCGCCGGCGCGGTGGATCATCACGCGCGCGCCGACGTACACACCTTTCTCGTTGACCTGCGCCTCGTTGTGCATGGTCACGTTGCGGATCGTCACCCCGCCGACCATGACCGGTTTCACGTGCGCGACGGGCGTGAGCACGCCGGTGCGGCCCACGTAGCACGCGATGTCTTCGACCTCCGTCTCCGCCTGCTCGGGCGCGTACTTGAACGCGATCGCCCAGCGCGGTGAGTGGGCGACGAAGCCCAGCTCGAGCTGCTGCGCGAAGGCGTCGACCTTCACGACCATGCCGTCGATCTCGTACTCGAGCTCGTGGCGCCGCCGCTGCCACTCGGCGTGGTAGTCGACCACCTCGTCGATGGAGTCGAGACGGCGCCGGTTCCTGTTGACGCGAAAGCCCATTCCTTCGAGCGTGTTGAGCACTTCCCACTGCGACTGGCACGGGCCGGCGGGGTCGAGCGTGTACATGAACGTCTGCAGGTCCCGGCTCGCGGTGACGGTGGGGTCGATCTGGCGCACGCTGCCCGCGGCGGTGTTGCGAGGGTTGACGAAGCGCGGCTTGCCCGCCGCCTCCATCTCGCGGTTCA
>CAYWTI010000235.1:0-4852 GCA_964461175.1 uncultured Actinomycetes bacterium | reverse complement strand
GATGCGGCTTTGATCAAGGCGCTGAGATCTCTCGAGCAGAAGCAGCCCGCCGCATGGGAGCTCGGGCCCGACACCATCGACCAGCCGAACGACCGCCGGCTCTTCGCCCTTCTCAACGCGCTGCGCAACGGCGACGATCCTCAGTCGCTCGCGAACCGGAGCCGCATCGACCGCTGGTTCATCGACCGCCTTTCGGCAATCGTCCAGGTGGAGGGAGAAGGGGACGTGCGCGCCCTGCGGCGCAGCGGATTCTCCGACGCGATGATCACCTCGCTGCGAGGCGAGATAGTCGAGCCGGCGATGCCGACCTATAAGCTCGTCGACACGTGCGCCGGCGAGTTCGAAGCCGCGACACCGTACTACTACTCGTGCTGGGAGGAGGAGACCGAGGCAGAGCCGGTCGACGGCCGCACCGCGCTCGTCATCGGCTCTGGTCCCATACGCATCGGCCAGGGCATCGAGTTCGACTACTGCTCCGTCCACGCGGCGTGGGCGCTGCGCGAGGCCGGCGTGCGCGCGGTCATGGTCAACTCCAACCCCGAAACCGTCTCCACAGACTTCGACACCTCCGACCGGCTCTACTTCGAGCCGCTGGACCTCGAAGGCGCGCTGCACGTGGCGCGGACGGAGGAGGCGAGCGGCGTGCTCGTGCAGTTCGGCGGCCAGACGGCGATCAACCTCGCCCAGCCGCTGCACGACCACCAGGTAACGATTCTCGGCTCCAGCGTCGAGGCGATCGACCTCGCCGAGGACCGGCGCGCCTTCGCCCGCTCGCTCGACGCCATCGGCGTTCCGCAGCCGATGGGCGGCACGACGACCACCGTGGAGGAGGCGGAGGCGATCGCCGAGCGCTGCGGCTACCCCGTGCTCGTGCGGCCGTCGTACGTCCTGGGCGGCCGCGCGATGGAGATCGTGCGCAATCGCCAGGAGCTGCGGCGCTACATGGTGTGGGCGATCGGCGCGATGCCGCGAGGGCAGGTCCTCGTCGACAAGTACCTCCAGGGCGTGGAGGTCGAGGTGGACGCTATCTCCGACGGGGAGACGGTCGTCATCCCCGGTGTCATGCAGCACGTCGAGCGCGCGGGTGTGCACTCGGGCGATTCGTACGCGGTCTACCCGGCGCCCGGCCTGGAGCGCGGCGAGATCGACCAGGTCGTCGACTACACGGTCCGGATCGCGCGCCACCTCCGGCTGCGCGGACTGGTGAATGTGCAGTACGTCGTCCACCGCGGACGCGTCTACGTGCTCGAGGTCAACCCTCGCGCGTCGCGAACGGTGCCTTTCCTCTCCAAGGTGACGGGCGTGCCGATGGTCAAGCTCGCGACCGGCGTCATGCTCGGCCGCACGCTCGCCGACCTCGGCTGGAAGACCGGCCTTCATCCGCGGCGCGACCTAGTCGCCGTGAAGGCACCGGTGTTCTCGATGAACAAGCTCGCCCGGGTCGACTCCTACCTCGGCCCGGAGATGAAGTCGACCGGCGAGGCGATCGGCATCGCGCGCACGCTCAACGAGGCCCTGCGCAAGGCTTTCGCGGCGTCGGGGATGCACGTCGAGCGCGGCTCGGCGGCGCTGCTGACGATCGCCGACGCGGACAAGCCGGAGCTCTTCCCGATCGTCTCCAGGCTCGTCCAGCTCGGGTGCAAGCTGGTCGCCACAGATGGCACCGCGCGTGCGCTGCGCGCGGCGGGCTTCTCGCCGCGCGTCGTGGCCAAGATCGGCGAAGAAGGGCCGACGGTCGTCGACGCGATCGTGCGCGGCGAGGTCCAGCTCGTCATCAACACGATGTCGAACATCTACGAGGACCCCGGCGACGGCAACCCCGTGATCAAGGACGGTTTCGACATCCGCCGCGCCGCAGTCGAGCGCCGCATCCCGTGCCTCACGTCGCTCGACACGGCGAGCGCGCTTCTCGAGTCGGCGGTCTACGCACGCGAGCACATGGAGGTGCGGACGATCGGCGAGTGGCGCGACGATGTTCCTGCTTGACGCGCCGGTAACGGGCAGGCGCGAGGTCGCGCGCGGCATGTTCGTCCTCGGCTTTCGCGCGCCGGAGATCGCCGCGACCGTCGTCGCGGGACAGTTCGTCAACCTCGGTTGGTCCGGAGGCCCGCTGCTCCGCCGGCCGTTCTCGGTCTATCGCGCGCCGGGCGACGCCATCGAGATCGTGTTGAAGGCCGTCGGCGTGGGCACATCGCAGCTCCTCGCGATGGAGCCGGGCGATCGCGCCAGCGTGCTCGGGCCGCTCGGGCATGGTTTCGAGATCCGCGGGTCGCACGCGGTGCTCGTCAGCGGCGGCCTGGGCGTGGCGCCGATGCCACTCGCCGCTCGCGATGCCAGGGCGGCGGGCGCGAGGGTGACCTGGGTGCACGGCGCGCGAACGGCGGCAGAGCTCTGCACCGAGGCCGACGGCGATGACGTCGTCTGGGCGACCGACGACGGCTCGCGTGGTCTCCACGGCACGGCGGTCGAGGCCGCGCCGGACGCGGACGTGGTCCTTGCGTGCGGTCCGAACCGCATGCTCGCCGCGGTGGCCGAGCGCTGGCCGGACGCGCAGGTCGCGCTCGAAACCTACATGGGCTGCGGCACCGGCGTGTGCCTCGGCTGCGCCGTCCCCCTGCAACGCGGCGGCTACGACCGCGCGTGCAAGGAGGGGCCGGTCTATCGGGCGGCGGACGTCGCCTGGGGCGCGCTGCCCTCGCACCTCCACTACGCCGTGGGCGCGTGACGCCAGACCTCACCGTCGACGTCGGCGGCCTGCGCCTGCGCGGACCGGTCATGGCCGCGTCGGGCACTTTCGGCTACGGCACGGAGGTGCCCCTGCTCGAGCGCCGCGCGCTTGGCGGCATGGTCTCCAAGGGCATCTTCCTCAGGCCTCGCGAGGGCACGCCGCCGCCGAGGATCGCCGAGACGCCGAGCGGAATGCTCAACGCCATCGGCCTCCAGGGTCCCGGCGTCGAGGCGTTGATCCGCGACTACGCGCCGCAGTGGGCGGGTTGGGACTTTCCTGTCCTCGTCAACATCAACGGCGAGTCGGCGGCCGAGTATGGCGAGCTCGCCGCGCGCCTCGACGGCGTGCCGGGCGTGGCCGGGTTCGAGATCAACATCTCCTGCCCGAACGTGGAGCAGGGCGGGCTCTACTTCGGCAACGACCCGCGCGCAGCCGCGGCGGTGACCGAGGCCGTGCGCCATCGGACGCGCCTGCCTGTGTGGGTGAAGCTCACGCCGATGGTCAGCGACATCGGGGTGATCGCGCGGGCGGTCGAAGGCGCGGGCGCCGACGCGCTGTGCGCCATCAACACGTTCGTGGGCATGTCCATCGACCTGAGCGCCTACCGGCCGCGCCTGAGCTTCCGCACCGGCGGACTCTCCGGGCCCGCGATCCGGCCGCTCGCAGTCCACCTCGCCCACCAGGCCGCGCGCGCGGTTCGGATCCCGGTGATAGGCATCGGCGGCATCGCGCGCCCCGAGGACGCGCTCGAGTTCCTGGTCGCCGGATGCGTGGCGGTGCAGGTGGGAACCGCCACGTTCGTCAACCCGCGCGCGATCGCGGAGGTGCACGACGGCATCGCCGCGTTCCTGGAGCGTCGCGGCCTGGCCTCCCTTGCCGAGCTGCCGCGCTACCTACCGCGCGACTGAGCGCAAAAATCAAATCGCTGCCCGACCGGATGACTCCTACGCCGGAGCCAGTTCGTCAACCTCGAACGCGGAAGACCTCTCGCGCGCCGGTCAGACCCTTCAGTTCAAAGGATCCCGCGGGCTCGAGCGTGAAATCAATAGCGCTCAAGAGGTCACGGGTCGTGCTCGACACTAGCACCTCATCCGCGCCTGCAAGCGTCACCACCCGCGCGGTGGTGTGCACGGCAACGCCGTGCGCGTATCCGGCCACGAAGATGACCTCGCCGGTATGACAGCCAACGCGGATGTGAAGGCCGAGCGCGTTGGCCGCTTTGATCATGCCCTTGCCGCAGCGGACGGCTCGCGCGGCGCCTTCGAACAGGACGAGGAACCCATCACCCGAGGTGTCGAACTCGCGCCCACGATGATGCGCGATCTGTTCTCGCATGGCCGCGTTGTGGGCGACCAGCAGGTCGTGCCAAGCCTTGTCCCCGACGCGCTCGAGGGTCGCCGTTGAACCGACGATGTCCGTGAAAAGAAGGGTGACGACGATCGCGTCATCTTCGTCCGGCGCTCGCGCGAAGACTCGTGAGCTGGTCAACTCGTAGGTCACGTAGGGCTCGTCACCGACGACCCAACCATCGTGTCCGGGCGGGATCTCGTAGGCGTCGCCGGGACCGATGTCCATGGCGGTTCCGTCATCCATCTGGATGTGGAGCGAGCCCTGCAGGCACACGCCGACGTGCCGGTTCTGGCACGACGCCGTACCGACGATCGGCCGCACGTCGTTCGACCATCGCCAGCCGGGCTCAAACTCCCACCGCCCGATCTCGCTCTCGCCCAGAGCGACGCTGTCGATGTGCCCGTGGGGGAACTTGCGGACCGTCTCGGGCTGGTTCAGGCTCTTTCGCTGCAGCGGCACGGAGAAGAGGCTATCGAGTCCCGCCAGATCCCGACAGCTGACCGGCACCGTAAGTCCCTGTCGGGCCCAATCGATGTGAGGCCGAGCGCGGTGTCGCCCCGCGGCTAGAAGGGCAGGGGGACGAGGTCGGGCTCGACCCACGCGGCGCGCGCTTCGGGGCCGAACATCACCGTGCGGCTCCAGTGCCTCTGCGCCAGGTTCTTGTCCAGGAGCATCGGCACCTTCGCGATCGCCTCGTCGATCGACTCGACGCCGGTAGCGGCGCGAACGTGCGCGAGGAGCCGGATCCAGAACCGCGTCATGGTCTCGTTGTAT
>CAYWTI010000234.1:0-3792 GCA_964461175.1 uncultured Actinomycetes bacterium | reverse complement strand
ATGTGCTCGATCCACATCACCGCGAGGCCGCGGTCGCGCAGGCCGCGCACGAGCTCGACGAGCGCCTCGGTCTCGGCGTCGGTGAGGCCGCCCCCGATCTCGTCCAGCAGCAGGACGGACGGCTCGACCGCGAGCGCGCGCGCCAGTTCCAGCCGCTTGCGCTGGAGAAGCCCGAGGGCCTCGGCCCGCCGGTTCGCGAGGTGCGCGAGGCCGCACTGGTCGAGGACCGACAGGCACAGCTGTTGTGCCGCCGAGCCGGTCTTGCCGCCGCCCGCAGTCGCGGCGACGAGCACGTTCTCGAACACGGTCATGCCGCCGAACGGACGCGGCACCTGGTGCGTGCGTGCGATCCCGGCCTTGCAGCGCTCGGCCGCGCTCCAGCGCGTCACGTCGCGCCCGCGCAGCGCGATGCTTCCCGCGTCGGGCGCCAGCGCGCCCGAGAGCACGCTGAGGAACGTCGTCTTGCCCGCGCCGTTGGGTCCTACGACGCCCACGACCTCGCCCTGGCGCAGCTCGAGGCTGACGCCGTCCAGCACCGGCAGGGCGCCGAACCGCTTCCGCACGTCGACCGCGGCGAGGACCGCCGCCTCCATGGGTCTAGCCGCCGGTGTAGGGCTGCAGCGTCGAGGCGACGGGCACGTTGGGGTCGGCCGCGTTCTCACAGATGACGAAGTCGATCGGCCACTTCGACACGCCGGACTTCCACTGCCCGCCGATGATCGGCGTGGAGACGACGTTGGGCACCGAGGAAGTGCCGGGTCCGAAGTTGGGGTTCTTCGTCCAGTCGAGGTTGCCGACCGGCGTCTCGACCTTCAGCGTCTTGATCGCGTTCACGATCTTCTGCTTGTCCTTCGGGTCACCGCTCGCGGTGAGCGCCGCGGCGGCGACGTCGAACATCGACATGCTGGCGCCGATCTGCTGGTTCCACTGCTTGCCGGTCGCCGCCTCGTAGCCGTCGCCGAGCTCCTTGCTCGACTTGCCGGTCAGCGACGACTTGTACGGCCACGTCGGCGCCCAGTAGACGCCGGACGCGAGGCCGTTGCCGATGGCGCCCAGCGCGGTCACCTGCGACGGGAAGAGCCCGGTCTTGGCGATCTGGCCGATCTTCACGTGCTTCGTGTACCCCTGCTGCGCCGCCTGCCGCCAGAACGTGGCGAAGTCCGGCGGGATCGGGAACGTGTTGAAGATCTGGCAGTCCTCCTGGATGAACTTCTGGATCTGCGCGGTGTAGTCGTTCGTGCCGTCCTCGTACGCGCCGGGGTCGACGATGGTGTAGCCGGCGCTCTTGAGCAGCGGCGCGAGCGCGCCGCGGATGGCGTTGCCGTCCGCGTCGTTGGGATACATGACGCCGACCTTCTTGTTCGTCGGCACCTGCGGCCAGAGGTGGGTGTAGGCGAGGAAGAACTGCAGGACGCCGAAGCAGTAGTGGAACGTCCAGTTGAAGGGAGAGGGCTGGTTGACCTTGCCGCCCCGACCGAGGTACCACGCCTCCCACGGCACCACGGTCGAGATGCAGGGCACGTGCGCGGCCTCGCAGGCATCGGAGACCGGGTTGGTCGTCTCCGGCGTCGAGGTCGTGAGCATGAGGTCGACCTTCTGGCTCTGGATCAGCTCGTTCGCGACCTGGGCCCCGACCGAGGGCGTCGACTGGCCGTCGCGGTTGAGGATCTCGACGCTGTAGTTCGTGCCGCCGATCTGGAGACCCTTCTTGAACGCGTCGCGCGCCAGGCCCAGGACGTAGGCGTCGGGCTCGCCGAAGCCGGAGGCGGGTCCGGTGATCGGGCTGACGTAGCCGATCCTGATCGTCCCGGACGGCGTCGCGTTCGAGGACGAGGTGAGGCAGGATTCGAGCGCCCCCGGGACGGCGAGACCGCCGAGCACGACCCCTGTGCGCTTGAGCATCTCGCGGCGTGTGATTGGCACCTGACTTCTCCTCCCTTGAGCTCAGGCGTCGCGCGCGGAGCGAAATGCTCCGTGTACCGACTATCGGAGTTTGGGCCAAGCCCGCATGAGCGTCAAGTGGGGTCTGAGGCGGCGCCCGTGTAGCCCTCCGCCAGCGCCGTGGCCGCGGCCTTCGAGCCCGTGACCTGCTCGAGCTCGGCGATGTGAAGGCGATCGTCAAAGGCATCCTCCATCGGGAAGCGGTGTAGGAGCCGGGTCATGAAGGCCGAGAAGTAATGCGCCCGCCAGGCCCGGCGGAGGCAGTCTTCCGAGTAGCGCTCCAGCCGCTCGGACGAGCCCCTCGCCAGCGCGTCGATCAGGCCGGCGGCGAGGACCGCGACGTCGGCGAGGGCGAGGTTCATGCCCTTGGCGCCGGTCGGCGGGACGATGTGGGCGGCGTCGCCCGCGAGGTAGAGGCGGCCGGACTGCATCGGGTCGACGACAAACCCCGTCATCGCGGTGACGCCGATGTCGAGGATCTCGGCGGCGTCCAGCGAGGGCTCGGCGAGGCGGACCCTGAGCTCCGGCCAGACGCGGTCGCCGGGCCACGCCTCGACCGTCTCGTTCGGCCCGACCTGGAGGTAGAGGCGGCTGATCTCGGGCGACCGCATGCTGTGAAGCGCGAAACCGCGCTGGTGGTAGGCGTAGATCAGCTCCTCCGCGGCCGGGGGCCGGGCGGCGAGGATGCCAAGCCACGCCATCGGATAGGTCTGCTCGTAGACCGTCGCGCCGCGGGCGAGCAGCGCCTTGCGGCCGACACCGTGGGCACCGTCGCAGGCGGCGACGTAGTCGCACTCGAGACGCTCCTCTCGGCCCTCGTACGTGTAAAGGATCTCGGCGCGGTCGCCGTCGAGCTCTTCGATGCCGCGGGCCTCGGCGCCGAAAAGCAGCGTCGCGCCGGCCTCCATGCCGGCGGCGATCAGGTCCTTGATCACCTCCTGCTGGCCGTAGACGTGGATGCCGCGACCCGTCAGCTGCTGGAAGTCGATACGCATGCGGCGCCCGGCGAAGCGCAGCTGGATGCCGCCGTGGTGCAGGCCCTCGCGATCCATGCGCGCGCCGACGCCGGCGTCGCGGAGGAGCTGCGCGGCGGCGTGCTCGATGACCCCGGCGCGCACGCGGCGCTCGACGTAGTAGCGGCTGCGTGATTCGAGCACGACCGAGTCGACGCCGGCGAGGCGCAGGAGGTGCGAGAGGAGGAGCCCGGCCGGGCCCGCGCCGATGATGCCGACCGCCGTCCGCCTCGCCATCGCGTCGATAATGCGGCTTGACGCCGTGGGTGATCTCGAGCTCGAGCCGCCGTACCTCCACCCCGACTACCGAGCGACGGTCCTGCGCGCGCCGCGGCAGGCGTTCGTCAAGCTGCCGCCCGAGTGGTTCCACCACGCGCGGGGCCCGGCGTTCGGGCGGATCGCGGTGCGCGATGTCGACGCGGACCTGACGCGCCAGCACCGCGGCGAGCCGCTCGGCGAGCGGATCATCATCACGGGCCGCGTGGTCGACTCGGACGGGCGGCCGGTGCGGCACACGCTCGTCGAGATCTGGCAGGCCAACGCGGCCGGGCGCTACATCGACCCCGCCGACGACCACCCGGCGCCGCTCGACGCGAACTTCACCGGCGCCGGGCGGTGCCTGACCGACGGCGAGGGGCGCTACACGTTCACGACCATCAAGCCGGGCGCCTACCCGTGGCGCAACCACCAGAACGCATGGCGGCCGGCGCACGTCCACTTCTCGCTGTTCGGTCCGCAGCTCGCGAGCCGGCTCGTGACGCAGATGTACTTCCCGGGCGACCCGCTCATCCCGCTGGACCCGATCCTCGGCTCGATCGCGGATCCGCGCGGACGTGAG
>CAYWTI010000233.1:0-3128 GCA_964461175.1 uncultured Actinomycetes bacterium | reverse complement strand
GTCGGCGCCGGTGGTCAGCAGCATCTGGAAGAAGATGTCGACGGCGTTCGCCGAGGCGAAGATCACCAGCGCGGTGCAGTCGAGGTTCGCGATCGCGTTGCGAACGCGCTCGTCGGTGGGCAGGCGGCGGATCTCGATGGTAGGGATGACGACGACCGACGCCCCCAGGTCGACGAGCTCGCGCCGGAACGGGTCGACCTGGTGGCGGGCGCGGGTGATCAGCACACGGCGCCCGTGCAGCGGACGCCGGGACATCGTGTCGAGGCGATCGGCCATCGCCACCCCGGGTCCGAGGACCAGCAGCGCGTCACCACGCAGTCCATATGTCGCCGCCTTGCGCGCAAGCTCGCCCAGGTCGGCGGTCACTCGGTGCTGGCCGGGCAGGCCGGGGTTGAGGATGAGCGCCGCGGGGGTATCGGCGGAGCGGCCGTTCTGAAGGAGCGCCGCGATGCCGGACTCCCACCACCCCGCCGCCAGGCGCAGCACGACAGTGTCGCTTCCCGTCGCCAGGCCGAATCCCAGCGATGCGGAAAGCCCCTCCACGGTCAGGGGGATGCCGCTCATCACCGGTGCCGCGAGCTCGACGATGAGACCCGGGATGGCCTCGAAGTCGACGCCGGCGCGGTGCAGCCTTTCGGCCATCTCGCTTCCGCTCGAGAACGCGTAAGGGTTGCCGGGAAAAAGCACGGTGACCTTGCGCCCGCTGCGCGCGAGGCGAATCACCTCATCGACCGATTCGAGTGGCGCGATGTCTGCGTTCGCAGGCGCGAAGTGCAGGAGGCCCGCACCGGAACCGTCGCAGTTGCGGATCACGTCGGAATCCTTGACGGCTTCGACGGCCTGCACGGTAGCGAGATCCGGATGCCCTGGCCCTACGCCGACGAGCCTGACCCTGCTCATGACACCACCACGCCCATCCCACCCCGGGACACGGCCACAGATTAGAGCTTTCGACTCACCACGTAGTCGGCGAGCGACGCGAGCGTCGACGTCGATTCTTCGTCGCCCACGATGTGCAGCTGCTCGCGCGCGAGCTGCGCATGCTCGCGTGCGGTTTCCAGCGCGCGAGCCGGTCCATCGCTCCGGCGGACGTCCTCGACCACGCGCCGCGCCTCCGCATCGCTCAGCTTGCGATCGTCCTGCAATCGAATCGACGTGAGCATCAGTGGCAGGGTGGCAAATCCTTCGGCGATGTCATGGCCGATCGGCTTGCCGACCTCGGTCTCGGTCGCGGTGTAGTCGAGCACATCGTCTGCGATCTGGAACGCAAGACCGAGCAGGCGGCCGTACTCGCGCAGCGCCGCGCGTTTTCGGACTTCGACGCCGCCGAGCAGTGCACCTATATCGCAGCACGCGGACAGGAGCGTCGCGGTCTTGGCTTCGATGCGGTGCATGTACTCGTCGATGCCGGTGCTGTAGCGATAACGGATGGCCTGTTGCCGGACCTCGCCCGCGCAGATCTGCATCACCGCGCCGGCGAGGACCGAGACCGCCTCGGGCACGCCGGTGCGCGCGGCCCATTCGTACGCCTTGGCGAAGTAGAAGTCGCCGATGACGATGGCCGGCTCGTCGCCGAGGGCGGCCGCGACCGTCGGCCGGCCCCGACGCGTCGGTGAGCGGTCGATGACGTCGTCGTGGACGAGCGTCGCACCGTGGACGATCTCGACCGCGATCGCGGCCGAGAGCGCCGGATCGCGCTCGTAACGCCCGCACATGGCACACAGCACGACGAGCGCCGGCCGGATGCGCTTGCCGCCGGCGTCGAGCAGGTCGCCCATCGGTGCCGCCACCTCGGCCGGATCGCCCTGGATGCCCGCGCGCATCAGGCGCTCGACAATCTGAAGCTCGGGCCCGGCCGGACCGAAGAGGTCGACCGTCTGGGTCAACCGGCCTTGACGGACAGGCGGTATCCGAGGCCCGGCACCGCCTCGAGGCTCACGCCCGTGGTCGGGCGCTCCGAGAGCTTCCGGCGCAGGCGCTGCACGTGCGGGTCGACCGAATGGTCGTCCAGGTCGTGCGGGTAACCCCAGACCTTGTCGCGCAGCTGCGCGCGCGTGAGCACGCGCTCGGGGTTGGCGGCGAGAACGGCGAGGAGGTTGAACTCCGTCATGGTGAGCGTGATCTCTTCGTCGCCGGCCTTGACCCGGCGCGCGGCGTTGTCGATCTGCAGGCCGCCGATCGTCAGCACCCCTTCGCGTCCGCCCCCCGTCTCGGCGAGCGACGACCGGCGGAGGTGGGCGTTGATGCGTGCGGCGAGGATGCGGGAATCGAACGGCTTGGTGATGTAGTCGTCGGCGCCGACCTCGAGGCCCACGACCTCGTCCATCTTCGTCGAGCGACCCGTCAGCATCACCATGGGGCTGACGACGCCCTGGCGGCGAAGCTCCCGGATGACCTCGGTGCCGCTTATGTCCGGCAGCACCCAGTCGACGAGCACGAGGTCGGGCTGAGCGCTGCGGCCGAGCTCGATGGCCTGGGCGCCTGTGCCCGCCTCGACCACGTCATGGCCCTGCAGCCGGCAGACCTCGGCGACGAGCATGCGCACCGGCACGTCGTCTTCGATGACGAGGATGCGGCGGCGGCGTCGGGGCGGGGCGCTGCTCAGGTGGTCTTGGGAGGCGCGAAACCCACCCGCCGGATCTCACGCTCTGAGCGCTTCGGCCGGCGCAACAGGATGACGCGCTTGTCCCCCCCGTCGATCACACCCGCCATGTCCCATCCGTCGGCTCCAGCCTCGTGCAGGACCTTGACCAGAGTGCTGCCGTCGGCGACCTGCGCCACGGTGATGATCCTGGTCGAGAACTCCCATTCCCTCCCGGGCAGGCCGACCGCCGGCACCATCCCGGCCGCCGCCGCGCGGGCGCCGTCGGGGTACGCCGGCTCGGCCGGTTCCTCGGGCTCTTCGTCCGGATCGTCTTCGAGACGCGGGTCCATCGTCGTCGATTGTAGGCCCGTCCTTAACACTGGAACACCGGGCCGTCGTACCCCCGGCGGGGGTCGAACCCGCGCTGGACCGGGTTTAAGCCGGCTGCCTCTGCCATTGGGCTACGGGGGCGATTTCAATTCTGCCCCGTCGAGCCTCAGTCGTAGTCGAAGAAGCCCTTGCCCGTCTTGCGCCCCAGCCTGCC
>CAYWTI010000232.1:0-4633 GCA_964461175.1 uncultured Actinomycetes bacterium | reverse complement strand
GGGCGAGCTCGAGCAAGTCAGCGGCCGGCACCTGCTGACGATGACCGGCGCATTGATGATCGGCCGCGAGAGCTCGGCCAACGTGGCCGGCGCGCTTGCCTCGGCGAAGGAGCACGGCCTCGACGCCGAGTTCCTCGACACCGAAAAGTTTCGCCGCCGCTTCCGCGGCCACGTGGTGCGCGACGGCGAGGTCGCCGTGCTCGACCGCCAGGCCGGGGTCCTGGACCCTGACGCTGCGGTCGCTTCCATGCTCGGCCAGGTCGCGGACGTCCGCCGGGAGACGGCCGTCGCGTCCATCGCCGAGGTGAGGCGAAGCTTCGACAAGGTCGTGGTCGCGGCCGGGCCGTGGACGCCGGAGCTGGTCGACTGGATCCCGCTCCAGGTCGAGCGCCAGGTCCACGGCTGGTTCGTGATCGCCCGCGACGCCGACTGGTTCGGACCCGACCGGTTCCCCGCCTTCGTGCGCTTCTCGGAGGAGTCGGGCTTCATGTACGGCATACCGTCGCTGGACGGCAAGACGATCAAGGTCGGTCGCCATCACGACGGCGAGATCACAACGCCGCAGACCATCCGGCGCCGCGTCGACGATTCGGACCTCGACCCGCTGCGCCTGCTCACCTCCAAATACCTGCGCGGCGTCAGCGGCCATGTGGCCAGGACGCTGACGTGCATGTACACGAACACACCGGACAACCACTTCGTCATCGACTTCAGCCCCGAGGACCCCAACGTGGTCGTGATCAGCGCGTGCTCAGGTCACGGGTTCAAGTTCGGTCCGGTCATAGGAGACATCGCGGCCGACCTGGTCTGCGAAGGCGGCACGCGACGTGACATCTCACGCTTCTCGGCCGCGCGCTTCGCGGCGTCCGCGGACGTACCAGACGACCACGGTCGCGGCGACCAGTAGCGCGATCACGATCGCGGCCTTCTGCACAGGTGCGCTGATCCGGTCGTAGTTCCCGCCGAGGACGTACCCGGCGACCGCGAGAGCGGCGCACCAGGGCAGCGCGCCGGCGAAGGTCAGGACCGCAAAACGCGGCAGGTTCACCCGCGCGAGGCCGGCCGGGAACGAGATGTAGGTCCGGATGACGGGCAGCACGCGACCGACGAAGACGGCGGCAAGGCCCCACCGCTCGAACCAGCCGTCCGCGAGCTCGAGGTGGTGGCGCCGGATGCCGATGTAGCGGCCGGGACCGAGGAGCAGCGGTTCGCCGAAGCGAGCCGCGAGACCGTACGCGATGAGGGAGCCGACGAGGTTGCCGGTCGCGCCGGCGAGGATGACCGCCACGAGGCCGCCCTGGATGTGGCCGGTCGCCGCGAGCAGCCCACCGGTCGGCATGACGACCTCGCTCGGAAAGGGCACGCCGCAGCTCTCCACGACCATGAGCACGAAGATGGCGAGCAGCCCGTAGGCGGAGATGAAGCTGGTCGCGGCGGCGGTCAAACGGTCTGGACCTGCGTCGCCTTCACCACCCTGAAGGGCAGCGTGCGCACTTGCTGGTCGTCGATCAGGATCTCGAAGTTGTAGAAGCCAGGCTTCGAAACGGCGACGGTGCTCAGGTTGATGACGATGTTCGCGGCGAGGTCCCAGCCGTGCGGGTAGTCAGGCGGCACCTGGCGGGCCGGCAGGTTGAGGACGATGGGCTGGGCGAGCAGAGGCCTGCCGTCCTCGTCGGTGCCGTGCACCTCGACCTTGTGCGGGCGCTCGGTCTCCAGTCGCGTCGTCTGCAGGCGCAGGACGATGACGCCGCCGAAGGGGGTCGGAAACTGGTCGCGGACGAGCGTGTCGAAACCCGCGCCGAGGATGTAGACAAGCCCGTTCGGCGGCGCCTCGGCGGCGTTGGCAAGGACCGCCCAGTCGAGCCTCAAGCGCGCTTGACGACGTCGCCGCCCTTGACGACGAGGCGGATGTTCTCCGGCTTGGCGACGAGCTCGAGGTCGGCGAGCGGATCGCCGGGCACGCCGATGAGGTCTCCCCACGCGCCGGCGTCGAGGCGGCCGACGCCCTTCATGCCGATGGTGTCGGCGGCCAAGGTCGTGGCCGCGCGGATGCAGTCGATCGGCTCCATGCCGAGCTCGTGCATGAGCAGGAATTCCTCGCCGTTGGAGCCGTGCGGCCCGACGCCCGTGTCGGTGCCGAAAGCGACCTTCACGCCGGACTCGATTGCCATCTTGATGCTCGTCTTGTGGTCGTCGATGACGGCCTTCGCCTTGCCGATGGCGTAGGCGGGCATCTTCCCCGCCTCGGCGTGGCGGATGACCCAGTGCGGCGCCACGAGAGTCGGCACGACCGCGTTGCCCCCGTCGAGCATCATCTCGATGGCATCGCCATCGAGCCAGATCGCGTGCTCGATCGTCGCGACGCCGGCCTTCAGCGCGTTCTTGATGCCGACGTTCGCCTGCGCGTGCGCCATCACCTTCTTGCCGTGCGTGCCGGCCTCCTCGACGGCGGCGCGGATCTCCTCGAGCGTCAGCATCGGGTGGTGCGGCTGGTCGCCGGGCGACAGCACGCCGCCGGAGGTGCAGAGCTTGATCCAGTCGGCGCCGGCCCGGATGACCTCGCGGACCCGAAGCCGCATGTTCTCGACGCCGTCGACGACGGAGTGCGGCCGGTCAGGAAGCGGGATCTCCATGTCGACGCCGCACATGAAGTGCGAGTCGGTGTGGCCGCCCGTCTGGCTGAGTCCGCTGATGGTGACAAACATCCGCGGACCGGGGAAGTAGCCGGCGTCGATCGCCATCTTCACTCCCGCCGGCGTGCCCGCGGCGTCGCGCACCGACGTGAAGCCGGCGTCGAGCGTGCGCCTCGCCGCCCGGACGGCGCGCATGAGCTCGAGCGTCGGCGGTGTGACGAGCTCGCGCGCGAAGTCGAGGCCCTCGCCGAGGCTGCAGAGATGGACATGACAGTCGATCAGGCCAGGCAGCAGCGTCAAACCTTCGGCGTCGATGCGCTCGGCGTCGCGCGGCACCTGCGTGCCGTCGCGCGCGCCGGCCCTGGTGACCTTCCCGTCCTCGATGACCACGACCGCGTCGCGGGTCCTCTTACCGGTGGCGGGGTCGAGGAGGGCGTCGCCGAAGACGGCGCGGATCACGACCGGATGTTATTCGGTTTCGGGAGGCGGTCCATGACGATGTCCCAGCGCTCGAAGCTGACCGGCGTCAGCATGCCATTCGCCGCCCAGGGGTCCTCTTTCATCTTCTCGCGGATCTCTTCTTCGGACTCCGCCTCGACGACCCAGAGCGTGTAGCGCGTGTCGGCGAGCGGCCCGACGAGGAGGAGCCAATCCTCTTCGAAGATGCGGTCCATGTAGGCGGCGTGGCCGTCCCAGCCATCCTGTTCGCGCATGTCCCTGGACCAGTCCCACGGCCCACCGCGCTCGACGCGGATCACCCACCTCGCCACGGGTCAAGCCTAGAACGTCATGCCGGCGGGTCTAGATGCGCCTGCGATTGATCCACATCGCGGCTGCGGTCACGACGACGAAGAGCACTCCGCCCAGAATCCCGACGAAGTACAGCTCGGACCCGGAATCGCCCATGGAAACTCCCCCCTTAGCGTTGAATTTACGGCGGCTTTTACGGGGAGGAGCGGAAAAAAATGGTTAGTTCTACCCAGTAAGAGTTGGCCAGCCGCCCCGTTAGGCCTGTCGACCCGCCACTCGACGTGGGAACCTCCGGCGCCATAGGTCCAAGCCAAGAGGGTGGTTGGAGTGGCGGGTCATAGGAACGTCGCCGCGAGTGCCGGCGGTCGCGCCCTTCGCCCCCCATCCAAGGGCGCGAGTGCCGGCGTCAGCGCCCTTCATTCTTGGGTGGGCCCGGGTGGCCTCGATCCACCGACCAGCCGATTATGAGTCGGCCGCTCTGACCAACTGAGCTACGGGCCCTCGACGGGCCAGTCTATCTAGCCTTCTAACCCCGGCCGACGAACGGCATCTTCGTCGCCAGGACCGTCATCGACTGCACGTTGGCGTCCAGCGGCAGGCTCGCCATGTAGACGACCGCCCTCGCGACGTCCTCGACGTCGATACGTGGCTCACCGGCGAGGCGATGCGTCATCTCGGTGGCGGCGTTGCCGATGTCGATCTGCCCGCACGCGATGTCGAACAGCCGGCCGTCGAGCGCCGTCGATTTCGTCAGGCCGGTGATGGCGTGCTTGCTCGCGGTGTAGGCGACCGAGTTGGGTCGCGGCGAGTGCGCCGAGATCGAGCCGTTGTTGATGATCCGGCCGCCCCGCGGCTCCTGCGCCTTCATCAGCCGGAACGCCTCCTGGGTGCACAGGAAAGCCCCGGTCAGGTTCGTGTCGATGACGACGGACCACTGGTCGAGCGTCAGCTCTTCCATCGCTACCGGCGGCGGAAACGTGCCGGCGTTGTTGAACAGGAGATCGAGCCGGCCAAAGCGCTCCTTGACCGTCGCGAATAGCTGCCTTACGGAGGCCTGGTCTCGGACATCCGCCTCGACTGCGACGATTCCCTCCGCGAGCGCGACAGTCTCGTCGAGGCTCGCTCGGCGCCGGCCGGCGACCACCACATCCCAACCGTCCCGTGCGAGCGCCACGGCGACGGCCCGGCCGATGCCGCTCCCGCCGCCGGTGATGAGGGCGATGCGCACGCACTAACGTTAGTTGGGCATG
>CAYWTI010000231.1:0-24831 GCA_964461175.1 uncultured Actinomycetes bacterium | reverse complement strand
GTGACGAACCTCAAGCCGCCCGCGCGGCGCCTGCGGATCCACAACCACGACATCGTGGCGACGGAGAAGACGTACGCCGATGCGCGCCCGGGTGAGCCGTTCGTCTACGTCGGGTCGATGGGATACCTGGAGGTCGGCGTGCGCGAGGCACGCGCCGACAGGCTGCTGGGCGCGAGGGCGGGGATGCGCGTCGAGGAGATCTCGATCTCTTAACAGGCTGGGTTGGCGCGGCGTCTTTCGCCGCGTAGCTTTCGTGCCGCTGTGGTTCGAGCGGCCTGTCTGCTTCTCCTCCTCCTCCTCTCCCTGGCGGGCTGCTCGGACCCGGCTCCCGGCGGGCCGCCCGCGGTGGCGGCCGCGGGCGCCGCCTCGCCGGCCGGCGGTTCGGTGCGGCTGTGGACGGACGCCGCGATCTTCACGCTGGTGGTGGCGCTCATCGGCTCTTCACGGGCGCGCGTCGACGTGGAGATGTACGAGCTGGGGCGGCCAGACATCGTCGCCCTCCTGGTGGCGGCGCGTGCGCACGGCGTCGTGGTGCGTGTCGTCGTCGATCCGACGGTCGACGTCAGCAACGCGTCGGCGGGCCGGCTCAAGGCCTCAGGCGTGGCCGTGCGTACGTATCCGGTCGACGACAAGCGGCACCAGATCGACCACGTCAAGCTCCTGATCGCCGATGGCGAGGCTGTCATCGGCGGCATGAACTGGGGCAGAAACAGCTACCGCAACCACGACTTCGTGCTCGAGACGCGCGCGGTTGGGGACGTCGACCGAGCCGCCGCGGTGTTCGAGCAGGACTGGAGCCTCGGCGCCGGCCGGCCCGCGCCGCTGAGGCCTCTCGTGGGACCGGTGGCGCAGACGTCGCCTGGCAGCGAGATCCGCACCATGCTCGAAGGCGGGCTGGTGGGCGCGTCGCGTGCGGTGCGGGCGGAGGTGTACACGCTCACCGATCCGTCGGTCATCGCCGAGCTTGCCCTCGCCCGGCGTCGTGGCCTCGACGTGCGCCTCGTCCTCGACCCGAACCAGGCCTACAACTTTCAGGCGGCGGCGATGCTTCGCGCGGCGGGCGTCGGAGTGCGGTGGTACCCGGTGCCCGTGGGTGCGCTGCTCCACGCCAAGATCGGGCTGTTCGACGGCCTGCTCGTCCTCGGCTCGGCCAACTGGACGCTCAGCGGGCTCGGCGTCAACCACGAGCTCGATATCGAGACGCGGGACCCGCAGGCCGTCGCCGCGTACGCCGCGCGATTCGAGCTCGACTGGGCTCGGTCGGCGGCCTAGTTCTGGGGCGGGGGTCCGGCGGAGCCGGGCGCCGGCGGACCGCTCGGGCCTGCAGCGGGGGGCAGGGAACCGGGTGTTGCCGCCGGCGGCATGTTGTTGAAGCTCACCTGCGGCACCGCGCGGTCGCCCTCGTCCGCCTGGAAGAAGCCGAACGCCTTGAATCCGAGCATGCCGGCGATCAGGGAGGTCGGGATGGTCTGCAGCTTGATGTTGTAGTCGCGGACGTTGCCGTTGTAGAACCGGCGCGAGAACTCGAGCTTGTCCTCCGTCGCGGTGAGGGTCTCCTGGAGGTTCGTGAAAGCCGAGATCGCCTTCAGGTCGGGGTAGTTCTCGGACACCGCGAACAGGCTGCGCAGGCTCTGCGTCAGCATGTTCTCGGCCTGGCCGATCTTCTCTGTATCGCCGGTGGCGCCCGCCGCGACGGCGTTGGCGCGGGCCTGGGTGACGGCCTCGAGCGTGCCCCGCTCGTGGCCCATGTAGCCCTGCACGGTGTTGACCAGGTTCGGGATCAGGTCGTGGCGGCGCTTCAGCTCGACGTCGATCTCAGACCAGGCTTCCTGGGTACGGTTGCGGGCGGCGATCAGGCCGTTGTACGTGAAGACGAGCCACGCGACCAGCAGAGCGACGACGACGATCAGGATGATCCAGCCCATCTAACGCTCCTTTACTAGGCGTGCGCGCGACGCTGCCAACGCGTCTTCTTAAGCATCTTCTTGTGCTTGTGCTTGCGCATCTTCTTGCGCCGCTTCTTGATTACCGAGCCCAATCCATCTCCCAGCGCGTGTTTGAAGTTACGGGTGGAGTACGGCCGCGATCATACCGTAAGCCGCAATACACTCGTCGGCGATGTACTTCACCGACGCCCACGAGGAGCTGCGCCTGCACATCCGCAAGTTCCTCGAGAAGGAGGTCCAGCCGCACCTCGAAGAGTGGGAGGAGACCACCTTCCCCGACGCGATCCTCAGGCGGTTCGGCGAGCTTGGCTTCCTCGGGCTTCGCTACCCGCCCGAGTACGGCGGCCAGGGCGGCGACTACTTCTCGGCCGTGGTCCTGTCAGAGGAGATGGCGCGCGCCGGGTGCGGCGGCCTCGGCATGGCGGTCGCCGTCCAGGCCGAGATGGCTACCCCGCCGGTGTTCAGGTTCGGGTCGGAGGACCAGAAGCGCCGCTGGCTCGTGCCCGCGATCAAGGGCGAGCACATCGCGGCGCTGGCGATCACAGAGCCGGATGCCGGGTCGGACGTCGCGGGCATCACGACCGTCGCCAAGCGTTTCGGGAACGAGTTCATCGTCAACGGGCGAAAGATCTTCATCACGAACGGCGCCCGCTGCCAGTGGGCCCTGGTCGTGACCAAGACCGAAAGGGAGCGCGGGCACTCGGGCTTCAACCTCCTCCTGATCGAAAAGGGCACCCCGGGCTTCGAGGTCACGAGGACGTTGAAGAAGCTCGGTATGCACTCCTCCGATACGGCCGAGCTGCTGTTCGAGGACTGCCACGTGCCGGTAGGCAACCTGATCGGCGAGGAGGGCGAGGGCTTCAAGAACCTCATGTGGGAGCTGCAGGGCGAGCGCATGATCGCCGCCGCCGGCGCGATCGCCGGCGCCCAGCGAGTCTTCGAGTACACGAAGGACTACGCGCTCGAGCGCAAGGCGTTCGGCAAGCCGATCTCACACTTCCAGGTGATCAAGCACAAGCTCGTCGACATGGGGACCAAGATCGCCGCGGTGCAGGCGTTCGTCTACCAAACCGCCAAGCAATGGGACGAAGGCGAATACCCGGTGCGTGAGATCTCGCAGGCCAAGCTGCTCGCGACGCAAGTCGCCTGCGAAGTCGCGGACGACGCGATCCAGATCCTTGGCGGCCACGGCTACATGCGCGAGTTTCCGGTCGAGCGCGCCTGGCGCGACGCCCGTCTCGCCCGCATCGGCGCGGGGACGGACGAGATCATGAAAGAGATAATCGCCAAGACCTACGGCTTGTGAGCCTCGAACCGACCCTATTCGCCGGCTGCAAGCCCGAGGTCGCCGAGTTCGACGGACGGATTCTCGCCGTTGGGCCGGGCGCCCGCGCCGCCGCCGGACGCAAGGCCGAGGTCGTCCGCCTCAGCGGCGAGTCGTGGCCTGGCCTCATCGACTCGCACATCCATCTCGAGGGCCTCGCCGATCGCAAGCTCACCGTCGACCTGACCGGGAGCCTCAGCCGCGAGGACGCGCTGTCGCGCGTGCGCGACGCCGCGAAAGCGCTGCCGAAGGATGGTTGGGTCGTCGGCGCCGGCTGGTACAACGACGCCTGGCCGGACCGCGCCTTTCCTTCGCGTCGCCACCTCGACGCGGTCGCCGGCGGAAGGCCCGCGTACCTGCGTCGCAAGGACGGCCATTCGGCGTGGGCCTCGACCGCAGCGCTGCGCCTCGCCGGGGTCTCGCGTGATACCGCTGACCCTCCCGGCGGCGGCATCGACCGCGACCCCGAGGGCGAGCCCACGGGCATCCTCCGTGAGACGGCGATGGAGCTCGTCTGGCGCTTTGTCGGCCGCGAGACCGACGCGCAGCTTGACGCGGCGATGGGCCGAGCCCTCGCCGACCTTGCGCGCGCCGGCCTGACCGGCGTGCATGCGATGGACAGCGCGCGCGGCCTTGCCTCGCTCCAGCGGCTGAGGAACAAGGCGCCGCTTCCGGTCCGCGTCACGTACAACCTGCCGCTTGCAGACCTGCCCCACGCCGAACGCATGGGCGTGCGCTCGGGGTGGGGAGATCCGTGGCTGCGGATCTGGGGCGTCAAGGCATTTCTCGATGGCTCGCTCGGCAGCCGGACCGCGGAGATGCTCGACGGCTCGGGCACCGCCCGCCTTCCGCAGGGCGACCTCGTCGAAATGATCGAGCGATGCGCCCGCGCCGAGCTGAACGTTTGCCTCCACGCCATTGGCGACGGCGCGGTTCGCCGCGCGCTGGACGCGCTCGCGCCGAAGAAGAACGCGTGGGCGAAGTGGCGGCCGCGGATCGAGCACGCGCAGTGCGTGCATCCGAAGGACATGGCCCGCATGGGGAAGGTCGGCGTCATCGCTTCGATGCAGCCGATCCATGCGGTCGCCGACCGCGAGCTCGCCGACGAGAGCTGGCCCGGGGTGGTCGAGAACGCCTACGCCTGGCGCGCGCTCGAAAACGCCGGCGTCCGTCTTGCCTTTGGCTCCGACGCGCCTGTGGAGACGGCCGACCCACTCGCCGGCATCGAAGCCGCGACATCCTGGCGCAAGGAGGCGAAGTGGCATCCCGAGCTCGCCGTGACCCGCGCCTCGGCGCTGCGCGCGTACACATCGGGCGCCGCGTTTGCCGCCGGCATGGAGGACGAGGTTGGAGCGCTTAGGCCGGGACGCCTGTGCGATATGACGGTCGTCGAGGACGGGCGCCTCGTCGCCACCGTCGTCGGCGGTCGGGTCAGCTGGAGGCGAAGGCGCGCCTGAGCTTGGCCGCCGTCTGCGACAGCGCCTCGTTGATCACCTTCACGTCATCGAGCACGGGCATGAAGCTCGTGTCGCCGTTCCACCTCGGCACGACGTGAAGGTGGACGTGATCAGGAACACCGGCGCCCGCCGGCCTGCCGATGTTGGCGCCGATGTTGAACGCCTCCGGCTTCATGACCTCGCGGATGACGCCCATGGTCCTGCGCAGCGCGCGCATCACATCGGCGGTCTGCCCGTCGTCGAGATCCTCCACGCTCGCCACGTGCGTGGCCGGCGCGACCATCGCGTGGCCCGAGTTGTAGGGAAAACGGTTGAGCATGACGAGCGCGCCCTGAGGCCGCGCGAGAACGAGGTTCTCCTCGTCGTGGTCGGTGTCGGCGAGCACCCGGCAGAACAGGCACCCCGGCGGCTGCTCGCCGCCGATGTACTCCATTCGCCAGGGCGCCCAGAGCCTCTGCATCGCGGTTGATCTACGTCCTTTTGCTGCTGTCGGTCACCGCGGTCTGGGGTTGGACGTTCGTCCTCGTCAAGGATGCAGTCACACAGTACCCGACGCTGCCATTCCTGCAGATCCGCTTCGCCCTCGCGTTGCTCGTGATGGCGCTCGTGGTGCGCCGCCTGCCGTCGAAGCGCGAGCTACGCATCGGCGCTGTCATCGGCGTGGTCCTCGCCGGCGGATACCTCGCCCAGACGTTGGGTCTCACCATCACCAGCCCCGGCAACGCCGGCCTGATCACCGGACTGTTCGTCGTCCTGACGCCGTTGATCAACCGCTTTTTCGGCGCGCAGGTCCGCTGGTGGACGTGGGCCGCGACCGCGATCTCGCTTGCCGGCCTGGTGTTGCTGACCGGAGGCCCGTCGGGCATGAGCTTCGGCGACGTGCTCGTGCTCGCCTGCGCCGTGCTCTTCGCCCTTCACATCGTGCTGCTCGGGCGATGGTCGCCCGGCACCGCCGCGGCGCCGCTGGCCATGGTCCAGATGGCGATGTGCGCGGCGCTTTTCAGCCTCGGCGGCACAACGTCTTTGCGCTGGCCCAACGCGACGGTGTGGTTCGCGATCGCGGTCACCGGCCTGCTCGCGTCGGCGTTCGGCTATTTCGTCCAGACGTGGGCCCAGGCGCACATCAGCGCCAACCGCACCGCCCTGGTCCTGGCCACGGAGCCGGCGTGGGCGCTCGTTGCGGCGATCGTGCTGGCGGGGCAGAGGTTCGGCGCGGTCGAGGCCGCGGGCGCGGCCTTGCTCCTGGTCGCGATCGTGGGCCACGAAGGTGCGTCCCTAAAATTTGAGGCCCATGGTCAGCCGTCCTCGCCGTAGCCTCTACGTCCCCCAGGAGATCGAGCCGAAGTGGCAGCAGATCTGGGCCGAGCGCGGCGTGATGAAGGCGTCCGACACGTCAGACAAGCCGAAGTTCTACGACCTCGTCATGTACCCCTACCCGTCGGGCGAGCTGCACATGGGCCACGCGCGCAACTACGTCATGGGCGATGCGCTCGCGCGCATGAAGCGCATGCAGGGTTTCGAGGTCCTGCATCCGTTCGGGTGGGACGCGTTCGGTCTCCCGGCGGAGAACGCGGCGATGAAGCACCCGGGGCTGCACCCGGAGAAATGGACGATCGACAACATCGCCGAGAGCAAGGTCGACCTGCGGCGCATGGGCATCCTCTATGACTGGGACCGCGAGGTCACGAGCTGCATGCCGGACTACTACGTCTGGACGCAGTGGCTGTTCCTGCTCATGTACGAACGCGGGCTGGCCTACCGCGCGAACGCGCCAGTCAACTGGTGTCCGGTCGACAAGACGGTGCTCGCCAACGAGCAGGTGATCAACGGCCGGTGCTGGCGTCATCCCGACGTCGAGGTGGAGAAGCGCGACCTCGAGCAGTGGTTCCTGCGCATCACCGACTACGCCGATCGGCTGCTGGACGACATCGCGCTGCTCGACAAGTGGCCGCAGAAGGTGCGCGTTATGCAGACGAACTGGATCGGGCGATCGTTTGGCGCCGAGGTCGACTTCGCGGTCGACGGCGCGCCCGAAGAGAAGATCCGGATCTACACCACGCGGCCCGACACCCTGTTCGGCGCCACGTTCATGGTCCTTGCGCCCGAGCACCCGCTGGTCGAGCGCCTGACGAGCGAGAAGCACCGCCCACGCGTGCGCGAGTACGTCGAGAAGGCGCGCAAGGAGACGGAGATCGAGCGCCTTTCCACCGAGCGCGAAAAGACAGGCGTCGCCACGGGCGCGTTCGCGATCAACCCGGTCAACGGCGAACGCATACCGATCTGGGTCGCGGACTACGTGCTGATGACGTACGGCACCGGCGCGATCATGGCGGTGCCGGCGCACGACGAGCGCGACTTCGAGTTCGCGATCCGCTACGACCTGCCGGTGCGGGAGGTCATCGCCCCCGACGGCCGGGCGCAAGGCGTCTTGCGCGCCGCGTATGTGGGGCCGGGAACGCTGGTTAACAGCGGCGCCTACGACGGCCTCGAGTCGTCGGTCGGGTTCGAGCGCATCGTGGCGGACCTGGAGAAGCGCGGCCTGGGCAAGCGCGCCGTGAAGTACCGGCTGAGGGACTGGTTGATCTCGCGCCAGCGCTACTGGGGCGCGCCGATTCCCGTCGTCTACTGCCCCGAGCACGGCATCGTGACGGTGCCGAAGGACCAGCTGCCTGTGCTCCTCCCGCCGGAGTACAAGCCGCTGGCCGAGAACCCGGGCTTCTACGAGACGACGTGCCCGGAGTGCGGCCGGGCGGCGAGGCGCGAAACCGACACGCTGGACACGTTCATCGACTCGTCCTGGTACTTCTTCCGCTACGCGAGCCCGCGCGACACCAAGGAGCCGTTCGACCCCGAGCTGGCGAACCACTGGATGGCAGTCGATCAGTACACCGGCGGCGTCGAGCACGCGATCCTGCACCTGCTCTACTCCCGGTTCTTCACCAAGGTCCTGCACGACGCGGGCCTGATCGCGGTCACGGAGCCGTTCACGCGTCTGTTCAACCAGGGCATGGTGAAACGCTTCGGCCAGGTGATGGCGAAGTCGGCCGGCAACGGGGTCTCGATCGCCCAGCTGACGGGCGAGCAGGGCGCGGACGCCGGGCGGGTCTACGAGATGTTCATCGGCCCGCCCGAGGATGACGTGGAGTGGACCGAGGCGGGGCTGAACGGCGTCGTCAAGTTCCTGCAGCGGGTGTGGCGGCTGGTGCTCGAGCCGGAGTCGGCGGTCGACGAGGGGTCGACGACGCCCGCGGTCGACGCCTCCGGCTTGCGACGCAAGGTCGAGCAGACGGCCGGCAGGGTGACGGAGCACTACGACGAGCTGCGGTTCAACACCGCCGTCGCGTTTCTCATGGAGCTCGCCAACGTGATGCAGGACTACATCCGCGGCGGCGGCGCCCGAGACGCCGGGTGGGATCACGCCGTCGTCACGCTCGTCAAGCTGCTGAACCCGCTGGCGCCGCACGTGTGCGAGGAGATGTGGGAGCGGCTGGGCATGCGTGGGCTGCTGGCCGACGCGCCATGGCCTACATACGACGCATCGCTCGCGGCAGAGCCGAAGGTGACGCTCGTGGTCACGGTCGCGGGGAAGGTGCGCGACAAGCTGGAGGTCGACGCCGGCCTATCCGAGGCCGAGGCGACCCGGCTGGCGCTGGCGAGCGAGAGGGTGCGCGCGGCGCTGGACGGCGGCACACCGAAGAAGGTGATCTACGTCGCCGACAGGCTGATCAACCTGGTGCCCTGACGTACGAGAGGGAACCCGGATGGTTCCCTCTCATCGCCCGGCCGGCTTCGCCGGCGGGGCTGCTCTCCCTCCGGTATACCGTTGGGATCTTCTTAGTAGCTACTCGTAACAGCGATTGGGCGGCGTTTGAGGCATAGTCGCGGCCGGGATCAACCCGCGCGCCATAGCAGCGTCCAGTGGAACGCTGCGCACGGGTCCTACTGCTGGGGCACGGGGGCGCGGATGCCCGAATCCAGCAGGTAGTCGGCGGTGACGTTGGAGCCAGCCGCGACAGTGATCTTCGTCGGACCGCTGATCACCCTCCCGAAGCCGCTGAACTTCACGACGTAGCTACCGGGCGCCAGCCGGATGGCGTACTGGCCGTTGGCGCCCGTCACGGTTTTCGCGGCGATGGAGGTCCCGCTCACGTAGTCGATCTCCATCCCCTGCACGGGTTTGCCGGCGCACGTCGAACCCGCCTGCTCGACCGGCGCGCAGGGCACGGCCAGCACCCTCCCGCTCACGGTCCCTGTCGCCGGCGCCGGCGACGTTCCGCCCCCCGGGAACTGGTAGGCGCCGCACCCGGCGGTGAGCGCGCAGAGTGCGGCGAGCAGCGCGATTCTCATTCACAAGACCGAACGCACCACCGCCCTTTGAGGTCACGCTGCGCCTCGGGAAGAGCCGCGGACGGAGGGTATGGTGGTACGCGATCCCGGGTGGCCAAGCGGTAAGGCAGAGGACTTTGGATCCTCGACCGAAGGTTCGAATCCTTCCCCGGGAACCACCTCGAATCCTTAACAGGCTGGGTTCCCCTTTGCTGCCGCCAAACCTAGCCTCGGCCCATGCGAATCCCGATGCGCCTCGTCCCGGGCTGGAGACGGCTCGTGCTGTTCGCCGGACCGATCACCCTCGCCCTCGCGGTCGCCGCGGGAGCCCTGGTCTACCGGACGGCGGCCGCACCGCCCGCGCCCGCTGGACCGGCGCCCGGACCCGCGGCGGCGGCGGCCGATCCGGTACCTGCGGTGCCATCTGACTCCGGCTTGCTGATCCACGTCATCGGCGCCGTCGACAGCCCAGGCCTCTACCGCCTGCCGCGTGGTGATCGCGTCTTCGACGCCATCGCGGCCGCGGGCGGCCTGAGCCCGGATGCCGACCTGTCGCGCCTCCCCGATCTCGCCGCCCGCCTGAAGGACGGAGAGCAGGTCAAGGTCGCTTTCGCGAAGACGTCGTCCGGTACGGTCGTCGTCCGCGTGAACCTGAACCAGGCGACGCTCGAGGAGCTCGAGACGATCCCCGGCTTCACACCGGCGTTCGCGGCCGAGGTCATCGACTATCGAACGAACTTCGGAGGCTTCCAGAACACGCGCGAGCTCGTCGACGTCCTCGGCATGAGCGAGGCCGACTACGTCATCGCACGGCGGTACGTGACCCTGTGACGCGCTACCCGGGCCTGGTCATCGCGCTCGCCTGGTCCGCCGCGATCGCGGCGACGGTGGTCCTCATCCCGTCCCAGCCTGGGATCGGTGTCGTCGCCATCGCGTGCGCCCTGCCGGCGTTGGCGGCGACCCTGGTCCTACGCCCGGCGCTGGTCGCGTTCGCACTCGCCGCCGCCCTGCTCGGCGTCGGCCGGGCCGAGCTGCCGGCGACCGACCCGACCGTCCCCGCCCGGGCCGCCGGTCTCGCCGGGACGATCGCCGCCGTCTCGGGCACAGTCGCCGACGACAGCCGCTCGGTCGCGGGCGGCGGTGAGGTTCTCGTCACGCCCCAGACCGTGATCGCCGGCACCGCCGCCATCGCGGACATCGGGAACGTCATCGTCCGTTGGCGCGGTCCGGAGCAGCCCGGCTTTGGCGACGGGGTCTCGGCCGTCGGCAAGCTGACCCTGCCGCGCGATCTGCCCGAGTTCGACCGCCGGGCCTACTTCGCGCAGCGTCACGTCTACCTCGAGCTCGACGCCACATCGTTCGATATCGCGCGCCGAGGGGGCGGCCTGGCCGCGCTCCCGGCGATCCTTCGCCAGCGCTACACGACCGCGATCGATGCCTCCTTGCCGGCGCCGCACTCTGCGGTGCTCGTCGGCGTGGTTCTTGGCGTCCGGCAGGGCATACCGGCCGCGCTGCAGAACGCCCTCATCGCGACCGGGCTCATCCACCTGCTGGTGTTGAGCGGTCTCAAAGTCGCCGTTTTCGCGCGCATCGTCCAGGGCGCCCTGGAGCCTGTCCTTGGGCGCCTTGCCACGTGGCCCGCGCTTGCGCTGGTCGCCGTCTACGCGCTCGCCGGCGGCGCCACGCCCGCGGCGGTGCGCGCATCGGCCATGGGCGGCCTTGCCCTCGCCGGGGCGCGCCTCGGCCGGCCGACGCACGTATGGACATCGCTCGCCGCGACAGCGGCCGCGATGCTCGGATGGCATCCGGAGCTTGCATGGGACGTCGGCTTCCAGCTTTCGTTCGCCGGCACGACGGCGATCATCGTGCTCACTCCCGCCATCGCGCGCCGCCTGCGGTTTGTGCCTGAAGTCTTGCGCGAGCCCTTCGCGGTCACGTGCGCCGCGCAGGTGGGCACCCTGCCGATGATGGCGACGGATTTCCACGTCCTGTCGCCTGTCGCGCCACTGGCGAACGCCCTCACGCTGCCCGTGCTTCCCGCGCTCGTCGCGGCGGGCCTGGTCCTTGGCGGCCTGTCTTTCGCGCCCCAGCTCGCCGGCGCGGCGGCGATCCCGGTCGCGGGCCTCCTCGCCTACGTCGAGCAGGTCGCGTACGTGCTCGCGAGAGCGCCTTCGGCCGCGATCCCGGTGCCCGCGTTTCCGGCGTGGCTGGGCCTGGCGTATTACTCGGGGCTTGCCCCGGCCATCGCCGGTGCGGCGTCGAGCGGCCGCCGCCGCGCACTGGGCTTTGCCGCCGCCGCGCTTGCGCCGCTGGTGATCTCCAGCGGGGCGCTGATCGCCTGGGCGAACGCGCCCGCCCAGGCGGTGGTCATGGACGTCGGCGACGGGCAAGCCGTTCTCCTACGCGGCCCGCACGGCTCCGTGCTCGTCGACGGCGGCCCAAGCCCGGCCAAGCTCGCAGCCGCCCTGGGCACGCAGTTGCCTCCGTGGCAGCGCACGCTCGACGCGCTCGTGATCACCGCGCCGGGGCTCGGGCATGTCGGCGGTCTCGCGGCCTTCGACCGCGCGGTCACGACGGTGGTCGTGCCCGACATCCCGCTCCAGGGATCGACGTGGCGCGCCGCTGCTCTCGGCCAGGCGACGCGAGGCGCGCGAATCGTGGCGGTGCTGGCCGGCACGGTCCTCGACGTCGGAGGCTTCCACCTCACGATCATCGCCCCCGAGCGCGGCGCACCAGGCGATGTGACCGGTGCGGCCGACCTCGCGTTCCGCGCGGAGGCAGCCGATGGCCGAACCTTCTGCGACTTCAGCGACCTCGACCTCGACGCCCAGACCATCGCCGCGGCGCGTGTCCAGGCGCCCTGCACCTACCTGCTCCTGCCGAGCGGCGGCCGCAGCCTCCTTTCCCCTAACCTCGAAAGCCGCGCCGTCGGACCACGGACCCAGCTCATCGCCTCCCGCGGCGCCGGCCGGCTCGCCACCGGCTTTCCGCCCACGGTCCTGCGCACCGACCAGGAGGGAACGGTCACCTTGCCGTTGTAAGTACGATCGGCGGCATGCCGCGGGCAGCGCCGAGGTCGACCCGGTCGAGCAGCGCGACGGCGGCCGTGCTCTTGCTTCACGGCGAGGAGCGCTTCCTCGTCGATGAACGCGCGCAGGCGACGCTGAAGGACTGGACGGCCGAGCTCGTGTCCGACTTCGGGCTCGAGACGCTCGATGGCACCGGGCTCACTCCCGCCCGGCTGCGCGATGCCGTACTGCAGGCGCCGTTCCTCGATCCTCACCGCGTCGTCTTCGTCCGCAACGTGAGCCCGGCGCGCGCCGAGGGTCTTGCCCCCGCGCTCGACCTCGTGCCGCCGACCACCCGGCTTCTGGTCACGGTCGCCGGCAAGCTTGGCGCCACGAACAAGCTCGCCAAGGCAGTCGCTGCCGCCGGCGGAAAGGCCGAAGAGATGCCTCGCTTGGTCCGGCGCGCGCTCAGCGACTGGGCGACGAAGCGAGCCGTCGAAGAGCACGGGCTCACCCCTGCCATCGCCGCCCAGGTCGTGCGCGTCAGCCCGGCCGACCTCACCGTCATCGACTCGGAGCTCAGCAAGATCGCGGCCTACAAGGCGTCCGGGGCGAAGGTCACCAACGAGGTGGTTGCCGACCTCCTTGCGGGTGGGCGAGAGGAGGAGATCTTCCGGCTCAACGACCACGTGCTTCCGCACCCGACAGCGCACGCCTTCGAGCTCGCGCGCAACCTCGTGCGCTCGGGCGTGGCCCCGACCCTGATCGCGTGGAGGATGGCGCGGCACATCGCGATCGTGCTCGAGGTCAAGGCACGGCAGGGTCGCGGCGAGTCGCTCCAGGAAGTGCAGCAGGGGATGCCAGAGCACCCGTTCGTCGTCCAGAAGGCGTTCGATGTCGCCCAGCAGTCGAGCGAGGCGCGCCTCGAGGACGCGCTGAAGAAGATCCGCGACTACGAGTGGGAGGTCAAGTCAGGACAGGTCGACGCCGACCTCGGCCTGGACGTGCTGCTGGCTCGGCTTTGACGCGCCCTTCAGGGCGCCGCGGCTACTTCTTCTTCGAAGTCGCCGGAGCTGCGGCCGGGGCGGCCTGCTTGCCACGACCGCGTCCTGTGGCGGCAGCTGGAGCCGGCGCGGCCTTGGCCACCTTGGCGAGCTGCTTGGCGAGCCGAGACTTCCGCCGCGCCGCGTTGTTGCGGTGCAGCGTGCCCTTCGCAGCGGCGCGGTCGAGCGCACGCAGCGCGTCGACGACGCCTTCGCCCGAACCACGCAGCGTCCGTCGGGCTTTGACGACGAGCGTCTTGACCTCGGACCGCGTGGCGCGGTTGCGGCTCGCTCGCCGCGCGCCTGCGCGCGCCTGCTTCTTCGCCGAAGCCGTGCGCTTAGCCACGCGTCATCGCCTGGAGGGAGGTTGCAATCACGAATTTAGGATTATAGGGACCCGTGGAATTCGAGCTCGGCGGCAAGCGCCCGCGTGTCCACAAGAACGCCTACATCGCACCGACCGCGGTCCTCATCGGCGACGTCGAGGTCGAAGCTGACGCGAGCGTGTGGTTCGGCGCCGTGCTGCGCGGCGACGAGTCCACGATCACGGTCAAACAGGGCGCGAATGTCCAGGACAACGCGGTGATCCACTGCGCCGAAGGCCTGCCGACGATCATCGGAGAGGACGTCACCATCGGCCATGCGGCGCTCCTCGAAGGCTGCGTCGTCGAGAAGGGTGCGCTGGTCGGCATGGGCGCGACGATGCTCCAGCGCAGCCGGCTCGGCGCCGGTTCGATGCTGGCCGCCGGCGCCGTCCTCCAGGAGGGTCGCGAAATCCCGCCCGGCCACCTCGCCGCCGGGGTGCCGGCCGAGGTGAAGAAGCAGCTGGCCGGCTCCAGCGGAAGCTGGGTGGCGACGTCGGCCGAGCACTACCGGCGCCGCGCGGTCAGGTACAGGTCCGAGCTGAAGCCGGCGCCGGAAAGCGATTGAGCCTCGCGCTCCCCGCGCGGGCGAAGCTCAACCTCGAGCTCCGGGTCATCAGGCGTCGCGCGGACGGCTTCCACGACCTCGACACGACGATGCAGACGATCGACCTCCACGATGTGCTCGTCGTCGAGAAGGCCCGCAGTACCGAGCTGACGCTGTCCGGCCTGAGCGTCGCCCACAATGACAACTCCGTGTTGAAGGCACATGCCGCATTCGAGCGCGCGGCGGGCAAGAAGCTGCCCGCCGCCTTTCACCTGCACAAGCGCATCCCGCCCGGATCGGGCATGGGCGGCGCCAGCTCCGACGCGGCGGCGGCGCTGAGAGCGTTGAAGGCCGTTTACGCGCGCGAGGTCGGCGACTTCGACCTCCGGCCGCTCGCCGAGCAGGTCGGGTCCGATGTCCCGTTCTTCCTCAGCGGCGGCTGCGCGCACGTTGAGGGCCGCGGCGAGAGGGTCACGCCGCAACCCACGACGCCGATGTGGTTCGCGATCGCCTGGCCTGGCATCGAGCTCAGCACACAGCTGGTCTACGCCAGGTGGGACGAGGTCGGTGGCGAAGACCTGCGCGACGCGGCCACCCGCGTCGAGCCGCGCCTGGCGGCGTTTGCGCAACAGCTCGGCGACGGCTGGCGGATGACCGGCAGCGGCTCGGCGTTCTTTCGCGCTGCGCCGACGAGAGCGGCGGCCGAGGCAGCACTTTCGTTCGCCGGCGGCGCCAAGCTCGACTGCTGGACCGCGGTCGCCACCGCGGTCGGCTGACACTTTGATCCGCAAGTTCGCCGCGGTCTGGGCCGGCAAGGCCACCGGCACGCTCAGCCGCGCGACCGGACGTGGCGGCGGCACGACGCTGCCGGGTGACGTCGCGCGGGCGATCGACCCGCGGATCCTCACGCGCCTGACGAGCGATCTGACGCAGGGCAGTGTCGTGATCACGGGCACGAACGGCAAGACGACCACGAGCCGACTCGTCACGTGGCTGCTCGAGGGGGTCGGCCAGCGCGTGGTCAGCAACCGCGCGGGCGCCAACCTGATCTACGGTGTCACGGCCGCCGCGCTCGATCGGGCCGCCGCGAACGGCAGGCTCAAAGCGGATTGGGGCGTCTTCGAGATCGACGAGGCCAGCCTGCCGCGAGCCACGCAGGAGATCAAGCCTCGCGCCACACTCGTGCTCAACCTTTTTCGTGACCAGCTCGACCGCTACGGCGAGCTCGAGTCGATCGCGAAGAAGATCGAGGGCGCGCTTGCGGCGCTGCCCGACGCCAACGTCATCCTCAACGCCGACGACCCGCGCGTCGCCGAGATCGGGCTGGCCCTCCCGCGCAAGCCTCGGTGGTTTGGCCTCGACGACGCCGGCATCGCGAGCCACGACCTGCCGCATGCGGCGGACGCCCGGACCTGCCCGCGATGCGGCGCGAGTCTTCGCTTCGAGCGCGTCTATGTCGGCCACGATGGCGTGTACGCATGCCCCAACGGTGACTTCGCCCGCCCCCAGCCAGACATCACGGCGACCGACATCGAGCTCGACGGTTTCGACGGCCTGTCGCTCACCATCGACGGCACGCGCATCGCGATGCCGCTGGGTGGCCTCTACAACGCTTACAACGTGCTCGCCGCCTACGCGACCGCGTGCAGCCTCGGCCTCGACGCCGCGTACATCGCGGACCGCCTCAGGACGTTCAAGGCGGCGTTCGGCCGGCAGGAGAGGATCGACTTCCGTGGCCGGCACCTCGTCCTCGTCCTGAGCAAGAACCCCGCCGGCTTCAACGAGACGGTGCGGACCGCCGTCAACGAAGCGAAAGGCAAGAACTTCGTGATCGGTCTCAACGATCGGAAGGCCGACGGGACCGACGTCAGCTGGATCTGGGACGTCGATTTCGAGATGCTCAAGGACCACGCCGCGACCATCATTCCCGCCGGCGACCGCGCGCACGACCTGGCGGTCCGGCTGAAGTACGCCGGCGTCCGCGCCGAGGAGCCGCAGACCGATCCAGGCAAGGCGCTCGACCTCCTGATCAAGACGACGAACGAGGGCGACACGGCGCACGTGCTGTGCACGTACACCGCGATGCTCGACCTCCGCGCCGAGCTCGTGAGGCGCGGATGGGCACAGCCATACTGGGAAACATGAAGTTCACGGTCGGCTGGCTCTATCCCGACCTGATGAACATCTACGGCGACCGCGGCAACATCCTCACGCTGCTGCGCCGCGCGGAGTGGCACGGCTTCGAGGCCGGCGTCGTCGAGCTTCAGCGGGGCCCGGCGGGCGAGCAGATGCGAGACGTCGACGTGTTCTTCTTCGGCGGCGGCCAGGATCGCGAACAGGCCTTGATCTACGACGACCTGCGCGAGCACAAGCAGGAGCACTTGAAAGCGGCGGTCGAGAACGGCGCCCAGGTGCTCGCGGTCTGCGGCGGCTACCAGCTGCTCGGTCACTACTACCAGACGGCTGACGGCGAGCGGTTCGACGGCATCGGCCTGCTCGACGTGACCACGAAGGCGGGCAAGAAGCGCTTCATCGGCGACGTCGTCGTCCAGGCGAGCGAGGCGCTGCACCTCGCTCCCGGCACGCTCGTCGGCTTCGAGAACCACAGCGGCCGCACCTACCTCGGCCCTGACGCGAGGCCGCTGGGCAAGGTGCTGCAGGGCCACGGCAACAACGGCGCGGATCGCACCGAAGGCGCGGTGCAGGGCGGCATGATCGGCACGTATCTGCACGGAAGCCTGCTGCCGAAGAACCCACACCTCGCCGACCACCTGATCGCGAACGCGATCAGACGACGCGACGAACGCGCCTCCGAGCTTTCGCATCTCGACGATTCGGAGGAGCTTGCCGCTCACGGCTGGATCCTGCAGCGCGCGCAACGACGGTAGTCTTCAGCGCCGCGCCGCCGTTTGCCCGCACGACCGCCGGTTCGCGCGGCGTCAGCGCTTCGCGCAGCACCTGGTCGATGGAGTCGAGCATGACGAACGTGATCTCCTTGCGGAGCTCGGCCGGGATATCGTCGAGGTCGGCCTCGTTGTGTGACGGCAGCAGGACGCGGCGCAGGCCGGCGCGATGCGCGCCGAGCACCTTCTCCTTCACGCCGCCGATCGGCAGCACGCGGCCGCGCAACGTGATCTCGCCCGTCATCGCGACGTCGTCGCGCACCGGACGGCCGGTGAGGATCGACGCCATCGCGGTCAGCACCGTCACGCCCGCCGACGGGCCCTCCTTCGGCTGTGCGCCGGCCGGGATGTGGACGTGGATATCGTTGCGGTCAAACATCTCGCGCTCGATGCCGATGTCGGCGGCGCGCGACTTGAGGTAGGACAGCGCCGCCGCGGCCGACTCCTTCATCACTTCGCCGAGCTGGCCCGTCAGCTTGAGCTCGCCCTTGCCGGGGGTAAGCGTCGCCTCGACGAAGATGATCTCGCCGCCGGTCGGCGTCCACACCAGGCCCGTCGCGACGCCCGGCCGGTCGATGCGCTCGGCGACGTCGTCGTAGAACCGGCGCTTGCCAAGCGCAGCGCGGACGCGCTTGACATCGTCGACGCGCTTCACCTTCTTTCCGGAAGCGATCTCGGCCACGTCGCGGCGGATCAGCGACGCGATCTCGCGCTCCAGGTTGCGCACGCCCGCCTCACGCGTGTACTCGCGGATGATCAGGCGAACCGCGGGCTCGGCCACGCCGACCTCGTCCGGTCGCAAGCCATGCGCCGCGAGCTGCTTGGGAATGAGGAACCGCTCGGCGATCTGGACCTTCTCGTCCTCGGTGTAGCCGGAGAGGTGCAGCACCTCCATGCGGTCGCGCAGAGCCGGCGGGATCGACTCCAGGGAGTTCGCGGTGGTGATGAACATCACCTTCGAGAGGTCGAACGGCACATCGAGGTAGTTGTCGCGAAAGTCCTTGTTCTGCTCCGGGTCGAGGACCTCCAGCAGCGCCGACGAAGGGTCCCCGCGCCAGTCGGCGCCGATCTTGTCGACCTCGTCGAGCATGAAGACCGGGTCGTTCGACTCCGCGCGCCGGATCGCCTGCAGGACGCGTCCGGGCATGGCGCCGATGTACGTGCGCCGGTGGCCGCGGATCTCGGCCTCGTCGTGGACGCCACCGAGCGACGCGCGGGCGAACTTCCGACCCATGGCGCGCGCGATGGACTGTCCGAGCGACGTCTTGCCCACGCCCGGCGGCCCGACGAAACAGAGGATCGGCTCCCGGCCGCGGTCGGTGGAGCCACGCACCTGCTTCAGCCGGCGCACCGCCAGGTGCTCAACGATGCGCTGCTTCACCTTGTCGAGGTCGTAGTGGTCGGCGTCCAGGATCTCGCGCGCCTTCTTGACGTCCACCTCGCCGCCGGTGGACACGTTCCACGGCAGCGAGACCATCAGCTCGAGGTACGTGCGGATCACCGACGACTCCGGCGACGCCGAAGGGATGCGCTCCAGGCGCGCGATCTCGCGGTCGGCCTCGCGTTTGGCCTCCGGCGGAAGGCCCGTCTTCTCGATCCGCTCGCGCAGCTCGGCGAGCTCCGCGTGCTCGGAGTCGAGCTCGCCCAGCTCGCGCTGGATGGCTTTGAGCTGCTCGCGCAGGAAGTACTCCCGCTGCGCCTTGCCCATCTGCTCCTCGGCCTGGCTCTGGATCTTGCGGCCGAGCTCGAGGACCTCGAGCTCATGCGACATGTGGCCGAGCAGCTTCTCGAGCTTGGCCTTGGACGAGTCGAGCTCGAGCACCTCCTGGCGTTGGTCGGTCGTCAGCCGTATGTGGTTGGCGATGTAGTAAGCGAGGTGCAGCGGGTCGTCGATCGCGCCGGCGGCGCCGGCCAGCTCGGCCGGCAGATGCGGGGCGAGGGACACCAGCTGCTGGAACGACGCGATCGCGCGCCGCATCAGCGCCTCGCGCTCGATGGTGAGGATGTCCTCGGCGTGCTCGGGATACATCTCGACCGCGCACGTCAGGTACGGGTCGTCGGTCTCCGCCTCCACCAGGCGAATGCGGCGCAGGCCGAGGACCGCGAGCTGCACGGTGCCGTCGGGCAGCTTCAGCAGGTGCTGGACCCGAACCATCGTGCCGACGTGGTGCACGTCCTTGAACCCGACCTCCTCCTGCGACTCGTCGAGCTGCGTGGCGACCGCGATGTGGCGCTCGACACCGGACAGGTCGTCGAGCAGCTGCAGCGATTTCTTGCGGCCCACCGACAGCGGGATGAAGATGCGCGGAAAGACCACCGTCGACTTCAACGGCAGCACCGGCAGATGCGTCGGGACGGCGCCCTCGAGGTTCGGGGCCGGGACTTCGCTCATGAGAACGTGATGCTACGCCCGGGGGTTAGGAGTTGGGCCAGAACCGCGCCGGTGCGAGATCGTGTGGCCCCGCGTCCGCGAACATGACCGGCTGCTCCACGCCGGTCGCCAGGTCCATCGCGAAAATCCGCCCCGTCGGTTGCGTCTGGCCGGGGCAGTCCGTGCACGGCGCCTCTTCGCCGTACCAGACCCATCCGTCCTTCACAAACGTCACATCGGACCGCGGCTTATCGATCAGCAGCGCCGTCTTCCGGCTCGCGAAGTCATACGTGTAGACACGCAGGTTCACCTGGTTCGACGAATCGGGGAAGGCGGTGTACGCGATCTTCGAGCCGTCAGGCGAAAGGCTCGCCTGGTATGCGAACGCGCTCGCATCGGCGAGCGGGGCGAAGTCCGCCTCCGGTGACCACTCGCGCGGCGGGCCGTCGAGACCGGTGAGGTAAAGGGTGTGGCCTTGGCGTGACCACAGCGTCTCGACGTCGCCGAGGTCCATGGTTTGCACGAGCACGTCGTCGGCGACACGGTAGACGCGCAGCGGCTGGGCACCTTTGCCGACGGGCCAGCCCGCGACCAGGTACTCGCCGTCGGCCGAGAAGGCGAGCGTGGGCGGTGGGATGCCGAAGCGGCAGATGCAGTCCGTCAGCGGCTGGGGAAACTGGTACAGGCGCGTCGCCGGCTGCTGCGTGAAGACCCAGACCTGTTGCATCGCGGCGCCGGTGTCGTCGGTCGTGAGCACCATGGTCGCCGCCTCGTCGCCGTTCGATGTCCAGTCGCCGGTCAGCCGGCCGGAGTCGTCGATCAGCCTGATCGGCCAGCCGGCCACGACGCTCTCGTTTCCGCTGCCGATGGAGTGAAGCACGACCTCGGTCGTCTGGCCGTTCGCGCGGATGTACTGGAACGTGTCGCCGGTGAAAAGGTGGGCCGTCGTGTTGAGGATCCGGCAGACGAGGCGCGGGTGGACCGGGTCGGTCACGTCCCACAGCGCGGTGCCGACGAGCGCCATCGCAGCGCCGGATGCCCCGGGGCACGTCACGCTGGGCGTCGGAAGCCCGGCGATGGGTGGCGGAGAGCCGCCTTTGGCGCCGGTCGGGTTGGATGTCGCCGTCAGGGCGGCGCTCGCCGGACCCTTTCCCGTCGGCACCTCGGCCGCGGCGCAAGCGCTCGCCAGGAATGCGACGGCGGCAAGCGCGGCGACCGTCCTCATCGTGAGCTCAACGTCCCGCCGCCCGACCCTGTTACGTGCATAATCGAGACGTCCTGAGCTCTCCCCTGACCGCCGTCATACTCGCCGCCGGCCACGGCACGCGTATGCGGTCGAGCATCCCCAAAGTCATGCATCCGATCTGCGGCCGGCCCATGGTCGACTGGGTGCTCAACGCCGTGCGCGAGGCCGGCGCGAAGGACGTCAAGGTCATCGCCAACCCGCACCACGCGGACCTCGCGGCGCATCTCGACGGAAGGGTAGAGCTTGTGTATCAGCGCGACCCTCGGGGTACCGCGGACGCCCTCAAGCAGATCCCCGCGGGCGAGCTGCGCGGCCGTCTCGTGCTGGTCGTGAACGGAGACTCGCCGCTGCTGACCGCCGCGAGCGTGCTGCGCGTGATCCACGGCCAGCAGGAATCGGAGGCGGCGGCGACGATCGCAAGCGTGGTGGACCCCACGCGCGACGACGGCCGCATCGTCCGTGGCGCGGACGGGACGCTCGATCGCATCGTCGAACGGAAGGACATGACCCCGGAGCTGCGCGCTAGCGTGCACGAGATCAACGTCGGCCTCTACTGCTTCGATGGAAGCAAGCTCGTCGCCGCGCTCGACAAGATCACCGACGACAACAAGGCCGGGGAGTTCTACCTGACCGACACCGTCCTGCATCTCAAGCCGGTGAACGTCGTCACGCTCGACGACCCGAACGAGGCGATGGCGGTGAAGGACCGCGTCCGTCTCGCCCGCGCGACCGCGCTGCTCCGACTGCGGCTGCTCGAGCAGTGCATGCTCAGCGGCGTCACCATCGTCGACCCCGACAGCACGTTCATCGACGCCGACGTGACCATCGGCCAGGACACGGTCATCGAGCCGTTCACGGTGCTAAAGGGCGCGACGCACATCGGCGCGCAGTGCCGCGTCGGTCCCCACGTCTACATAGAGGACGCGAGGATCGGCGACCGCTCCGACTGCGGGCCGTTCGCGAAGCTCCGGCCCGGCACGGAGATCGCGGACGATGTCCACGTCGGTAGCTTCGCCGAGCTCGTGCGCACCCGGGTCGGGCGCGGCAGCAAGGTCCCGCACGTCTCCTACCTGGGCGATACCGACCTCGGCGAAGACGCCAATATCGGCGCCGGTACCATCACGGCCAACTTCGACGGCGCGAACAAGAACCGGACCGAGATCGGCGACGGCGCCTTCGTCGGCGTCGACACGATGCTGGTTGCGCCCGTCAAACTTGGCAAGGGCGCACGCACCGGCGCCGGGTCGGTCGTGACGAAGGATGTGCCTGACGGCGCGACGGCGGTCGGAGTTCCAGCTAGGGTTGTACGGAGAAAGGCCACTTGATAGGTAGGCTTCAGACCGCGGTGGAGTACACCAGCAGCGAGACCTCGCCGTGGGGCGAGCTCAAGCTGATCTCCGGCGGGGCCAACCCCGAGCTCTCCGGCAAGATCGCCAAGATCCTCGACGTCCCCTTGACCGATCCGCGGCTGCGCCACTTCCCGGACGGCGAGATCAACGTCAAGATCGAGGACTCGATGCGCGGTCACGACGTCTTCGTGATCCAGCCGACGAGCCCGCCGGTCAACGAGCACCTGATGGAGCTGTTCATCATCCTGGACGCCCTGCGCCGCGCCTCCGCCGGGCGGGTCACAGCGGTGATCCCGTACTACGGCTACGCGCGCAAGGAGCGCAAGACGCAGCCCCGCGAGCCCATCTCCGCCAAGCTCGTCGCCAACTTCATCACGCTCGCCGGCGCCGATCGCCTGCTCCTCTTCGACCTCCACGCCGAGGCCATCGAGGGCTTCTTCGACGTCCCGACCGACCACCTTTCACCCCACCGGATCTTCTCCGAGCACCTCAAGTCGCTCGGCCTCAAGCACATGACCGTGGTCGCGCCCGACGCCGGCGGCGGTCGCCGTGCCGAGGCGGTGGCCAACGACCTCGCCGCGCCGATCGCGTTTGGCTACAAGCGCCGCCCCGACGAGCAGTCCGTCGAGGTGATGGCGATCTCTGGTGACGTCAAGGGCCGCGACTGCGTCGTCGTCGAGGACATCATCACCACGGGCGGGACGATCTCGAAGCTCGCGGCCGCGCTACGGCAGCAAGGCGCCAACCGCGTCCTGGTGGCGGCCACGCACCCTGTCCTGTCCGGCGACGCGCTCGACAAGCTGAAGAAGGCGGACGTCGAAGAGGTGATCGTGACCGACACGGTGCCGATCCCCGCCGAGAAGGCAGACTCCCGCCTGACGGTGCTGTCGGTGGCGCCGCTCCTCGCTGAGGCGATCATCCGCGTTCACGAGAACCGGAGCGTCAGCGAGCTCTTCCGCTAGTTAAAGGCCGGCGCCGATGACAGGCCAGGAATGGGCGGAGGTCATCGTCATGCTGGTCTGCTTCGTGCTGGCCGCGCTCGCCAGCGGGACGGAGACCGCGCTCACGTCGGTCGGCCGGCTTCGCGTGCGCTACCTCGCCGAGCAGGGCTCGAAAGCCGCGGCCACGCTGCAGCGGCTGCGCGCGGATCCCAACCGGTTCCTGTCGACGGTGCTGTTCACCAACACGCTGGCGCTGATCGTCGCCTCGACCGCGACCGCGCTGCTGACCGATTCGGTCTTCACCCGATGGGGAGCGCCGTCGCAGTGGCGGCTCTGGCTGACGCTCGCCGTCTCGGTACTCCTCTCGGTCGTGCTGCTGATCGTCGCCGAGGTGACGCCCAAGACGCTGGCGCTCGCCAACGCCGAGCGCGTAGCCCTCGCCGCCGCGGTCCCCGTCGACCGGCTGGCCGCGTTCCTGAGCCCTGTCCTCTGGGCGGTCACGCTCGTGTCGCGCGCCCTGACCGGGGGCCGCGCCGCCCGCGCCCCATACCTGACCGAGGAAGAGCTCATCACCGCGCTCCATGTCTCAGAAGAGGCGGGCGTGATCGAGGAGCAGGAGCACCAGATGATCCACGGCATCATCGAGATCGGGGACAAGTCGGTGCGCGAGGTCATGATCCCCCGCACCGATGTGATCGCCGTCGACAAGGACGCGCAGCTGCGCGACATCGTCAAGCTCTTCAAGGAGTACCGGCACACGCGCATGCCGGTGTACGAGGAGAACATCGACCACGTGATCGGGCTGATCCACACGAAGGACCTGCTCCTCTACTACACGATGTCGAGCTCGCAGAAGTTCGACATGGACAAGATGCTGCGGCCGATCGAGTTCACGCCCGAGCAGAAGAAGGTCGACGAGCTGCTGAACGAGCTGCGGACCAAGAAACAGCACATGGTGATCGTCGTCGACGAATACGGCGGCACCGCCGGCCTGGTCACGCTCGAGGACCTTCTCGAGGAGATCGTCGGAGAGATCCGCGACGAGTACGACACGGCGGAGCAGGATCAGCTGCAGTTCATCAACGACCACGAGGTCCGCGTCGACGCGGGTTTCCCGCTCGAGGAGCTCAACGAGCGTCTTCGCTTGGGCATCGAAGAGTCGGGCGACTACGACTCGGTGGGCGGCTACGTGCACGCGATGCTGGGCAAGATCGCCGAGGAAGGTGACTCCTTCCAGTCCGGACGCGCGAAGTGGATCGTCGAGAAGGTGAAGGGGCGGCGCATCCAGAGCGTGCGCCTGGTGGCCGAGGACACGTTCCCCGACCTGTCGGTGGAGGGCGGCACGCACGATTCCGCGGTGGAGGAGCGAACTGGCCACCTACCGTGACCGGGCGGTGGTCCTGCGCAAGCTCGACTACGGGGAGGCGGACCGCATCTTCACCTTCCTGACGCGCGAGCACGGCAAGGTCGGCGCGATCGCCAAGGGCGTGCGGCGGCAGGAGTCGAAGCTCGGCCCGTCGCTCGAGCTCTACGGGCACGTCGACCTGCTGCTCGCGAAGGGGCGCGGCGACCTCGACGTGGTCGCGCAGGTGCAACGTGTGCCGGGCTACCGGATCGAAGGCGATATGGAGCGGATGGCCCATGCCGCCCTCATCGCCGAGCTCGCCGAGCGCGTGTGCGAGGACCGCCATCCCCTGGACGGCGTGTACGAGCTGACCGTCACGTCGCTCCTCGACCTGGCCCACGAGACCGACCCGCGCCGCGCGTCGGCGTGGTTCCTGATGTCGGCCCTCGACCTGCTTGGTTACGCACCGCAGCTGGTCGCGTGCGCGTCGTGCGAGAAGCCGCTGGCCGCGCGACCGGCGCCGTTCTCTCCGGACGCGGGCGGGTTCCTGTGCGAATCGTGCGCGCTGCCGGCGATGGAGCCGGTGCCGCTGGCCGCGATCAAGGTGCTGAGGCTGATGGCCTCCGGCGACCTGAACACCTATCGCCGGCTGAAGCTTGACCG
>CAYWTI010000230.1:0-15763 GCA_964461175.1 uncultured Actinomycetes bacterium | reverse complement strand
GAGCTGCGCGCCGCGCTCGCGCGCGCGCGCAAGGCCACCGTCGAGGGCAAGCCCTACCTGATCGACGCGCAGGTCGCGCGCGTGGGCGTCGCCTGGGCCGACAAGCCCTGGATCCCGCCGATCAGCATCGCGCGGGAGCGGACGCGGAAGGTCTAGCCCGGATCAGAACGAGACGGTAAACACCACGCCGACCGAGCCGGCCTTGGGGTTGGACGCGGGCACGGGGTTGCCCACCAGTCCGCTCGCCGAGGAGACCGTATCGGCCTTGTACTTGATGCCGACCAGGCGCAGGCCGAGCTTGATCTTCTCGCCGAACATGTAGTCGCCCTGCAGCACCAGGCCGGCCGCGTCCTTGTAGTTGGCCTGCAGCCCGCTCGCCGCGCCGCTTCCCTTGAGTGTCGGATTGATGTGGAAGGTAAGGCCGCCGCCGAATCGCAGATTCGGCATGCGGTAGAAGACGAGCGCGTCGAGCGGCAGCACGCTCCAGTTGATGTCGCCGTTCTGCGCGCTGAGGCCCGCGAACTTGTACGACAGCGTCACCTCGCCTTCGAGGTCCTTGGCGTCGGAGAGGATCGACGCGCCGGCGCCGAGCGACAACCCCTGGCCGGCGGTGATCTTCCGGGTGTCGCTGCTGCCGCCGCTGGTCTGCACCTCGATGAGCTTGTCGCCGCCGAGTTCGGCGGCAAACTTGAACGCAGGTCTCACGTCCACTGCGTAACACGGCGCGGCAACGAGCGCGAGCGCCAGCGCGGCCGTCAAGCGCGTGTTTCTTGTCATTCTGGTTCCCCCTGAGTACGCCGCCGGCATGCGGCGGATGCGCTACCCTAGCGCAGGGACGTGATCTTCTTCAAGAGGTCCTTCTCGTCGACCGGCTTGAAGATGTAGTCCTTGGCGCCCTGGCGCACCCCCCAGATCTTGTCGGTCTCCTGGTTCTTGCTGGTGCACAGGATCACCGGGATGTCCTTGGTCTGCTCGTCGCGGGTGATGATGCGGGTCGCCTGGTAGCCGTCCATCTCGGGCATGACGACGTCCATCAGGATGAGGTCGGGCTTCTCCGCCTTCGCCTTCTCGATCGCCTCCTGTCCGCTGGCCGCCAGGCTGCAGCGATAGCCGTGGCGCACGAGCATCTCGGAGAGCGCGGCGCGGTTGGTGGGGGAGTCGTCGACGATGAGGATTTTCCGGACAGGCACGCTGCCATTCTACTGCACGCGCTGCGGCCGCGATTCGATGCTAGGATTCCTCATGGCGCGCGGTGGCTCGCCGGCCACGCCGGTTGAATGAAGTACGTCCTCGCTCTATGCCTCGCGTTGGCGCTCGCGCAGGCGGCGAGCGCCGATCCCGGCGGCGAGGGCCTGGGCGCGCCCGAGCGGCGCCGCGACCAGTTCCCCAAGGGCTTCGGGTACGCGATCTTCCCCTACCCCTACAGCCTCCCGGGGATCGGCTCGGGGCTGAGCCTGGTCGCCGGCGCTCTCAACATCGCAGACACGTATACGGACGCCTACGGGATCGTGTTCAGCGGCGACGTGAAGGGCGCCGCGGTCGGCGTGGCCGACTTGCACCTCGTCCCGCGCACGCTGATCCTCGACTTCGGCTACAGCTCGCTCAGCCGCGCGGCGTTCCAGAGCTACAGCCAGCGCGGCATGAACACCGGGAAGGACGACTTCAGCATCGCCGAGGTCGCCGACACGGACTACTTCGGCGGGCGGCTGACCGCGACGTTCGTCGAGCGCCGCTTCGAGCTCTACAGCGCCTGGTTCGCGAGCGCGTCCAAGCTGAAGAGCATCCGCGACCACGACGGCAACCTCATCATCGAGGCGCAGGACCCGCCGCGCGACCGCGGCCACACGACGATCTTCGGGACGCGCTTCGATCTCACCGACGACTACGCCGACCCGCGCCGGGGGCTGCGGGGCGACGTCTCGCGCACCCAGTCCCCGCCCAAGGGCTCGGGGCCCGACTTCTACGTGATGGACTACAGCGCCACAGGCTACGTCCCGGTGGGGCGCAGGAACACCGTCGCCATCAACCTGCTGCGCTCGGACGCCTTCGTGCGCCGCGAAGGGGTGACCGACCCGGCCGAGCTCCAGTCGCAGCTCGGCATCGACTGCGCGAGCGTTGCGGATCCCGCGCAGCGGCAGACCTGCAACGAGGTGATCGACACCACCGTTGCGGCCAACCGCTTCGGCACCGCCACCGAGCTGGGCGGCTTCAACCGCCTGCGCTCGTATCCCCAGGGCCGGTTCAAGGGCTCGCACACCCTGTTCCTCGGCGCCGAGTTCCGCTGGAACCTGACCGACGAGGCGACTCCTTTCGACATCTTCGTCATGAAGGACGTGCGCACTGCGATCCAGCTCGCGTTCTTCTACGAGACCGGCGTGACCTCGGACTCGCGCGACGATCTCTACAAGCGCAGCCAGTATCGCGACTCCTACGGCGCGGGGTTCCGCATCGTCACCGGCTCGGGGGTGGTGTTCCGCGCCGACCTCGCGCACGGCAAGGAGGGATTCAGCGCCGCGGTCTTCATCGGTTATCCATGGGAGCTGCAGTGAGCGGGCGGTCTGGTCGCAGGTATCCCGTTGTCATAGGGATGCGCTAGCGGCTTCGGCGGCCCGCATTTCGGGTTAGTATGTTTCAGCTGGTGCCACGCGGCACGCCAGTCCTGGGGAGGAAAGATGGCGCGCAGGGAGGGGAGCAAGCGGCCTTCGCCGCTTGAGTCGAATCGTGTCGGACGCGGCGGTTTCCGCCGCCGCGGGCTCTTCGTCATCACTTTGCTCGCGCTGGCCGAGCTGAGGCCCGCCCAGGCGGCGTGCGTGCCGTCGGGCAGCCCGCACGGCGACACGATCGTGTGCAGCGGCAGCCAGACCGACGGCGTGGTCGCCAGGTCGGGCAACGACAGCATCAGCATCCTGCCCGGCGCGAACATCAGCCTCACGGGCACGCAGTCCGCGACGGCGGTCGACGCCGGCTCCGGAAACGACTCGGTGGTCAACGACGGCACCGTCTCCGTGACGCTGGCGCCGCCCGCGGCCGCCGGCAAGTCCGCCAGCTGCGCGCTCCAGGGGGTCGGCATCGCGGGCGGAGGCGGCAACGACACCGTCACCAATCGCGGCGCGATCGGCGTGCAGACCACGGGCGGCGGAGCGCAGGCGCCGCAGTGCAACTCCTCGAGCTCCGACGACAAACGCGGCGACGACAAGCACGACAACGACCACGGTCCGGCCAGGGCCTCGGCCGCCAGCGTCGGGATCACCGGGGACAGCGGGAACGACCAGATCAGCAACGCCGGCGCGATCACCGTCGCCGCTTCTTCGACCTCGAGCAGCCCGCAAGCGACCGCGAAGGGCATCTTCGGCGCCAACGGGGACGATACCCTGACCAACCTCGCCGGCGGAACGGTCAACGTCACCGCGTCCGCCGCCGTCGCACCTTCCACGCAGGTTGCGCAGGTGCCGTTCTCGAGCAAGTCGCACGATTTTTCCCAGTCCGCCTCGGCGACCGCCGCGGGAATCGTGGGCGGCACAGGCAAGGACAACATCGGCAACGCCGGGACGCTCGTCGCCGGCGCCGCGGCGAGCATGAGCAGCGCCGGACCGACGCTGACGCTCGACGGCGGCGGCAACACGAACGCGACGACGACCGTCGATTCGCGCGTCGTCGGCATCGACGCCGGAACCGGCAACGACCGGATTTCCAACTCCGGCGCCGTCGCCGCCACCGCCACCTCCACGATCGACGACGTCAACGTCAGCCTCAGCCTCGTCAACATATCGTCGACCGACGCCAGCACCACCATCCGGTCGAGCGCGACAGGCATCGACGCCGGAAGCGGCAAGGACGACATCGCGATCGCCAACGGCGGCAGCGTCGCGGCGAGCGCGACGTCGACGAGCAAGAGCGTCGCCGTCAGCGTCACCGCCGTCGACGCCTCGACCGCCGATACGAGCCTGCAGATCGAGTCGACGGCGGTCGGTCTCGCCGGCGGTCAGGGGAAAAACACCGTCGCGAACGGCGGCGCGATCAGCGCGACGGCGAACTCGCAGCTGTCCGCCGTCAATGTCGGCGTGAACTTCGTCGACGCGACCATCACCCGGACGCCGGGCAACAGCTCGACGAACCTCGACGCCAGCGCGACCGGGATCGACGGCAGGAACGGCCTGAACGACATCAGCGTCGCTGCGGCCGGTTCGGTCAATGCGACGGCAACGTCGACCGCGCACTCGACCGGGGTCGGCGTCGGCTTCCTCGGCATATCGAACAACGTAGTGACCCTGGCCGAGAACGGCGGCCTCGCGGACGTCGGCATCACCAGCAACAGCACGGCGACCGGCATCGCCGGCGGGTCCCGGAGCGACACCGTGACGAACCAGGGCAACGTGACGGCGTCCGCCACGTCCACCGCCACGCAGACCCAAGTGAGCGTCGGCATCGGCCTCGTCGACGTTCTCGTTCCGATCCCGGATCTGGGCCTCGTCGGCGCCGGCACCGCGGCCGACGCGCGCGCGACCGGGATCGACGCGGGCAGCGGCGACAACGTGATCTCCAACAGCGGACTGGTCAAGGCGGACGCAGCGGCGAGCGCCAGCACCGTCGGCGTCAGCGTCAGCATCAGCGTCTTCTCGGTCGGTCCCCAGGCGCTCCCCGTGAGCGCCGGGCTCACCGGGGCGGACGTCGCGACCACGGCGTCGGCGGCGGCGGCCGGCATCACCGCCGGCGACGGCGACGATTCGATCCACAATTCCGGCCAGGTGCAGACGCAGGCGACCGCCAACGGCGGCGCAGTCGGCGTCGCGGCCACGGTGAACCTCGAGTTCGAGAAAGGCGAAAAGTCCTTCGGCCTCGACGTGACCGCCGCTCGCGCGGTGACGGAGGCCACGGCAACCGCGGTCGGCATCGACGGCGGCAGCGGTCATAACGACCTGCAGAACTCAGGCAGCGTGACGGCCGGTGCCAACGCGAGCGCGGTCGCGGTCGGCGCGTCGGTCGCCGTCGCCGGCAACGTGCGCGGCCCGGCCGGCCTGATCGAGGGAAGCGTCAGCGACACATCGAGCACCGCGAGCGCCGACGCGACCGGCGTGCGCGGCGGAGCCGACGCCGATCGGATCCTCAACGGCGGATCCGTCGCGGCCACGGCGAACGCCGACGTCACGAGCGTCAGCGCCGCGCTCGCGGTCACCATCGCGAAACAGGGGCTCGTGGCCGACGTCGGCTTGACGCGAGCCCGGTCGACCGCAACCGCCATCGCGACCGGCATCGACGGCGCCGGCGGCCTGGACGACATCGAAAGTACCGGCACGGTCGCCGCGACGGCGAAGGCCAACGCCGCCGCGATCGGGGTCTCCGTGGACGTCGCGGGCACGAAGCAGGGCGCCGCCCTCGCGGCGTCGCTCACCGACACCAGCACGACGGCGACGGCCACCGCGACCGGCATCCGGGGCGGCGGCGCGGCGGCAAGAGACGACGGCGACCGGGACGACAGGGATCGCGACGACGCGTACGACGCGGCGAAGAACGGGCGGATAAGCAACGCGGGCGCCATCAGCGCCGATGCGCAGGCGCGTGCTCTGAGCGTCGGCGCTTCCGTGAGCGTCAGCGTCGCAAAGGGCGGGCTGGCGGCCGGGGCGGCGCTGGCGCGGGCCGAGTCGATGGCCGTCGCGACGGCGATCGGCATCGACGGCGCGGGCGGCAATGGCGAGATCGACAATGCCGGCGCGATCTCCGCCGGGGCGACCGCGACCACCGACGCGGTGGCGGTGTCCCTTGCCGTCGCGGGCACGTCGCAACGGGGCGCCGTCGGAGGCGCCGCCCTGACCGACACCAGCGCGACCGCCACGGCCACGGCGATCGGCATCCGCGGCGGCGCCGCAGCCGACGGCGACCGGCACGATGACAAGGACGAGCACGACGACGACCAGGACAGGAATCAGGATTACAGGCGCGACGACGACAAGCACGACGACGTCGCGAAAAGCCCGATCAACAACACCGGGACCATCGCCGTGCAGGCGCAGGCGAACGCCTTGAGCGTCAGCGCCAGCGCCAACGTGAGCGTCGCGAAGGAGGGCGTCGCGCTGGGCGCCGCGCTCGCCGACACCAGCACGCACGCCCAGGCGGTGGCGAAAGGCATCGAAGCCGGCCCCGGCGCGAGCGAGATCAACAACGACGGCAGCATCGCCGTCACGGCGGGTGCGAGCGGCCAGGCGGTGAGCGTGGCGCTCACCGTCGAGGGCACGGCCAAGGGTCTGGCGGCAGGGGCTGCCCTGGTCGACGCGAGCGTCAATGCGTCGGCCGCCGCCGTCGGCGTCGAAGGCTCGGCGGGCGACGATCGCCTCGTCAATCGCGGCGGCATCGGGATACAAGGCGCGGACGCGAACGCGACCGCGGTCGGCGTATCCGCCGCCGTGCTCGCGGCGAAGCAGGGCGCGGCGCTGGGCGCCGCCCTCGCCGACACCAGCGCCACCGCCGTCACGCTTGCGACCGGCATGGACGGCGGTGGGGGCAACGACAGCCTCAGCAACCTCGGCACCGTCACCGCGCAATCCGTGCGCGCCAGCGCGGACGCGGTCGCGGTGTCGCTCGAGGTCGCGCTCAGCAAGCAGGGCGTCGGCGCGGGCGCCGCGCTCGCGAGGAGCAGCACCACCGCCAGCTCCACGGCGACGGGGCTGGCCGGCGGCAGCGGCAACGACGACATCCTCAATCAGGGCGGCGTCGCGCTGCAGGGCGTGAGCGCGTCGGCCAACGCGGTCAGCGTGTCGCTCTCGGTCTCGGGCGCGCAGGACGGCCTGGCGATAGGCGCATCGCTCGTCGACGCCGGCGCGAGCGCCTCGGCCGGCGCCGTCGGCCTCGCGGGCGGCGCGGGCAGCGACAAGCTCACGAACCTCGGAACAATCGCCGCGAGCGACATCAAGGCCGACGCGAACGCAGTCGGCGTCGGCGTGAGCGCGACGTTCTCGCAGAACGGAGCCGTCGTGGCGGCGGCGCTGGCCCGGACCGGCGCGACGGCGAGCGCGGCCGCGAAAGGCCTCGACGGCGGCGCCGGCGACGACAGCCTCTACAACGCGGGCAGCGTGACGCTCGGGCAGGTCGGCGCGGACGCCGGCGCGGTGAGCGTCTCGGTGGGTCTCTCGGGCGCCGAGGCCGGCGTGACCGTCGCCGCCGGTCTCGCCGATGCGAGCGGCAAGGCGTCCTCCAGCGCCGCGGGCCTCGACGGCGGCGCGGGCGACGACGTCCTGTTCAACAAGGGGCCAATCACGGTGGAGGACGTCGGCGCTTCCGCTCACGCGGCCGGCATCTCCGTCGCGCTGTCCGGTTCCAGCGTCGGCCTCTCGGCCGGGGCCGCGCTCGCCGACACGAGCGGCAACGCGACGTCGACCGCGAAGGGCCTGGACGGGAGCACGGGCAACGACACGCGGGTGCACGACGCGGGCGGCACGAACGCGCTCAACCGCACGAGCGCCGACGCCGACTCGACGAGCGTCGGCGTGTCGGTCACCGCCTCGCTCAGCGCCGGCGTCTCCGCGGGGGCGGCCCTCAGCAGGGCGGGCGCAACGGCGAACGCCACCGCCACCGGGATGGACGGCGGCGACGGCAACGACCAGATGCTCAACCGCGGCTCGATCGCCGTCGGCGGGGTCACCGCGAACGCGAGCGCCGTCGGCGTATCCGCCCAGCTCGGAGTGACCAACGCCGGCGTCGCGGTCGGCGCCGCGCTCGCCGACGTGAGCTCGAGCGCGAGCTCGACGGCGAAGGGAATGGACGGGGGCGCAGGCGACGACTGGCTGAAGAACGAAGGCGCGATAACGCTGCAGAACGTGAAAGCGGACGCCGGCGGGGTGAGCGTGTCGGCGACCCTGAACGCCGCCATCACGGGCGGCGTCGCCGCCGGGGTGGCATTGACCGACGGCCGCGCCACGGCCGAGGCCACGGCGACCGGCATGGACGGGGGCGCGGGCCGCGACGTCCTGGTCAACACCGGCACGATCAGCGTGCAGGGCGTCGAGTCCAACGCGCACGCGGTCGGCGTCTCGGTGACCGCAAACGTGTCGATGGCCGGCCTCGCGGGCGGCGCCGCCGTCGCCGATATGAGCTCGTCGGCCAGGACCCTCGCGAAGGGGATCGACGGCGGCAGGGGCGACGACACGATCACCAACACCGGGGCGATCGACGTCCAGGGGAAATCGAGCGCCAAGTCCACGAGCGTCAGCGTCAATTTCAGCGTGGCGCTCGGTGTCGCGGCCGGCGCAGAGCTTGCGCGGTCGAACACCGCCGCCGAGACCACGGTGATCGGAATCGACGCGGGCGGCGGGCGCGATCAGATCGCGAACTCCGGCTCCATCGGCGTCCAGGCGGACGCACAAGCCCAGGGGGCGTCGGTAGCGGTGGGCATCAGCGTCGGGGTCGGCGGCGATGCGACGCTCGCCGAAGCGAAGTCCGGCGCCACCGCGACGGCGATCGGCATCAACCAGACCGACGACGTCGGAAGCGGCGACGGAGCCAACGTCATCCAGAACACGGGCGCGGTGACCGCGAGCGCGACGTCGAAATCGTCGGGGACGAGCGTCAGCGTGGATCTGCACGGCCTTTCCATGGGAGATACGACGAACACCTCGACGGCGGAGGCCGTCGGCATCCGCCTGGGAGACGGCAAGGACCAGGTGCGGAACGAAGGCGCGATCACCGCGACGAGCGCCGCCACGGCGACCGGGCTCTCGGTGAGCGTGACCGGCGCGGGCAAATCGGTCGGCGACGCCAGCACGACCGCGCAGGCGAGCGCAGCCGGCATCCAGACCGGCGGCGGCAACGACGAGATCAACAACCTGGCGGCGATCAGCGCTTCGGCCCGCAGCGACGCGAGCGCGCTCGCGGTGTCGGTGGCGCTGGCCGGCGTTTCCGGGGCGAACGCATCGACGACGTCGCTGGCGACGGCGACCGGCATCGACGGCGGGGACGGGAACGATACGATCGTGAACCGCGCCTCCGTTACGGCATCCGCGGGCAATGCGGCTGCCGCTCCCGGGGCGGATTGCACCACGGCGGGCGGCGCCTGCGCCGCTTCCTCGAGCGTCAGTGTGACCCTGGCGGGAACGGGTGCGGTCGACGCGACCACCTCGGCCGGCTCCTCGGCGACCGGCATCGCAGGCGGCGCGGGCGACGACAGCATCTACAGCGACGGCGCGATCAGCGCGAGCTCGCGCGCGAGGACGGCGGCGGACGGCGTGAACGTCGGCATCTTCGGCGCAACGCAAAGCTCGCTCGACACCACCGCGACCGCGAGCGCGACCGGCGTCAGCGCAGGCGACGGCAACGACGTCATCGAGACTCATGCCTCGATCAACGCGGCCTCGGCGGCCCACATCTCCATCTCCGGCAGCGGCTTCACCTTCGGCGGATCCGGGGGATTCAACGCGACCTTGATAGCCGGCGCGACGGCCACCGCGATCGACGGCGGCGCCAGCAACGACAGGCTCCAGAACGATGCGGCGCTCACGGTCGCCGCCACCGCCACGCTGTCTTCTTCGAACGGGTCGACCGCGGTGTTCGGCTCGTCGGGCTCCAATACGACGTCCGGCGCATTCGCCGACGCCGCCGGCATTCGCGCGGGCGCGGGCGACGATCAGGTGTGGAACGGCGGCGCGATCGATGCCCGCTCCACGGCAAGCCTTTCCCTGAGCGCCTCGTCGTTCACCTTCGGCGGCAGCGGCGGCACCAACGGCTCGCTCACGGCCTCGGCCCAGGCGGCCGGCATCACGGGCGGAAGCGGCCGCGACAACATCGCGAACGAGGGCGATCTCGGCGTCAACGCAAGCTCCACCCTGATCTCCTCCGGCGGCTCGAGCGTCGCGTTCGGCAGCACGGGCGCCGGCGCCAACTCGGGAGCCACGACCACCGCGGTCGGCATCGACGGCGGCGACGACGACGACGTCATTCACAACAAGGGCCGCGTCACCGCAAGCTCGAGCGCGAACCTGAGCATGGACAACTCGTCGTTCAGCTTCGGCGGCACGGGCGGCTCCAGCGGCTCGCTCGCCGCCTCGACCCGGTCGACCGGCATCGCGGGCGGAGGTGGCCGCGACGGCATCACCAACGAGGGCGAGCTCGACGCCAGCGCGAGCTCCAGCCTCGTCTCGTCCGGCGGCTCGAACGTCGCGTTCGGCACCTCGGGCACCGGCGCCACGTCGGGGGCGGTCACCACCGCGGTCGGCATCGACGGCGGCGACGGCGACGACGTCATCCTCAACAAGGGCCGCATCAGCGTCGGCTCGAACGCAAGCCTTTCCCTCAGCAGCTCGTCGTTCAGCTTCGGCGGCACGGGCGGCTCCAGCGGCTCGCTCACCGCTTCGACCCAGTCCATCGGCATCGCGGGCGGAGGCGGCCGCGACGGAATCACGAACGAGGGCGGGCTCGACGTCAGCGCAACGTCCACCCTGGCCTCCTCGGGCGGGTCCAGCGTCGGGTTCGGCAGCTCGGGCGCCGGCGCCAACTCGGGGGCGGTCACCACCGCGGTCGGCATCGACGGCGGCGACGGCGACGACGTCATCTACAACAAGGGCCGGATCAACGCCAGCTCGAGCGCCAGCCTGAGCATGGACAACTCCTCGTTCAGCTTCGGCGGCAGCGGCGGCGCCGGCGGATCGCTCACCGCCTCGACCCAATCCACCGGCATCGCGGGCGGAAAAGGAAGCGACAGCATCACCAACGAGGGCGAGCTCGACGTCAGCGCGAGCTCCAGTCTCGCCTCCTCCGGCGGATCCAGCGTCGGGTTCGGCAGCTCGGGCGCCGGGTCCGACTCGGGGGCCGTCACCAGCGTCGTCGGCATCGACGGCGGCGACGGCGACAATGTCATCCTCAACAAGGGCAGCGTCACCGCGAGCGCCGACGCCTCGCTGCACATGGACAACTCGTCGTACAGCTTCGCCGGCGGCAGCGGCGCCGGCGGCACGCTCACCGCGACCACGCGCTCCGTCGGCATGCGGGGCGGCGACGGCAACGACGCGATTCAAAACGACGGAGCCGTCGTAGTCAGTGCCAATGCCGACCTGCAGAACACCGGCGGCGTGAGCACCAGCCTGGGAGGCGCCGCGGACGCCAGCGGCGACTCGAGGTCCGTCATCTCGGCGCGCGGCATCGACGGCGGCGCAGGCGACAACTGGATCACGAACAACGGAACCATCGACGTCAAGGCGATCGTCAGCACCGTCTCCACGCTGAGCAGCAGCTCCGGCTTCTTCGCTGGGCAGAGCACGACGATCGCGAGCTCCCGCACCGACATGACCGCCGTCGGCATCGACGTGGGTCAGGGCAACAACACGGTTCTCAACGCGGGAAGCATCGCCGTGGAATTGGGCGGAACGGTCTCCACCACCGCAAATTCCAACGGCTCCAGCCTCGGTGCCGATGCCAATTCGAATTCCCGCTCAGTGCTGGCGGCGACGGTGGTCGGCATCTCGGCCGGCAACGGCGCCAACCAGATCACGAACACGGGCAGCATCGACGTCAAGACATTTCAGGTCGTCGATTTTCTCGGCATCCCGTTTGCCTTTCCTGTGGCGGCCGTCGCCGGCGGTCACGGGGAAGGACACGCCAGCGGCGACGCGACGGTGTTCATCAGCGCGGAAACCGACGTCGTCGCCGCAGGCATCAGCGCGGGCAGCGGCGCCAACACGATACGGAACGACGGCAGCATCAACGTGGACCTGCGCGCCAGCGCCAGCGCGGCCGGCAGCACCGACCCGGGAAGCCTGGGCGGCGACGGGGAATCGCACTCCGATACCGTGATCTCCGCCAGAGCGGTCGGCATCTCGGCGGGCGACGGCGCCAACCGGATCACGAATACGGGCGGCATCAGCGTCATGACCTCGCTCGCGACGCGCTCGGACACTTCCGCGATAGGACACACGACCGGCGACGCGGACGCGCTTTCGACCGCGAAGACCACGGTCTTCGCCGCCGGGATCGATGTCGGCAACGGCGCCAACACGATAAAGAACTACGGCACCATCAATGTCGCCCTCGGCGCCTCGGCCGTAACGAACACCAGTACCGACGCGGGAAGCACGGGGAGCAACTTCGATTTCTCGCGGGCCATCGTCAGCGCGCAGGGCTACGGCATCCACGCCGGCTCGGGCAACAACACCATCGTCAACAAGGGCACGATCAACGTCACCGTGACGGGCACGGCCAGCAACAACTTCACGTCATGTGACTGCAGCGCCTCGGTCGCAGCCTCGGCGATCGGCATAGGAACCGGCGCGGGCAACGATACGATCACCAACAAGGGCACCATCACCGCGACGACCATCGTCAACGGAGTGACGTCGCCCGGCACCGCCATCAGCGCCGGCGCAGGCGACGATGTCGTCACCCTGAAGTCCGGCTCCGTGACGAACGGCAACATCGATCTGGGAACGGGCAACAACAAGCTGGTGCTGGAGGGAACGCCGGTGATCAACGGCACCATCACCGACGGCTCGGGCAGCCTGGGGCTGGTCTTCAGCGGCTCGGGCGCGCTGTCCTCCACCCTGCCCGCGCTCAGCGCGACCAAGAACGGTCCGGGCACGTTCACCCTGTCCACGCTCACGAGGATGCAGCGTATCGAGGTCAACCAGGGGACGCTCAAGCTCGACAACGATTATTCGTTCATGGGCAACGGGACGTTCCAGGCGACGGTCGGCGGCGACGGTTCCTACGGGCAGTTCTACGTGAACGGGCGGGCGGCGCTCGACGGCACGCTGAAGATCGTTCGCGGCGGCGGCGCTTACATGAACGGTGCCGCGTACGACGTGCTGGCGGCGAGCAACGGCATCCAGGCCGGCACCGCGTTCTCGAGCGTGGAGCTGCCGGCCGAGACGCGCCTGCTCAAGTTCCACACCGAGCAGCGCGCCGACAGCGTGGTCGTCAAGGCGGACGTGGCGAGCTTCGCGTCCGTCGCGGGCACTCCCAACCAGATGGCCGTGGCTCAGACGCTCGATCGCATCCTGCCCAGGACCTCGGGCCCCCTGAACCGGATGATGGGCAGCATCCAGGCGATGCCGGAGTCGCAGTACGCCTCCGCGTTCGCCAGCCTGAGCCCCGCCGTCTACGCCGGCTACAGCACGAGCGCGTTCAACACCGTGCACCAGTATACGAACGTGCTGCAGGACCGCATGACGGTGCTGCGCTCGGGCGACTTCTCCCCGGCGAAGGCCGCCGGCGAGCCGATTCGCGTGGCGGTGCTGGGGACGGGCCTCTCGGGCCTGCTGGACGCGCGCGAGCCGGAGCCTTCGCGCTCGTCGGGCCTGTGGCTGCGCGGATTCAGCCAGAAGGGCGACCAGAATCCCATCGACGGCATGAACGGCTTCGACTACCGGATGTCGGGCACCGCGTTGGGCTTCGATCACCGCTTCAACCGCAGCATTTCCGGCGGCCTGAGCGTCGGCACCGCCAGGAACAGGACGAACGTGGACAGCAACGTCAGCCAGGGAGACATCGACACCACGATGGCGTCGGTCTACGGCAGCTACATGAACCAGCAGGTCTACGTGAACGGCGTGCTTTCCGCCGGCCGCAACAAGTACGACACCACCCGCACCAATACGATCGACGGGAGCCTCATCACCAGCAGCCACGACGGCGACGTGCGCTCCGCCACGCTGGGCGCGGGCCATTACATGGACCTCGGCGCATCCTGGCTCGAGCCGTTCGCCACCTTGCAATTCACGCGCCTGAAGGAAAACGCCTTTACCGAGAGCGGCAACGGCGCGCTCGACGTTCCGGCGCGCACGTCCAACGGGACGGTGTCGGTGCTGGGCGCGCGCTACTGGTACCCGATCCAGGACGGCAACGGCGCGAGCTGGTTCCCGCAGGCGAGCCTCGCCTGGCTGCACGACTATTCCAAGCAGCAGGTGATCAACTCCTCGTACGTCGGCGTGCCCGACAGCAGCTTCTCGATCGACGGCCAGGCCGTTCAGCGGAACGGAGCGCTGCTCGGCTTCGGGATCACCTACCGCGCCAAGGACGGCCTGAGCTGGATGTTCCAGTACACCGGCGAGTTCCGCGAGCAGTTCCACGCGCACGCGCTCGCCGGCGAGCTGCGCTTCGATTTCTGATCGCCGGCGCGCGCGCTCAGTCGCAGCGCACGCTCATCCCGCCGTCGACGACGATCTCGGTGCCGGTGACGAAACGCGCCTCGTCGGAGGCGAGGAACAGCACGGCGTTCGCGGTGTCGCGCCCGTCGCCCTCGATCGGAAGCGGGATGCGCCTCTGGCGCTGCGCGAGCAGCGCCTTGACATCGCCGCCCGCCCGCTGGCTCGCGAGCCGCGCCTCGACCATCGGCGTGTGCAGCTGGCCGGGCACGACGGTGTTCACGCGGATCCCCTTGGGCGCGTACTGCACCGCGACCACGCGAGAAAGCTGGATCACGCCGGCCTTGGTCGCGGCGTAGCCGACCTGCGGGCTGCCGGTGAAGCGGATGCCCGAGGTCGAGGCGATGTTGACGATCGCGCCGCCGCCCTGCTTCTCCATCACCGGGATCACGTGCTTGCAGCCGAGGAAGACGCTCGTCAGGTTGAAGTCGAGCTGCGCCTCCCAGGCTTCCTCTGACAGGTCCACCGGTCCGCCCCGGGCGGAGCCGCCGACGTTGTTGACGAGGATGTCGACGCGGCCCCAGGCCTTCACGCACGCCCCGACCATCGCCGCGACCTCGCCGCTTTTCGTGACGTCGCACAGGTGGGTCGTGATCGCGCCGCCCGCGTCCTTCACGCCCGCGACCGTCTCGCGCAGCCGCTCGGCGTCGCGGTCGACGGCGAAGATCTTCGCGCCCTCCTCGGCGAAGCGCACCGCGGTGGCGCGGCCGTTGCCCCAGCCGGGCCCCACCGAGCCCGCGCCCGAGACGATCGCGACCTTGCCCTCGAGCCTGCGCGTCATCCGCCGAACCCGTAGAAACCGCGCGGGTTGTCGACGAGCAGCGCCCTGCGCTCCTTCTCCGACGGCGCGATCTCGGAGAGCAGGTCGACCAGGACGCCGTCGTCGGGGATGGCCGCGAGGTTCGGGTGCGGCCAGTCGCTGCCCCAGAAGCAGCGGTCGCCGAACTCGGAGACGAGCGCACGCGCGAAGGGACGCGCGTCGGGCCACGGCGAGGGTTTTTGCGAGATGCGCTCGGAGCCGCTCACTTTCATCCGGAACCTGCGGTCGCGCATGAGCGCGAGCACGCTCCTGAACGCGGGCTGGTCGACGCCGAGCGCGGCGTTGACGCGGCCCATGTGGTCGATCACGACCGGCACGGCCGAGCGCTTGAGTTGGGGCGCGAGCTCGTCAACGAGCGGCCCCTCGAAATGCACCTGCAGATGCCACCCGATGGGGGCGAGGCGCGAAGTGAGCGCGATCGCGTCCTCGATCCTCGGGCCCTTGCCGAGGTGACGCATGAAATTGAAGCGCACCCCGCGGAAGCCCTGCGAATCCAGGCGCTTGAGCTCGGCGTCGTCGACGTCGGGCGGGACGAGGGCGACGCCGCAGTAGTCGCCTTTCTTCGCCGCGATCGCGTCGGCGACGACGCGGTTGTCGTAGCCGTGGCACGTCGACTGGACGATCACGCAATGCTTGATGCCGAGCATCGAGTGCAAGGCGAACAATTTCTCCTTGGGCGCGTCGGCCGGCGTGAAAGGCGCGCCTTTCGCGTACGGAAACACGCTGCCCGGGCCGAACACGTGCACGTGCGTGTCGCACGCGCCGGCCGGAAGCTCGAGCTTCGGCCGGCTCGGCGAGGCGAGGTACGACGGCTTCGGCTCGCCCA
>CAYWTI010000229.1:0-1928 GCA_964461175.1 uncultured Actinomycetes bacterium | reverse complement strand
GGCGTGACCCTCCTCGTCCTTGCCGGCATACGTGTTGGTGGCGAGGCGGATGTTGGCGACGTAGATGCCCTTCGGAGTCGCCTTCACGTCCGGGTCCGCCGTCAGGTTGCCGATGAGAATGACCTTGTTGACCATCGCAATTACCTCCGTGAGATTGCCGCCAACGCTAGGGGTGAAAGGCCTCCGCGCCAACCCAGGCTGTTAAGAGCCGAGGTAGATCGCCGGGTCCACGGGGACGCCGTCGACGTCCACCTGCAGGTGGACGTGAGGACCGGTCGCGAGCCCCGTCGCGCCGACCCAGCCGAGGACCTGCCCCGCCTCCACGCGGTCGCCGCTGCGCACGGCGAAGCCCTGGAGGTGGCAGTAGAGGATGCGGACGTGCGAGTCGGCGACCACGGCGACAAAGTTGCCGGCGCCGAGCGGGTCGTAACCGGTGAGCGCGCGGCCGCCGGTCGCGGCATGCACGTCGGTGCCGGCGGCCGCCGCGAGGTCGATGCCCGTGTGGGTGTGGTGGGTCGGACAAGACGCGTCGAACGGCTCCAGCTCGAGCGAGGTGCAGCCGAAAGGCTGGGTCACTACCGCGCCCGGCACCACCGTCGCAACCGGAAGACGGACGTGGCTCGGCACCTGGGTGGCGCCGGCGAGAAACACGCCTAAGACACCCGCAGCAACGGCGACCACGCGCGTCATGCCTTCGCCGCCGCGTGGACGACCTGGTGGAAGGCGGTGTGCAGCGTCGACTGCAGCTTGTGCGCGGCCTTCTCCGACCCGCCCATCGCGCCCGGAACCTTGAAGACGATGAACAGCGAGGCCAGGGCGAACAGGTGATGGACCGGCGTGATGCCGTCGCGCTCGAGCGCCAGTCCGACCGCGAGGACGAACAGCTGCGCGGGCTGCATGAACAGGTTGGTCGCGAAGTGGCTCGTCCACATCTTCGAGATGTGGTTCGTCTCCGGGAGCATGAAGAACAGGGCGGCAAGCGGCGCGGTGACGGCGAGGACGATGAGGATCGCGTAGCGCACGAGGTACGCGATCGCAAGGGCGCCGTAGCCGCCAGCGAGGGCCGCCGTCGTCACGATCTCCCACGTCCCGGTGCCCGGGTCGCCGGCGCGCAGGCCGGCGGCGAAGGTCGTCATATCGTCCGTGACGGCGAGCCCCTGGACCGTGTGGCTGATGACGTTGGACGCCGACACGACCATCTGGAAGAGCGGCATGGCGAAGTTGATGAGCACGGCGGCCAGGAAGATGCGCGGCAGCAGGATGCGCACGGTGTACTGCGTGAAGAGGCCGTGTCCCCACATGATCCGGTAGGACGCCCACAGCGCGACGAGTACGAGCGCGGCGTTGGCGACGACCTGCACCTTCGGCTCGAACTGCTGCACGGTCGCGGCTGTGACGAAGTCGCCGCCCGATTCGAAGTCGGTGGTGCTGAGGATGAACTTGAACCAGACGTTGAGCAGCAGGCCGACGCTGTCGTCGAGGATCTTCGCGACGACCAAATTCGGGTGGACCAGCGTGTCGAGGTACGCGGCGATCTGGCCGAGATAGCCCGTCAGAGCGTCCCACGGAGCGGTCACGGTGCTAGTGCGTCGGGACGGAGCTGGTCAGGATGCCGACGAGCGAGCTCGCGACCTCGACGCCGATCGTGCCGACGACGATGCGCTGGATCCACTGCTTGGCGGCGAGCGCCGACTTCGACTCGACGGCCGTGATCTTCCAGATGAAAGCGAAGATGAAAGCCAGCGCGCCAATCGAACCGACCAGCGCTTGGCCGATGTGGATCCAGGTGTTGATGAGGTCGGTGATGGGTTGGATGTCTGGTGAAGCGGCGAGAAAGTGCATTGGCGCCTCCACGTGTTTTCCGGAGACGCTAGTAAGGCATCGGGAAAATTGGAACCCAGCTTGTTAATGCCCTGCGGGAGCACCGT
>CAYWTI010000228.1:0-6220 GCA_964461175.1 uncultured Actinomycetes bacterium | reverse complement strand
ACCTGGTCGCGCCCTGACCACGTCTGCCGCACCGTGCGGTCGCGCGCGATCGTGACGTCCTTGCGGTTCTGGTAGCGGCGCCGGACCAACTCGGTCACGTCCTTGTCCACGTCCTCGGCGACGAGCGCGGCCAGCGGCAGCGCGCGGTCGTCCACGGCCGGCCGGTTCTTGATCTCGAAGATGGTGTTCGCGGTCGGTGCCAGGGCGCGGATGACGCTCGCGTGGCGGGGACAGAACGGGGTCCGCTCGATGAACTGGATGTGGCGCCGGCACCACCAGCTGCTGCACTTGCGGCCGGTCATGTCGGTGTAGGCGCAGGCCCAGCCGCGCCGCTCCTGGCAGTCGCTGTAGGTGCACACGCCGACCGGCTTCTGGCCGTCGGTCTGGCGGGCGGGAAGAGGCTTGGCCTCCTCGACCTCCTCGTCGATGGCCGCCTCCTCCGAGATCGCTCCCGCCGGAGGATGGGCGACCGCCGCCTTCGGCATGTAGTGGAAGGCGCCGGCGAACTCCTCGCACGACTGGAAGCGCTGCGATCGGTCCTTGGCCGCCGCCTTCCAGATGATCTCCATGATCGGCGAGGGGATGGCCGTCGACGCCCGCGGGCGATCGAACACCTGCGAGTGAAGGACCGCAGGCAGCGGGCCGGTGAAGGGCGGCTCGCCGTGCAGCAGCTCGTACAGGATCATGCCCAGCGAGTAGATGTCGGCCGTGGCGTCGACCGATTCGCCCTTGACCTGCTCGGGCGCCATGTAGGCCGGTGTGCCGACCATGCTCCCCGTGGCCGTCAGCCGGTGCTTGTCGTCGATCAGCTTGGAGATGCCGAAGTCGAGGATCTTGGTCTTGCCGCGGTTGGAGATCAGGATGTTGTCCGGCTTGAGGTCGCGGTGGACGACCTGGAAGTCGTGCGCCACGCCAACCGCTGACAGCAGCTGCTGGATCAGGTCGACGGAGACGTCGACGGAGAAGCGGCCGTACTCGTCGAGCCAGGACCGCATGGAGCGGCCGTCGACCCATTCCATGACGATGAACAGCACCGGGCCGTCCTCGTCGAAGTCGTAGACGCGGACGATGCCCGGGTGGTTGAGGGCCGCGACCGTCGCGGCCTCGCGGTGGAACCGCTGCCGGAAGGCGGGGTCCTGCGAGTACTGGTCGGAAAGGACCTTGATCGCCACGGGGATCTCGAGGCGTGGATGAGTAGAGCGGTAGACCACGCCCATCGCGCCTCGCCCCAGCTCGGCTTCGATCGGGTAACGCCCCAGCTGTGTAGTGCTCACCTTCGGTTCTATGGGCATGGAAGTATGGCGGAGAGAACCGCAGTTTCCGGCCGGTTGGCGGGCCCGGCGGCTAGCTGAAGACGCTCAGCGGCAGGTAGAAGGAAACCCCCCAGTTCGGCTGGTCCACGATCTGGCTGATGCGCAGGTCGCCGGCCAGGCTGCACAGGATGTAGGCGTCCTCGCGGCTCAGTCCGTGGTCGGCCGCCAGCCAGTCGATGGTGTAGCGCACCGCGTTGCGGGCGTTCTCCATCAGGTCGGGCCCCAGCGCGCACGCGGCGTGGTAGCCGGCGGCGTCGCTGCGCGGCTGCAAGGGCACGGCAGGCGTGACGAACTGGTAGCTCCACGGACGTGGCGAGCCGCCCTTGACCACTCCAAATCGGAGTGAGAAAGTCATGGGGCATTCGATCCCGGTAACGCAGACTTCGCCGTCTCCCTGCGCCGCGTGGCAGTCGCCGGCCGAGAACATGGCGCCGGGCACGAAGACCGGGAGGTAGAGCTTGGTCCCGGCTGTCAGGTGGCGGGTGTCGATGTTGCCCGCGCCCTTGGTCGGCGGCAGGACGTCGATCGGCCCCTTGTCGTCAGTGGCCACGCCCATCGTGCCGCAGAACGGCGCGATCGGGATGTGGACGTCGTGGCGCAGCTCGGCCGAGGTGCGGTCGCCCAGGTCGAAGTACCGGACGTAGGGGTCGGGGAAGTCGGACGCCAGCAGGCCGAGGCCTGGCAGCAGGGCGGCCCATCCCCACGAACCTGGCTTGAGCTCCAGGATCTCCACCTCGAGCGCGTCACCCGGCTCCGCGCCGCGGACATAGACCGGACCGCCGAGCGGATACAGCCGGTTGAAGTCAAGCGCGCCCAGTTTGGACGCGGGATCGCCTTTCTTGAGCTGGCCGGCGGTGACCTCCTCGGTGTCGAAGTGAACGACATCTCCAGGGTCGATCTCGACCGCGGGCGCCAGCGAGTTGTCCCACTTGAAGTGGTGGGTGTCGCGGCCGATCCTGTGCTCCCGAACCCCAGCCCTGACGCTCATTTCCTGACCTCCTCTTTCGCCGATTCCTTCATCGGCGCGGCGCTCGCCCGCAGGACCTTCTTGTCGAACTTGCCGACGGATGTCTTCGGCACCTCGTCGATGAACCGGATCTCGTCCGGCAGCCACCACTTGGCGACCTTGTCCTTGAGGAACTCCTTGACCTCGGCCTCGGTCACGTCGCCCTTGAACTCCGGCTTCGCGACGGCGTAGACGACGGGCCGCTCGTCCCACCGTGGGTGGGGAAGGCCGATGACGGCCGCCTCCATGATCTTGGGATGCGCCATGACCGCGTTCTCGAGCTCGACGGACGAGATCCACTCGCCGCCCGACTTGATCACGTCTTTCGTCCGGTCGACGATCTGGATGTAGCCGTCGGGGCTGATCTTCGCCACGTCGCCGGTGCGGAACCACCCGTCCTCGGTGAGCCTGTCCGGGTCGTAGCCGTTGTGGTAGCCGCGAGCGATCCACGGACCCCGGACCTGGATCTCGCCGAACGCCACCCCGTCCCACGGCAGCTCCTCGCCGCTGGCGGGGTCGGTGATGCGGATCTCCACCCCGGGGGCGACGCGGCCCTGGGTCAGCCGCAGCTTGAACTCATCCTCCTCGTCGTGAGCTCCGTAGGCCCGCGCTACGCTGCCGAGCGGCGAGGTCTCGGTCATGCCCCAGGCGTGGAGCATTCGCAGCCCGAGCGAGTCCATCGTCTGCATCAGCGCGGGAGGGATCGCGGAGCCGCCGCAGATGACGGTGTGCACCTTCGGCAGCCGCTTGCCCGTCTCCTTCAGGTAGGCGGCGAGCGCGATCCAGACCGTCGGCACGCCGGCGAGGAAGGTGACGTCCTCCTGCTCGGCGAGCTCGACGAGCGACTTGGGGTCGGCCGAGAATCGCCCGCCGAAGACGGCCTTGGCGCCCGCCATGCCGATCGCGTAGGGCAGGCCCCAGCTGTTGGCGTGGAACATGGGCACGACGGGCAGGATCGCGTCCTTCTCCGTCACGCCGAGGTTGTCACCCTGCAGCACGCCCATCGTGTGGATGAACTGCGACCGGTGGGAATAGACGACGCCCTTCGGGTTGCCGGTCGTGCCCGACGTGTAGCACATGGCGGCCGCCATCCGCTCCGAGAGCTTCGGCCACGGGTAGCTGTCGCTCTCGGCCGTCAGCAGGCGCTCGTAGTCCAGCATCTCGGGCATCCCGTCGGTGGCGGGCGCCGGGCCCTCGGGCATCAGGACGAAGGTCTCGATGCTCGGGATCTTGCCCAGCAGCGGCTTCAGGAGCGGAAGAAGCGACTGATCGACAAATAAAACCTTGTCTTCGGCGTCATTGATGATGAACTCGAGATGCTGGGGGAACAGACGCAGGTTGAGCGTGTGGAGAACGCCGCCCATGCACGGGATCGCGTAGTAGAGCTCGAGGTGCCGGTCGTTGTTCCACGCCAGGGTCGCGACGCGATCGCCCGGCTTGACGCCGAGACGCTTCAGCGCGCCGGCGAGCCGGTTGATGCGAGGCACCATCTCGCCATACGTCGTCCGGTGCACGCCGTCGTCACGCTTCGTGACGACCTCTTTCTTCTGGTGCAGCCTCTCGAGCCGCCACAGCACGTGCTGAAGACTGAGCTCGTAGTCCTGCATCAAGCCTTCCACGGCGGCCACCTCCACCTTTCTTTTCCCAGAGGCCGATCTAAGTAGGTCGATGGTAAGCCCGCCGCCGGTAGGATGCACACCCGTGGTTTCCCGAGGCCGGGCCGACCTGCACATGCACACGACGTTCAGCGACGGCTGGCCATCGCCCCGGGAGATCGTCGAGCGCGGCCACCTCTGCGGCCTGCACGTCATCGCCGTCACCGACCACGACACGATCGAGGGCGCCCTCCGCGCGGCCGAGCACGCGGCGGCGCGCGGCCGGCTCGAGGTCGTGATCGGCGAGGAGGTTTCGAGCCGCGACGGCCACATCGTCGGCCTGTTCCTCGAGCGCCGCGTTCGGCCGGGCATGTCGGCGGCCGCGACCGTGCACGCGATCCACGACCAGGGCGGCCTCGCCGTCGCCGTCCATCCCTTCTGGCGCACGCAGCGGCGCGTGAGGGGCGGTCCGGTGCACGGCGTCGGCTGGCTGGCCGCCGAGCTCGACTTCGACGCCATCGAGGTCGAGAACGCGACGCCCGGCTTCTACCTCTTCAACCAGCTCGCGCGGCGCATGAACACGGGCGTCGGGGCGGCCGAGCTGGGCGGCTCGGACGCGCACATCCTCGACGCCGTCGGCCGCGCTTACACCGAGTTCCACGGCCGGACGGCGAAGGCCCTGCGGACGGAGATCACGAAGGGGCGCACCGCGGCCGGCAGGGAGCGATACCGCGCGATGGGTTTGATGCGGTACGCCGCCTGGGGACTCAATCACGAGAGGTACGTGGCGGTAGTCTGATCCGCGGCCGCGCCCGCTTAGCTCAGTGGATCAGAGCATCTGTCTTCGGAACAGAGGGTCGGGGGTTCGAATCCCTCAGCGGGCACCAAGCAGGTCGGCGGTGGCGATCGCGCCCGGCGACGTCGCCGGCTTCGCGGGCTCCTCCTCGTCCTCTTCCACGATCTCCTCGATCATCTGGTCGAGGCGCTCGGCCTCGCGGTGGATATCGGCGGCCAGCCGCCGCACCTGCGCCGCGTCAGCGCCATCGCCGATCGACGCGCTGAAGCGCCGTATCGAGGCGAGGGAGGTCTTGAACTCCTTCTCCAGCTTTGTGCGTGACGTCTGGATGTCGGTGAGCATCTCGAGGAACTCGCGACGTTCGAGGATCATGTTGACCGTCAGCAGGATCGCCAGGACCACCGTCATGGTCGGCTGGAAAAGCCCGGCCTCCTGCCCCGAGGCGGCGGTGTAGAAATCCCCGCCGGCCGCGGTGAGCAGCGTCATCCACGGCAGCGCCAGCTGCCACAGGTCGAGCGACGACTGCTGCGTCGCCGCCCTCGGCTCCGTGTCCGGATACACCGCGGCGAGCGCGACGAGCAGAAAGCCGGTGAACCAGCCGGTGTTGAGCACGCTCCCGACGGATCCGTAAGCGCCCTGCGCTGTCAGGTACGCGAAAGCGCTGTCGGCGATGGAGTAGGCCGCGACGCCGCACAGGAGCAGCGCCATCCGGCCTTTCTGCTGCCCGACCGCGCGGCGGATGGCGAGGATCAGCACCGTGCCGATGAGGATGTCGCCGACCGGGTAGGAGAGGGCGTAGGTCTTGGAGGCGAGGTCCGTGCTGTCGAACCAGACGAGACGAAGGCCGAATCCCCAGGCGGTCGAGGTGAGGGCGATGGCGACGATCACGCCGTCGAACCACACGCGCCAATGGGACGACGTGCCCTGGGCGGCGCCCCAGAAAGCGCGGATGCCGGCGACCGCGAACGGGACGGCGGAGAGGAATCCGATGTCGACGAGTCCGGGCTGCGGGACCTGCTGCTGAAGGACGACCTCGTAGATGGTCCAGGTGACCTGGCCGGCAGCCCAGAGGCCGGTGGACACACCCATCAGCGCCCAGCCCAGGCGGTTGTTGCCGGTGGATCGCCGCGCCGCCCACGCGCAGGCCGCGGCCGCGGTCGCGGCCGCCAGAGCCTCGCCGATGTCGTCGATGGCGATGACGATCTGCTGGCCGAAGGGCTCGAACTTGAGGATCAGCGCGTAGAACACCGACGCGACCGCGACGGCCGCCACCGCGATCGCGAAGATCCTCTGCCGGCGGTCCCAGGAGGCCCAGGCGCTCATCTGCGGAGCGAAAGTTAAGCAAAGCCGCGGTGCAATTCATCCTTCTTATGCAGATGGCGGTGCATGTCGTGCTGCTGCGGGGTGTGAACCTCGTCAAGCGCAACCGGATCGCGATGCCCCAGCTGAGGTTGGCGCTCACGGCGGCGGGCTTCCGCGAGGTCTCGACGTACGTCCAGAGCGGGAACGC
>CAYWTI010000227.1:0-3890 GCA_964461175.1 uncultured Actinomycetes bacterium | reverse complement strand
GCCGTCAGCCAGCCGCCGATCGACAGATGAACGCCGTCCCATTCGCGCGCGACCGCGTGCCAGTCGGGGTCGAGGCGCGTCGCCGAGGGGGCGGGGTAGCGCACACAGAGCGCGGCCCAGTCGCGCGGAGAGTGGATCTCGATCACTCGCGCGGCGGCCGGGACGCCCATCCGCCACAGCCGAGGCGGCCCCTCGACGAACTGGGCCTCCGGCCATTCGAGCCATGGCGATCTGTGCGGGCGCACGAGCGTGCTGGTCCAGAAGGCGTACCTCGGCTTCGACGCCAGCCCATGCATCTGGTCGAGCTCGGGTTGGAAGCGCGACGCGTCCGGCGGTTCCGACTTCTTCGCGGCCCAGACCTGCGCCGAACGATCCAGCGGCGCCCACCAGCCGGGGACGCGGGCGACGAGCCGACGCGCAAGGCCCACATGACGTGGCGCCGATGCCCGCAGCGATGCCACGTGCTGCGCGTAGTCGCCCCTGTAGCGGCTTGCGAGGTGCGGGACTCGGAGCATCAGTGTCTGCAGGTCTTCTTCGGTCAGCGCATCGAGGTCCTGGCGCGAAAGGAGATCGAGGAGCTGGAGACCCAGGGGCGCAGCCAGCAGGTCTGCGGCCGGGTCAGGCGTTGACGATCCGGCTCTCGAACTCGGCTTTGCAGCCCGCTCCGCAGAACCAGTACGACTGGTCGCCGACCGTCAGCTTGTGCGGGCTGGTCAGCGGGTCGACGGTCATGCCGCACACCGGGTCGGTCACGAACATCACCTGTGGGGCCGCCGGGGCGACGGAAGCGGCCGGCCTCGCGCCCCGCTTGCGGCGCGCCGCCACCACCTCGGCGAGGGCGAGCAGCGCGATCTCCTCCTGCGTCCCGCCGCGGACCTTGCCGGCGGGCGTGTGCACGCGCGCCAGCGTCTCTTCGTCGAGCCCGCGGCGGGCGAGCTCGACGCGCACGGCGGCGGCGCGCCGCGTGCTCGCGATGAGGCTGACGTCGAGCGATGGATGCGCGAGCACAGCCTCGAGCGCGTCCTCGTCGAAGTGGCCCATCGTGGCCACCACCGCGTAAGCCTCCGTCCCAGCCGGCACCTCGAGCGAGGCAAGGTCTGACTGGCCCAGCGCGCGGGCGCGGAAGCCGGTCAGCTCGGCCAGGCGCACGAGCGTCGCCGCGGCGGGGCCGTCGCCGAAGGCGAGCAACAACGGCTTCGGCACGCGCGGCTCGATGAAGACGTCGAGCGAGCCGCCGCTCGGACATGTGGTCGCGATGGAGAGCTCGCCTCGCTTCCGCACCTGCTTCACCTCACCTGCGTCGCCGACGATGTGGATGAGCTGCGGCGTGCCTTCGGCGAGGGCGCGCAGCGCCTCCCGCCGCACGACCGGCTCGGAGCAGCTGCCGCCGATCCAGCCGCGCAGCCGCCCGTCGGCGGTGATGACCGCCTTGTCGCCCGGGCGCGCCGAGGTCGGCGCCTCGCACCGGACGACGGTCGCGAGCACGCACGGCGTGCCCGCGGCCTCGAACTCCTGCAGCAGGTCGAAGACGTCGTCCGCTATTCGTTCACTCCCGCGGCTCGGAGAGCCGCCCAGACCTTGTCCGGCGTCACCGGCATGTCGATGTTGCGCACACCATACGGGGAGAGCGCATCGATGACGGCGTTGACGTACGCCGCTGGCGAGCCGACTGTCGGCGACTCGCCCACGCCTTTGGCGCCGAGCGGGTGGTGCGGCGACGGCGTGACGGTGGCGCCGAGCTCGAACTTCGGTGTCTCCACGGCCGTCGGCAGCAGGTAATCCGTGAAGTTGGAGCCGATGCAGTTGCCGTCGGCGTCGAAGGTGATCAGCTGCATGAACGCGATGCCGTAACCCTCGGCCAGGCCGCCGTGGATCTGGCCCTCGACGATCATCGGGTTGATCCGCACCCCGCAGTCGTCGACCGCGACCATGCGCCTCACCTTGACCTGCCCGGTGCCCTTGTCGATGTCCACGACCACCGCGTAGGTGCCGAACGGGTAGGTCATGTTCGGCGGGTCGTAGTAGTGCACGCCTTCGAGGCCCGGCTCCATCGCGTCGGGCAGGTTCGTGCTGTAGGCCGCGAAGGCGATCTCCTGGATCGTCTTGGCCTTGTCCGGCGAGCCCTTGACGTAGAAGCGGCCCGCGTCGAATTCGATGTCTTCCTCGGCCGCTTCCAGCAGGTGGCCGGCGATCTTCCGCGCCTTGTCGCGAAGCTTGCGTGAAACCAGGGCCGTGGCTGCGCCCGATACGGGCGTCGAACGCGACGCGTAGGTGCCGAGTCCGTACGGGGCGGTGTCGGTGTCGCCCTCCTCGACGAGCACATCGGCGGCCGGGATGCCCAGCTCTTCGGTGACGATCTGGGCGTAGGTCGTCTCGTGGCCCTGGCCTTGCGACTTGGTGCCCATGCGGAGCAGCGCCTTGCCCGTCGGGTGGACGCGCAGCTCGGCGCTGTCGAACATGGCGACGCCGAGGAGATCAAAGTCCTTGCCGTGACCGGCGCCCACGACCTCGGTAAATGACGCGATGCCGATCCCGGTCACCTCGCCCTTCTTCCGGCGCTCCTCGACGTCCTTGCGCAGCTCGTCGTAGCCGAGCTGCTCGAGCGCAACGTCCATCGCCTTGTGGTAATCGCCCGAGTCGTAGACCCAACCCGTCGGCGAGTGGTACGGAAACTGTTCTTTGCGGATGAAGTTCTTCTTCCGGAACTCGGCCTGGTCCATCCCGAGCTCTATGGCCGCGTTGGTCACGAGGCGCTCGATCATGTAGCTGGCCTCAGTGACCCGGAACGAGCAGCGATACGCGACGCCGCCCGGCGCCTTGTTCGTGTAGTAGCCGTCCGCGGTGATGTGCGCTGTGGGGATGTCGTAGGAGCCGGTCACGATGTGGAACAGGCCTGCCTTGGTCTTGGTCGGCTGTGCGTCGGAGAAGAAAGCACCGTTGTCGCTGTCGAGGTGGACCCGCAGCGCGAGCATCCTGCCGTCCTTGTCCACGGCGAGGTCGCCGGTCATGTGGTAGTCGCGTGCAAATCCGGTCGAGATGAGGTTCTCAGTGCGATCCTCAACCCACTTCACCGGCCGGCCGATGAGCAGGCTTGCGGCCGTCGCAACCACATAGCCGGGATACACGGGAACCTTGTTGCCGAAGCCGCCGCCGATGTCGGGCGAGATGATCCGGATGTTCTCTTCCGGCAATCCCGCCACGAGCGCGAACACGGTCCGGTGGAGATGCGGCGCCTGGCTCGTCATGTAGATCGTCGCCCTGCCGGTGCCCGGGTTCACGTCCGCCAGGATCCCGCAGGTCTCCATGGGCGCGGGATGGCAGCGGGGATAGAAGGTGTGCAGGCGGATCACCTTGTCAGCCTTGGCGAAGGCGGCCTGCGTGGTCTCCTTGTTGCCCGACTCCCAGTGGTAGATGTGGTTGTCCTTCTGGGTTTCCTTGTCGTCGCGGATCAGCGGCGCGCCCGCCGCCTTGGCGCCCTCGGGGCTGATCACGGCGGGCAGGACGTCGTAGTCGACGACGATCGAGTCGCGCGCGTCCTCCGCCTGGTAGAGGGTCTCGGCGACGACGGCTGCGACCTCCTGGCCCTGGAAGCGGACCTTGTCGGTCGCGAGCACCGCCTGGGTGTCGTAGCTCAGCGTCGGCATCCACGCGAGCTTGTGCTGGGCCATGAGCTCGCCGGTTACCACAGCGACGACGCCGGGCATCTTCGAAGCCTCGGCGGTGTCGACCGACTTGATGCGCGCGTGCGCGTGCGGGCTGCGCAGGATCGCCATGTGCAGCATCCCGGGCAGCTCGATGTCGTCGAGGTAGTTGCCCTTGCCGCGGAGGAAGCGTCCGTCCTCCTTGCGCTTGATCGACTCGCCGATCCGTCCGTGCATGTGGACCTCGGT
>CAYWTI010000226.1:0-6617 GCA_964461175.1 uncultured Actinomycetes bacterium | reverse complement strand
ACGACCGAGCCGGTCTCGTTGCAGGACGTGGAGCACAACCTCTCGCTCGTGCATGAACCCGTCGCCGAGTCCGTGGCGTTGAGCGTGCTCAACGAAGGGCGGCTACGCGTCTCGCCCTATCACGACCAGGTCTTCACCGACGACCTCGCGCCGGTCGAAAAGCTGATCGACGAGATCATCTTCTCGTACCTCACCGGTCGCTGAGCGCGCCCTTGACCACCTCGCCCGCGAGTGACTGCTCCGGCTGAAGGCAGAGCAGGCGCACGCGTCCCGTCGCGACGAGCCGCTCCTGCTCGTCGAGGACCTGTGCCTGCCACACCTGCGTCCGCCGCCCGCGCGTGATGGGCGTGGCCACCGCGTGGAGCTTCGCGCCCGCGCGGACGGCGCGGATGAAGCTTGTGTTGTTCTCGAGGCCGACGACGTGCTGTCCGCGCTCGCGCGCGAAGAGGTACGCGCCCATCGACGACAGCGTCTCGATGATCCCGCAGTGCACGCCGCCGTGGACGATGCCGTAGCCCTGGAGGTGCTGCTGCCCGATGGTGAGCTCCGCGCGCACCTCGTCCTTGGTCGCGTGCGTGATCGTCATGCCCATCGCCGAGACCCAACCCTCGGGGATCTCGTTCAGCTGGCGGGCGAAATCTTCGGCCACGAACGTGAATCGTATCGAGTGAAAAAAGTAAGGGCCGAGAGGACTCGGCCCTTACAGCGCTCTACGTTCGCAGTACTACCGCCTCCGACTCCGGGAGCCGGATCCGGTGCAGAAGCCCTAGAGGCTTACGACCTCACAAGCTCCCAGCTGGCAAACGAGGCGGCTGGTACCGCGACTCGGTATATCCAAAGCTCCGCCTCACCTCCTTTGCCCCACGGGCGTTGAACTTCGAGCCGAAATGTTACCGAATAAACTTCGCCACGATGCCAAAGCGCTACGTCGCGGTCTGCGGAGCGTCCGAGGCGACGCCTACGCAGCTCGACGCGGCGCGTGAGGTGGGGAGGCTGCTGGCGCGCTCCGGCGCGATCGTCGTCAACGGCGGCTACGCGGGAGTGTCCGGCGCCGCGAGCGAGGGCGCGGCCGCCGAGGGCGGGACGGTCGTCGGCATCCTCCGCGAGGCGACGCGCGAAGGGTCGAACCCACACCTGACCGTGGCGCTGCCGACGGGGTTCGGCGAGGCGCGCAACCTGCTCATCGTCATGGCCGCGGAGAGCGTGATCGCCATCGGCCGCGGCTGGGGAACGCTGAGCGAGATCGCGCTCGCGCGCAGGCTCGACCGCCCGGTGTTCGCGCTCGACACGTGGGACGTCGACGGGCTCGAGGTCGTGAAGACGCCGGTGGAGGCGGTGCGGCGTGCGCTCGACGGCTAGAGGCTCGGACGAGGTTAGAAAGCGCGTCGTCAAGAAGGCCGACGGCCGCTACCTCATCTACTACGAGAGGAAGCCCAGCTGAGCGAGCTCCGCTGGAACCCTCTTCTCGAGGAATGGGTCACCGTCGCGCCGTGGCGCCAGGACCGCACCTACCATCCGCCGGCGGACCACTGCCCGCTCTGCCCAACCAGGCCGGGCGCGCTCGAGACCGAGATCCCCGAGCCGGACTACTACATCGCGGTCTTCGAGAACCGTTTCCCCTCGTACACCGGCGACCAGGGTCGATGCGAGGTCGTCTGTTACACGCCGGACCATGACTCGTCGCTGGGGGCGCAAACCGTCGAGCACATCCGCGACCTCATCGACGTCTGGCGCGACCGCACCAAGGAGCTCGGCCGCCTTCCGAACGTCAAGTACGTCTTCGTGTTCGAGAACCGCGGCGAGGAGATCGGCGTCACGCTCAGCCACCCGCACGGGCAGATCTACGCCTACCCGTTCGTGCCGCCCGTGCTCCAGCGCGAGCTGGCGGCCGGGGCGCGCCACAAGCGCAGGACCGGCCGGTGCCTCTACTGCGACATCCTCGCGGCCGAGCGCTCAGGACCGCGTGTCGTTGCAGGCGATGAGCGCTGGATCGCGTTCGTGCCTGAGTTCGCGCGCTGGCCGTACGAGGTTCACCTCGCGCCGGTCAATCACCGCGGCGGTCTGGTCGACCTTGACGCAGACGACGACGACTCGTTCGCGCGCACGCTGAAGTCCGTGCTCGAGAAGTACGACCGTCTATTCGCGAGGCCTCTTCCTTATGTGATGGCGATGCATCAGCGCCCGCCCGGGCGCGGCAACGCGCACCACCACTTCCACGTTGAGTTCTATCCGCCCAACCGGACCAGGGACAAGCTGAAGTACCTCGCGGGCTCCGAGCTCGGAGCCGGCGCCTTCATCCTGGACGCGCGCGCCGAGGACACCGCCGCGGAGTTGCGTGCCCTCTGACGCATGGTCCGGCCGCGCGCCGGGCAGGGTGAACCTCATCGGCGAGCACGTCGACTATCTCGGCGGCGTCGTCCTGCCGGCCGCGGTCGACCGCTTCACCGACGTCGCCGGCCGTCCCGCGGCCGACTGGTCGATCACGAGCGAGGTCGACGGCGGCCTCGCGTACCTGCGAGCGGTGGGGGAGGAGCTCGGCGTCTCGCCGCAAGCGGTGACGGTGCGGTCCAGCGTGCCTCCCAACGCCGGCATCAGCTCATCGGCCGCCCTGCTCGTTGCGCTCGCCGCCGGGATGCGGCCGGAGATGGACGGCAAGGAGGCCGCGCTCGCGTGCCAGCGCGCGGAGCAGAAGGCAACCGGCGTCCAGGTCGGGGTGATGGACCAGTTCGCGTCGGCGCTGGGAAGGAAGGGTGGCGCGCTGCTCCTCGATTGCGCGACCCTTGACTACCACGTGGTCCCCTTCCCGGACGAGGTCTCCATCGCCGTCATCGACTCGGGCGAGCACCGCTCGCTCGCCGGCACTCCCTACAACCGCCGCCGCGAGGAGGCCGAGGCGCGCGAGCCGAAGCGTATGCGGCACGTCGAATCGGAGATCGCGCGCGTGCATGCTTTCGTCGCCGCGCTAGAGAAGCGCGACTTCGAGCGCATGGGCGCGCTGCTGAAGGAGTCGCACGTGAGCCTGCGCGACGACTTCGAGGTCTCGACGCCGAACGTGGACGCGATCGTCGAGCGCGCGTGGTCCGCGCCGGGGTGCTACGGCGCGCGCATCATGGGGGCGGGCTTCGGCGGCAGCATCCTCGCCCTGGTGGCGCGGCCGCGTGCGCGTGACTTCGAGGTCGCGCTCGCCAGACCCGTGATGTTCTGCGCCACCGCGGACGGAGCGTTCGCGCGCAAGTGAGCGACTCCCTCTTCATGCCGCTCGCGCAGCGCGCGCCCGGCCGGCGCGAGCTGACCGGCTGGGAGGCGATGTGGATGTCGCTCGGCGAGGGCGAGGCGGAACGCCTGCCGAGCGGCCGCGGAACGGCGTGGAAGCCGATCGAGGTGCCTCGCCAGCTGTCGGCGCGCGCGGGGCGGCAGTCGATCTGGTACCGCACGGAGTTCCCGCGTCCGGACCACGCCGGTCGCGTCGTCCTGCGCATCGGCGGCGCGTTCCTGGCCACCAACGTCTGGCTCAACGGCCGGCTGCTCGGTTCGCACTACGGCTACTTCTCGCCCTTCGGCTTCGACCTCACGCCGTACATCAAGCCCGAGAACCAGCTCGTCATCTGCTGCGAGTCGCCGGTCGAGAACGAGCCGGAGAAGAAGCGGCACATCATGGGCCTGTTCAACGACGGGGACCTGAAGCCGTACCCGGCCTCGGCCTACGGCAGCCTGCCCGAGCCGTTCGCGCAGGAGGTTCCTCTAGGGCTGTGGCTCCCGGTGCAGCTCGAGTACGTCGGCTCGATCGCGGTCGACTGGCTGCGCGTGAAGCCGACCTTCGAGGGTGGCGATGGGCGGCTGGAGGTCGAGACGCGGCTGCGCAACCTCGACGGCCGGACGATGGACGGCGAGGTCGAGCTCAGCATTCCGGTGCCGGGCCGGGCCGCGCTTCGCCTTCGCCGCGATGTGCATCTCGCCGGCGGCGCGGAGCAGACCATGTCCATGCGCGTGGCGCTGCCGGGCGCCAGGAGATGGGAGCCGTGGCGGTTCGGCGAGCGCCACGTCTACCGCGCCGAGGTCGTCGCGCGCACGTCGGACGGTGCCGAGTCGGCGCGTGTCGACGACGGCTTCGCCTTTCGCGACCTGACTTGGGACATCGGTCCGCGGCGCTGGAGCTTCCGCGTCAACGGCCGGCCGATGTTCCTGCGCGGCGCGTGCTACGCGCCCGGGCACCGGCTGGACGAGCTGACCCGCGAGACGTTCGCGGCCGATATCGCGCTGGCCAAAGAGGCCGGCGTGGACGCACTGCGCGTGGTCGCCAACGTGCTGCCGCGCGACTTCTACCGCGAGGCGGACGAGGCGGGGATGCTGGTCCTTCAGGACCTGCCGCTCTTCGGGACCTACGTCTATCACGCTCGCGGAGATGAGTCGCGGTTCTTCGAGTCGGCGGCGCGGGAGCAGGTGGCGGAGATGGTGGCCATGCTGCAGAACCACCCTTCGATCGCGATGTGGACGGCCCACGAGGATCCGCCGTGGCTCGCTAGCAACTTCGACCTCGGCGACGTGCACGCGGTGCGGCAGAACCACTCCATCGACCAGGACCTGAAGGCGCTGTTCGAGAAGCTCGACCCGACGCGGCCCGCGCTGGCGGCATCCGGTGACGTCGACATCCACCTCAAGGCGGGATGGAGCGAAGGCTCGTGGCACGACATCGCGAAGGTCGAGCCGCTCATGGTCAGCGCATTTGGCGCGCAGGCGCTGCCGTCGTCGGACTCGCCCGCGTGGGCAGAGATCGGCGCCCGCTGGCCCGTCGCCGACGACGAGCCTGCGTGGAGATACGCAGGCTTTCAGCCCGTCAACTGGGCGGAGCGGGGCGCGGGCCTGCCGTCCGCGCACCGAGACCTCGAGGAGTACATCGAGACATCGCAGCGCTACCAGGCCGACCTCGTTCGCTACGCGGCCGAGCACCTGCGCACGCGCAAGTTCGAGTCGTGCTGGGGCGCGTTCGCATACCACCTCGTGGATCCGTTCCCCGGGATCGGGTTCGGGCTCGTCGATGGCACGCGCCGGCCGAAGCGGTCGCTCGCGGCGCTGACCGCGGCGTTCAAACCGACGCGCGTGATCATCGAGCCGCTCGCCTTCGAACCGGCGCGGCCGTTCGGCGTCGTCCAGAGTCCGCGCACGCCATTTCTCGCCCGCCTTGTCGTGGTCAACGACGATCGCGAGGTCGGCGGACGCGGGACCGTGCGCTGGACTGTGACTCGCGAGAAGGCCACCGGTGCGCGGGGCCTCGATCGCATGCGCGACGTCGTCCAGCGCAAGTCGTACGCCGGCGCGGTCGATGTCGAGGTGCCGACGCCTTTCGAGCCCGCAGTGATCGCGACCACGCTGAGCCTTCCGCTCGCGGCCGAGGGCGAGTACCGCCTCGAGGCGACGCTGCTCGTTGCCGGCGAGGCGATCGATCGCGCCGACCTCAGCTTCGCCGTCACGTCGAATGCCGTGCCGCCCCGGCCTCGGCCGGAGATCCCGCGCTACCTCGCCGAGCGGCTGGCCGACCTGCGGAGCCTGCGGGCGGAGGCTGGCGGCGTGAGCTTCGCGCTCGAGAATCGGACGCGGCCGGCGGTGCTCGCCGGCATGGCCGGGCTGCGCCTCGACGGCGTGCTCGTCACGGGCCATCAGCTGCAGATCGAGACCAACGCCGGGCTCGCACCGCTGCCCAAGCGCCTCGACATGCCGCTCGGGCGGCGGCTGGTGGTCCACGTCGTGACAGGCGAGACACTTGGCCCGGGCGGCCACGCCCTCGAAGCCGACGTCACCGTGCCGGGCGTCGCGTCCGGCCGCCTCGTCATCGAGAACGGGGCCAACCCGAGTTGAGATCCGCGGACGGAATGGCATACTTCAGCGTTGCCCATGAGTGACCAGACGCTGCTGCTTCTTTACGCGCTTCTCGCCCTGTTCGCCATCGTCGTCGCGTTTCTTTATCTGAGGACGCGCCGGCGCCGAAAGAAGAAGAAGTCCGCGCCTCCGGTGAGGCCCGCGGCGCCGGTAAACCAGACGGCCGGCGTGGCGGCGACATGGGCGCCTCCCGCCCCCGCACGCCCGGCCGCCGTCGCGCCGACCATGGTCGCGCCCCCACCCGGCGGTGGTGGATGGGGCGCTCCGGCCGCACCGAAGCCCGCGACCGGGGGATGGGGCTCGCCGGCATCGCCGGCCGTGACGAACCCGCCCCCCGCGCCTCCCGCGGCCGCGCCCGGCTGGAGCGCGCCCTCGTCGTCTCCGGCGCCCGCGTGGGGAGCGCCGCCTTCGGCACCTCCGCCCGCACCGCCGCCGCCGCCGTCTGCGCCGTCCGCCGCCCCGTCCGCCGCACCCTCTTGGGGCGCACCTCCGCCGACGGCCGCACCCGGCGTCGCACCGACCTGGGGCGCGCCCGAATCCGCCCCTGCCGCGCCGCCGCCCGCGGCGCCCCCACCGCCTCCTCCACCTTCCGCGGCCCCGTCGTGGGCCGCGCCCGCGGCACCCGCACCGGCCTGGGGACCCGCGGCCGCAGCGCCCGCCGCCGCCGCTCCCATCCCGACCGCTCCGTCGTGGAACCCGCCGGCCGCCGGGGGCTGGGACGCCGCGCCGGCAGCCCCGCCCGC
>CAYWTI010000225.1:0-3243 GCA_964461175.1 uncultured Actinomycetes bacterium | reverse complement strand
GCTGCGGTCGGGCGAGCAGGTGGCGAAGGCGCTGCGCTCGGCGGGCCACGACGTCACGGTCGTCGACCTCGACTCGAGCACCTGGGACGTGCTTCGCGACGGCGGCTTCGATTGCGTCTTCAACGCTCTCCACGGGCGGCTTGGCGAGGACGGGACGGTGCAGGGAATGCTCGAGCTCCTCGGCCTGCCGTACACCGGGTCGGGCGTGCTCGCGTCGGCGCTTTGCATGGACAAGTCGCGGGCCGCGAAGGTGATGGCGGGCGCGGGCATCCACGTGCCGGAGTTCGAGGAGCTGGAGCTCAAAGCCGGCGTCGGCGCCGACCTCGTGGAGCGCCTGGTCGCCCGGTTCGGGTTCCCGCTCGTGATCAAGCCGGTCCGCGAGGGCTCGACCATCGGCCTCACCATCGCCCGCGACTCGGACGCGGTCGCCAGCGGCCTGCAGCTCGCGGCGCGCTACGACCGCCGCGTCGTGGCGCAGAGGTTCGTGTCGGGAACTGAGATCACCGTCGGCGTGCTGGCGACGCCCGAGGTGGAGGTGCTCCCGACCCTCGAGATCGTGAGCGAGAACCCGGTGTACGACTACGACGCGAAGTACACGGCGGGCCGGTCGCACCACATCATCCCGGCGCGCATCTCCGATGACGCCCGGTCCGCGGCCGCGGCCGCGGCCGCGCGCGCGTTCACCGAGCTCGGGTGCTCGGGCATGGCGCGCGTCGACATCATCGTCAGCGCGGACGGGACGCCGTGGGTGCTCGAGGTGAACACCGTGCCCGGGTTGACCGAGCTGTCGCTGCTGCCCGACGCCGCGCGCGCTGCTGGCATTCCGTTCGACGCGCTGTGCGCGCGACTGGTCGAGCACGCGATCGGCCGCCATCGTCACCACGTGGGGCCGACCGCGATTTGAAATTCCGCCGCCGTTCCTCCGTCCTACCGCGACCGCCGTGGCCCAACGGCGCGCTGGAGCGCACCGAGCCGCTGCGCGGCCAGCTGTGGACCCGCTCCGAGAGGTCGACCCGGCCCCCGGACACGCACTGGGGTTGGCGCATGCTGTCCGCCGGCGTCGCCGTGCTCGAGCTGGCGCTGCTCGGGTGGTTGTGGTTCGGGCCGGCGTTCGCGCTTCGCTCCGTCGAGATCTCGGGGACGAGGCACCTGACCGCAAGCCAGGTGGCGGCGGCCGCGGGGATCTCGTCGCACGGGTCGGTCATCGCGATCGACGGCGAGTCGGCGCGGGACAAATTGCTCCAGCAGGTGTGGGTGCGCAACGCGACGGTGCTGCCCGAGCTGCCCGGCACGGTCGTCATCTCGGTGAGCGAGTGGGAGCCGGTCGCCGCCTACCACGCGGGGCCGTCCACGAAGGTCTTCCTGCTGTCGAGCCAGGCCGTGGTCCTCGGACCGACGCCGAGCGGCGGTGGCCTGGTCGACGTCCAGGGCCCGGCCGGCGCAGACCCGCGCGTCGGGGACCGGCCCCTCGACCCGCAGCTGCTCGCCGCGCTCGTCAACATGCAGCGTGCGATGCCGGCGCTGCTCGGCCAGGACGTCGCAGGGTTCGTCTTCGACTCGTGCGGGGACCTGACGATGATCGCCAAGAAGGGCTGGAGGGTTTACTTTGGCCGCGTGCTGACGCCCGAGGAGTTCTCAAGCCTTCGCGACAAGCTGAGCGCGCTCAAAGCGATCGCCGGCAAGAACATGGTCGACTACAGCTCCTCGGACCTGCTGTACGTCAACGTCATGAACCCGGCCGAGCCGGCCGTCGGCTACAAGTCGAAACAGCCGGCGCCGCCGTCGCCCTCGCCGGGCGCGTCGCCGACGCCACCGCCGCCGAACCCGTGCAAGTAATCGTCGTCGCGGCCCTGTTCGCGATCATCGGCGTGATCCTGGGCCTGCTCTCGCCGGTCACGATCCCGATCACGTACGCGCGCTACACGGCGGTGGCGCTGCTGGCCGCGCTGGATTCGATCTTCGGCGCGTTCAAGGCGTACATCGCCGGCACCTTCGAGTCGCGTGTGTTCTTCAGCGGCCTGCTGACGAACATGATCCTGGCCGGCGGGCTCACCTACTTCGGCGACAAGCTCGGGGTCGACCTCTCGATCGCGGCGATCGTCGCGTTCGGCGTGCGCATCTTCAACAACCTGGGCGCGATCCGCCGTCACTACCTCTAAACCGCCGACCACAAGCGCTGGGCCGGCCGGGCCGTGCGGCCACTAAATCTGGCCCCGCACCGGCCCGTTAGCGGATATACTTCCCGCCAACCCGCCAACATCCATCCCCACGTTCCAGGAGGCGTTTCAGCACACTCTTGCCACGGCGCAAGAAAACAGTAGGTCTCGACCTGGGCACGTCCCGGGTCGTCGTGGTCATCGCCGAGTCTGACGACCCCGGCGCGCCGGTGACGATCCTCGGCGTGGGCGAGAGCCCGTCCGACGGGTTGCGCAAGGGCGTCGTCGTGAACCTCGACAAGACGATCGCCGCCATACAGGCGGCGACGGTCTCGGCCGAGCGTATGGCGGGGCAGCGCATCGAGGCGGTCGTCGTCTCCCTCGGCGGCACGCATCTCTGGAGCCAGAACTCGACCGGCGTGGTCGCGGTCGCGCACCCCGATCACGAGATCGGCGACGACGATGTGCACCGCGTCGTCGAGGCGAGCCGCGCGATCAGCGTGGCCTCCGACCGACAGGTCGTCCACGTCATCCCGCGCGCCTACACGGTTGACGGCCAGGACGGCGTGCGCGACGCCATCGGCATGACCGGCCACCGGCTCGAGGTCGAGACGAACATCATCACGGGCGCTCAGACCGCCATCCAGAACGTGATCAAGTGCGTGCACGGTGCCGGCTTCGACGTCGAGGACGTCGTCTGCACCGGCCTGGCGGCCGGCGAAGGCGTGCTCACGCCGCAGGAGATCGAGCTCGGCGTGTGCCTCGTCGAGATCGGCGCGGGCACGACCAACGTCGTCGTCTACAACGACGGCTCGGCGCGGCATCTCGCCGTCCTGCCGGTGGGCGGCAACCACGTGACGAGCGACATCGCCATCGGACTGCGTACGACCCTCGACGAGGCTGAAGGTCTGAAGCTCAACTACGGGCACGCATTGCCCGACGTCATCGACCACGGCGAGAAGGTCGAGGTCCGGCAGGTCGGAGGCGATCGCATCAACGCCCTGCCGCGTCGCTTTCTCGCCGAGATCATCGGCCCGCGCATGGTCGAGATCTTCCAGATGGCGCGCGAGGAGGTGCGCAAGTCGGG
>CAYWTI010000224.1:0-6361 GCA_964461175.1 uncultured Actinomycetes bacterium | reverse complement strand
CTCTACACCGGGGAGATCGTCGGCGCCGAGGGCCACATCGTGTGCGGTCGCTGCCGCAACTGCATGGCGGGGCGGCGCTGGCTCTGCGCGAACACCGTCGGCATCGGCGTGCAGCGAGACGGCGCCTTCGCCGAGTACATCGTCATGCCGGCCGGCAACGTCTGGCCGCACGACCACGCCATCGACCTCGACGTCGCGTCGATCTTCGACCCGTTCGGCAACGCGGTCCACACGGCAACCCAGTTCCGCGTCGTCGCCGAGGACGTGCTCATCACGGGCGCCGGTCCGATCGGCTTGATGGCTGCGATCGTCGCGCGCCACAACGGCGCCCGGTTCGTGGTGGTGACGGACGTGAGCGACTACAGGCTCGACCTCGCGCGCAAGGTGGGCGTCACCTGCGCCGTCGACGTCCGGCACACGAAGCTCGCCGACGCGCAGCGCGAGCTCGGGATGAAGGAAGGCTTCGACGTCGGCTTCGAGATGTCCGGCGTGCCCAGCGCGATGCGCGAGATGCTCGACAACATGGCGCACGGCGGGCGGATCGCCGTGCTGGGCCTTCCCGATCATGAGTTCCCGATCGACTGGACGCAGATCGTTTTCAAGATGCTGACCGTCAAGGGTGTGTACGGCCGCCAGATCTTCGAGACCTGGTACCTGATGTCTGTGTTCGTGCAGAGCGGCCTCGACATCTCGCCGGTGATCACGCATCGGTTCCCGTACACCGAATACCGCGAGGCGTTCGCCGTCGGTCACTCCGGGCAGTGCGGCAAGATCGTTCTCGACTGGAGCAAGTGATGTTCGAACGCATGCGCTCGCACCTGACGCAGCAGCTGCAGGAGATCCGCGAGGCGGGCCTCGAGAAGCCCGAGCGCGTGATCGAGTCGCCGCAGGGCGCGACCGTCGCCGTCATGGAGCGCGACGTGCTGAACCTCTGCGCCAACAACTACCTCGGTCTCGCCGATCACCCGGCGGTGATCGCGGCCGCCAAGGAGGCGCTCGACCGCTGGGGCTACGGCATGGCCTCGGTGCGATTCATATGCGGAACCCAGGAGGTGCACAAGGAGCTCGAGGACGCGCTGACCGAGTTCCTGGGCACCGAGGACACGATCCTCTATTCGTCCTGCTTCGACGCCAACGGCGGCATCTTCGAAGCGCTGCTTGACGAGCGCGACGCCATCATCTCCGACGCCCTGAACCACGCCAGCATCATCGACGGCATCCGGCTGTGCAAGGCGCGGCGGCTGCGCTACGCGAACCGCGATATGGCCGACCTCGAAAAGCAGCTCCAGGACAGCGCGGACGTGCGCTTCCGGATGGTCGTGACCGATGGGGTCTTCTCCATGGACGGGTACATGGCGCCGCTGCCGGAGATCTGCGCGCTGGCGGAGAGATACGACGCGATGGTCATGGTCGACGACTCGCACGCGGTCGGCTTTGTCGGCCCGGGCGGCCGCGGCACTCACGAGCACCACGGCGTCATCGGCAGGATCGACGCCATCACCGGCACCCTCGGCAAGGCGCTGGGGGGCGCGAGCGGAGGCTACGTCTCGGGCCGCAAGGAGATCGTCGCCATGCTCCGGCAGCGCTCCCGGCCCTACCTGTTCTCGAACTCGGTGGCGCCGCCGATCGTGGCCGCGAGCCTCAAGGTGCTCGAGCTGATCCGCGACGCGCAGGAGCTGCGCGAGCGGCTGAGGGACAACACCGCCTACTTCCGGCGGCGCATGACCGAGGAAGGGTTTGACATCCTCGCGGGCGAGCACCCGATCGTGCCGGTGATGGTCGGCGATGCCGCGCTGGCCGGCCGGATGGCGGCCGCGATGCTCGAGAAGGGCGTGTACGTCGTGGGCTTCTCCTACCCCGTCGTGCCCCAGGGCAAGGCCCGGATCCGCACCCAGGTTTCGGCCGCGCACACGCGCGACGAGCTGGAGCGCGCGGTCCGCGCATTCGCCGAGACGCGAAAACAGCTCGCCGAAAAGTAGCGCCGCCCCGAGGCGCGTTTTTCGGGGTGGAATGAGCGAGCAGGAGCGGCTACTGGCACAACTCGGCGACATGCTGGCGAAGATCGCGCGGCCGCACCGCGCGGACGACGAGCTGCCGATCGACCTCAGGTCGCGGCTGTCCCAGATGGGGTTCCCCTGCACCGAGCTCACCACGCGAGAGGAGCTCATCGCCCGGCTCTGGGCGCGCAAGCGCAGCCTGGTCGCGGCGATAACGGCGGAATGGGGCGGTCCGGGGCTGACGCCCCCGTCGGCCGCGTAGCCGTAGAGCCGCCGCCGGCGGCGGAGGCTGCCCACGAGGCAGGCCTCACCTACACGTCCGACGACGAGCCCGGCATCAGGCGCGTCCGGAGGGGACGCGCCTTCGTTTACCGCGGCCCCGACGGCAGATTGGTGCGCGACGCCGCGACGCTCGACCGCATCCGCGCCCTCGCGATCCCGCCGGCGTGGGAGGACGTCTGGATCACAACGCACCCTCGGGGGCACCTGCAGGCGACCGGCCGCGATGCCCGCGGCCGTAAGCAGCATCGCTACCACGCGCGCTGGCGCGAGACGCGCGACGCCGACAAGTTCGACCGCCTGGCGGGCTTCGCGCGCGTCCTGCCCCGAATCCGTGCCCGGGTCGCTCGCGATCTTCGCCGCGATGGGCTGCCGCGGGAGAAGGTCGTGGCGACGATCGTCCGGCTGCTCGAGACAACCTTCGCGCGGATCGGCAACGAGGAGTACGCGCGCCAGAACGGGTCGTTCGGCCTGACGACGCTGCGCACCCGGCACGTCGACGTGAAGGGCTCGACGGTGCGATTCCTGTTCAAGGGCAAGAGCGGCGTCGAGCAGTCGGCCGGCGTCACCGACCGCCGCGTCGCCCGCGTGATCAAGAGGTGTGAAGAGCTCCCTGGCCAGAACCTCTTCCAGTACATAGACGAGGACGGCGAGCGCCGCATCGTGACGTCGGACGACGTCAACGCCTACCTCCGCGAGACGGCCGGCGCCGACTACACGGCCAAGGACTTCCGCACCTGGGCGGCGACCGTGCTCGCGGCCTGCGCGCTGCGCGATGCCGCCGGCTTCGAGTCCGCGACCGAGGCAAAGCGGAAGGTCGTCGGCGCCATCGACGACGTGGCGCAGAAGCTCGGGCACACGCGCGCCGTCTGCCGCAAGTCCTACGTCCACCCCGCCGTGCTCGACACCTACATGGAAGGACAGTTCGAGACGGCGCTCGCGGTCACGATGGCGAGGACGCCCGCGCGCCTGCGCGCGGACGAGGCCGCGGTCCTGTCCCTGCTGCGGCGCCGGGCGCGTCGAAAGGTACGCGGTCGCGACGCGAGGTTATATCAATATGCCGCAGGGCAAGACACGCACGCGGCGTGACGAGCGAGGCGTCATTGGTGAGGTGGGCAAGAACGACCAGATCGCGGTCGACTGGCCGCGCTCGATCGGCTTTTTCGGGGCGCTCGGCGTCGCCGCCGCGCTGGACCTCGTGCCGCTGCCGATCGCGATCTTCGTCGGCGCGGTTCCTTTCCTGAAGCTGCTCGACGACCCGAACTCGAGCATCCCGCGCCGGTTCATCAGCCACCTCGTCGACGGCGCTGCCAAGCCGGTGGGCGGCGACAGCGAAGGCACGGTCCGCTGGGCGAAGGGCCCGCGACCGAAGGGGCGCCGCGGCTCGGCCCGCGGGCGAGGAGGAAGCAGATGATCGACGAGATCGTCGAGAGGGCGGTTCCGTGGGGTGTGTTCATCGGCGTCGGGGCGCTGATCGGCGCCGCGTTCCCGCGCGAGACGCGCGCGACCGCCAAGCGCGTCATGCTCACCGGCTTTCGAGCCGCCGACTGGCTGCAGGGAATGGGCGCGGAGGCGTTCGAAAAGGGACAGGACGTCTTCGCAGAGGCCCGGCTGGAATACGAGCAGCGCGTGCACGAGGCCGAGCGCGAGTCCGAGCGCAGGCACCTGCGCGTCGTGCCCTCTCCGTCTTCGCGCCGGCGCCCGGCAAGCCGCGGCCCGCGCCGCGCGAGAAGGACCGCAGCCTCGTCGTCACAGCCCTGAGCGATGGCCAGGGCCGCCGCTGACACCGTCTACCTCGAGCACGCCACGCGCGGGCGCGCGCGCCTTCGCGTGCCGCGTCCTCGCACACCGGCGCAGGTCCGCCACACCGCGGGCAAGATCGGGCGAAGCGATCGCATCCGCAACATCGACGCCAACCCCACGACCGGGAGCCTGCTGGTCACCTTCGACCCCGACGACCCCCTCGACCTGGTGATCGAGTCGCTGCGCGTCCTCGGCATTGAGGTCGAGTCGACGTTCGCGGCCGCGCGGCCGGTCAAGACCCAGAGCCGCGGCGCGGTCGTCGTCCGCCACGCGCTGGGCGGCGCCAACGCCAAGCTGCACGAGCTGACGAGCGGCAACGTTGATCTCAGGTTCGCGGTCCCAGCCATCTACCTGGCGCTCGCCCTGCGGAACTTCAGCCGCGGCCGCGGCCGTCTGCGCGAGGCCAGCTGGTATCAGCTTCTGTACTGGGCGTTCGACAGCTTCTTCAAGCTTCACGAGGAGAGCACCGTCCGCGACGCCGCGAGGTCGCATGGGCGCGTCGTCGACTGACACGCTGCGCGTCGCCCATCGGATCCCCGGCCGCATCCGGTTCGACGCGCCGCGCGCGCTCTTCGAGCCGCGGCGCCGCGCCGGCATAGAGGCCGCGCTCGACGCCGACCCCCGGGTCACGGGTCACCGGTTCAACGCGCCCGGCCGCGCCATCGTCGTCGAGCACACCGCCGAGGCCGGCGTCCCGGCGATCCGCCGCCTGATCCAGAAGGCACGGCCGTCCGACCCCGTCGAGCGCGGGCGGCCCGGCCATCCCGAGCGGCACATGCGAAGCCTCGTCGCATTCGGCGCGGGGGGCGCCCTCGCCCTCGCCGGCGGCGGGCCCCTGGCCGCGCCCCTGATCGGCATCGGCTCGCTGGCGATCGGGCGCCGCGCGCTGAAGCGCATCCGCAGGGGCAAGGTCGGCGTCGACGCCCTCGACGCCACGGCGATGGCGGTCACCGTCGGCAGCGGGCAGCTCGTGACCGCGGCCGTGATCGGGGCGCTCATCGAGGGCGGCGAGCTGCTCCGCGACCTGACCGCCTCGCGGTCCCGTCGCGAGCTCGGGGCGCTTATGTCGCACGCCGGCGCGACCTGCTGGAAGGTCGTCGACGGCCACCGGGTGTCGGTCCAGGTGGGCAGGATCCGCGCCGGCGATCGCGTCTTCGTCGCCAACGGCGACCGCATCCCGGTCGACGCTCGGGTCGTGACCGGGCGCGCTGTCGTCGACGAGCGCGTGCTGACCGGCGAACCGGTGCCGGTGACGCGCAGCCAGGGCGACGCCGTCTTCGCGATGACGGTCGTGCACGACGGCGAGCTCGTGATCGAGGCGTCCGGCACGGCGGCCGAGTCGCGCGCGGGCCGGATCATGGCCTTTCTCGAGCGCGCGCCCATCGGTGAAACCCGAATGGCCGACCACGCGCGGCGCATCGCCGACCGCTTCGTGCTTCCGGTTATGGGCGCCGCCGCTGTCGTGTACGCGCTGACCGGCAACGCGACACGCGCGGCGTCGGTCCTGATCTTTGACCTCGCGAGCGGCATTCGGGTCGCGGCGCCGACGACGATGCTCGCCAGCCTCATCGCCGCCGCTCGCGACGGCATCCTGATCAAGGGCGCGGCGGCGATGGAGAAGCTTGCCGGCATCGACGCGATCGTCTTCGACAAGACGGGGACGCTGACGATGGGCACGCCCGTCGTGACCGAGATCACGACGCTGAACGGGCTCACCGAGAACGAGCTGCTCGCGGTCGCGGCGGGCGCGGACGAGGGCGTGAACCATCCGCTCGCCGGCGCGATCGTCGCCGAGGCCGAGCGCCGCCACCTGCGGCCACCGCGCCGCCTGCGCACGAAGTATCACGTCGGCCTGGGCGTGGAGGCGGTGCTCGAGGGCGGCGAGGAGTACGTCGTCGGCAACCGCGAATTTCTCGCGCGGCGCGGGGTGCGGATTCCGCGCAACCTCAACGGGCACGGCCTCTCCGAGGTTCTCGTCGCAGCGAAGCGCGAGGTGCTCGGCGCGATCGTGTTCACGGACGAGCCGAGGCCGGAGGCGGCGGCGATCATGAAGGCGCTGCGCGAGCGCGGGGTCGAACGGGTCGTCCTCCTCAGCGGCGACACCGAGAACGCGACGCGCCGCGTCGCCGAGAGCCTGACGATCACCGATTGGCGGGCGCGCATGTCGCCGGACCAGAAAGCCGACGTGGTGCGCGCGCTGAAGAAGGACGGCCACCGCGTCGCGGTCGTCGGCGACGGCGTCAACGACAGCGTCGCGTTCGCGCTCGCCGACCTCGCCATCG
>CAYWTI010000223.1:0-7547 GCA_964461175.1 uncultured Actinomycetes bacterium | reverse complement strand
GAGGGCGGATCGCTGCGCGAGATCCTCATGTCGGCCGGGGCGGGGTTCATGAACGCTATGTCGACGCGGGCTGCGCGGCAGCGCCTGGAGGTCGTCTTCCTGGCCGCTCATCACCGCGGTGAATGGGCCGAGCGCTACCTTTCCAGGCTCTCGGACCCGACCGAGTCAGGTCTGGCCGAAGCAATCGCCAACGCGCTGCCGAAAAACGCCCGCGGACGCGTCAATCCGCGGTGGGTGGCAAAGCAGCTCATCGGCTCGCTGCTTTCCTTCGTGCTGCACGAGGAGGTCCTCCGGCGCGAAGGTGCGACTGCCGGTTCCCGCCAGGATTACCTGCGCCAGGTCGTGGATGTCATCGCGGCGGGCGTCGAGCACCTGGCACGCACCGATCGCCCTTCGCGCCCTTGAGCGGGGCCTTCGCGGAAGTCCCGGAGCGGTCAGCGCTTCCGGAGCACACTGTGCGCGTGGAAGCCAGCCGGCTGATCGCGAGCGACCTGAACGCGCTCAACCACGAGATGCACACCGTCGCCACATGGATGAGACCGGAAGAGTGGTTGAAGAGGAACCTGCGCGGCACCAACCTCCCGGCCTTCACCTTCTGGCACATCGCGCGGGTCATCGACTCCACGGTCCACATGGGCGTCCGCGGTGTGCCAGAGCTGATCAGCTCCGAGCCGTGGGTGTCGAAGGCCTGGGCGCGTCCCGAAGCCGGGGTCGGTTACTCCGTCGAACAGGCCGATGAGCTGGCGGCGCGGGTCGTGCCCGCCGAAGTGCTCGAGTACGCAGACGCCGTGCGCTCGGCGGTGAGCCAGTGGCTGCGATCGATCAACGACGAGGAGCTGCAAGCGCCGGCCCTGCTGAGGGATCACGCCGTGGCGCAACCTGCCTACAACACCCCGGCGGTGCTCGAGGCGGTGGCGCCGCTCGACGGCCAGCCCGCGTGGCTGATCTTGACCATCACGTGCTTCGCCCACTGCTGGGCGCACCTCGAAGAGATGAGGCTGCTGGCCGGCGCCGGCCGCTAGCTCGTACCGCTCAACCCCTTCGGGCGGCGTCGACGAGCTGGCTGGGCTTGATTGCGTCGACGCCCTGGACCTGCCGGTTGACTTCGTCGGCGAGCTTGTCGAGGTCGGCGATCGCCGTGCCCGTCTTGGCGTAGATGTCGATGCCCGTAGCAACGGTCGTGACGTCGACCACCGGTTGGCCGGGAGGCAACGCGTCCTTGAGCAGCATCTGACCGTCCGTGATGTTGACGTAGGCAGCGCGGTCAGGCGCCGTCCCTGTCGCGCCAAGGATTCCCACCACGTTGAACATGTGGCTCGCGGCACCACCCGTCGGGTGGAGCGGGAGGGCGACGGTGTCGCCGATCTTCTTCCCGAGCGTCTTGGCGATCGTCGAGCCGAGCACCACCTCGGCGCTGGAGTCGGCGTCGATCGCGTGGCCCTGCGCGTAAGCCGTCTTGAGGCTGCCCCATGCCGCCTCCGTCGGATCGCTCGCCACGATCAGGTCCGAAACCGCGACACCGGCCGGCTTGATGGCGCCGGTCATCGCGTCGAAGCGGTACGTGGCGAAAGCCGCCTTGACGCCGGGCACCTGCTTGATCTCGTCGATCTTCGTCATCGCAAGCGTCGATTGGCCGGCCGGCGGGGCGACCTGGACCGCGCTCCCGTAGAAGATCGCGTCAGGCGACGGCGTGGTCGAATTGCCCGCGCCGCCGCATGCCGAGATCGCAAGCAACGCGAGCACAGCGGCGGTCGTTGCTGCTCTCAACTCAGTTGGTCGGTTAGCGAACGCCCGAGACCGACACGAGCTGGTAGCGGTGCTCGGGGCGGCCCGGGCCGCCGTACCGCATGGCAACTTCGGCGCGGCCGAGCTGGCACAGGTGGTCGAGATAGCGCCGCGCCGTGACGCGACTGACGCCCGCCGCCTCGGCGACGGCCGACGCCGCGAGCCCCGACTGCGACCTGCCGAGGACCTGGACGATCAGGTCGAGCGTGGAGTCGGACAGGCCTTTGGGCAGCGATTCCGCGCGGGCCGAGCGCAGAGCGCCGAATATGCGGTCGACGTCTCCCTGCTCGGCCTTCCCGATCCGCGCCAGGCGCTCGCGCGCCGCCCCGTAGGAAAGGAGCTTCTCCTCGAAAGCGGCAAACAGGAAGGGCTTGATGAGGTAGTGGACCACGCCTCCGCGCATCGCCGCGCGGAGGCTATCGACCTCCCTTGCCGCGGTGATCGCGATCACGTCGACCGCCGGGTGATCGTCCTCGCGCAGACGCTGCAGAACGTCGAGCCCCGACATGTCAGGGAGGTAGATGTCGAGCAGGACGAGGTCTGGCAGCGACTGGTCGACGGACCGCAGCGCCGCCGCGCCCGTATGCGCGCGGCCCGCAACGCTGAAACCCTGCACGCGTTCGACATAAGCGCAGTGCAGGTCGGCGACGCGAAAGTCATCCTCGACGACGAGGGTGCGAATCATCGGTGCGCGACGACCTTCGTCGGGATGCGGACCGTGAACAGCGCGCCGCCGTCGTTGACGACCGTCACGTCACCGCCGTTTCTTCGCGCCACCTGCCGGACGAGCGCGAGGCCAAACCCGCGGCGCCTCTGTCCTGGTCCGGACTTGGTGCTGAACCCTTCCTGGAAAATCTGGCCGTCGGCCTCGGCCGGGACGCCGGGCCCCGAGTCGTGCACCTTCATGACGAGGTCGTCCGCCTGGTCGGAGACGGAGACGCTGACCCACCGGTCGCCGGCCGACGAAGCCGCGGCGTCGAGCGCGTTGTCGATCAGGTTGCCGAGAACCGTGATCAGGTCTTCGCCGTCGAGCGAGCTGCGCGTCATCATCGTGTCGTCGCTGATGCGCAGCTCGATGCCGCGCTCGGACGCGATCGCGGCTTTGGCAAGGAGCAGCGCACCGAGCACGGGATCGCCGACGCGCTCGAGCAGCGACTCCGTCAGCTCCTGGTGCAGGCCCGAGGTCTGTGCGATCAGCTTCATCGCGTCCTCGACGCGGCCGAGCTGCACAAGGCCGGCGACGGTGTGAAGCCGGTTCGCGAACTCATGCGCCTGCGCACGCAGCGCGTCGGTGAGGCTGTCAACGCCAAGGCCGCGCGCAAGACCGGTGATCTCCGTCGAGTCGCGGACGGTAGCCACGTGACCGATCTCCTGCCCGCGCACGCGAATCACGCGCCGGCTGGCGAGCAGCACGCGGTCACCCGCCAGCAGCACCTCGTCCTCGTCCTTAAGCCCACCGGACAGGAACTTCAAGAGGCGTCCCTGTGGCAGGACCTGCGACAGCTTGCGGCCGACGCAGTCCGCCGGGAGGCCGAGCAGGCGGCGGCCCTCCTCGTTGACGAGCGTGATGATGCCGCTCCGATCGGTTGCGATCGCGCCTTCGTGAATGCCCTGGAGGCTTGCCTCCCTCTCCTCGAGGAGACCGGCGATCTCGAACGGCTCGAGGCCGAACGTCTGCCGCTTGAGTCGCGACGCGAGGAGCATCGACCCGATGACACCAAGACCCAGCGCCAGCAGCACGGTCAGCGCGAAACCTGGGAGCTCGGCCAGCAGCTGCGTGAAGACCGCCGTCTCGAGGAAGCCCACCGAGACCATGCCGATCACGCGGCCCTGGTAGAAGATCGGTGCTTTGCCGCGGGCCGAGACCCCGAGGGTGCCGCGCTGCACGCCAACCCACGTGTGCCCCGCGAGAACGGTGCCGGGGTTCTCGTCCACGGGCTGCCCGATCAGGGCGGGGTTCGGGTGCGAGTAGCGGATGCCCTCGCGGTTCGTGACGACGACGTAGCTCGCGCCGGTGGATTGGCGCACGGCCTCGGCGCTTTTCTGGATGAGGCCGCCCACGTCGCCGTTGAGCAGCTCCTCCTGGATATCGCTGTTCGCCGCGACCGACTCCGCGATGGCGAGCGACCGCTGTTCGTATTGCGAATCGAGCTGCTGGCTCGCCTGCCATACCGCAGCGCCGGCGCCCATCAAGGCCGACAGCAAAATGATGGCGACCTGAAACCCCAGGATCTGGTAGGCCAGCGGGAGCCTAGCTTTCACGGACCTTCGTGATCGTAGTACGTCGCGGACGGCCCGTCCCGCGACCAAAACGACCAAAACGTTCACAACGACCGCATCGATTGCGCTTGCTCCAGGCGTCGCGCAGAGTCGCAAGAGATGCCGACCGCCATCGAGCTTCGCGGTGTCACGAAGCGGTTCCTCACCCCGTCCGGCGGGGTCTACACGGCACTCCGCGACCTGACGATGACGGTCGAGGCGGGTGAGTTCTGCGCCGTCGTCGGTCCCACGGGCTGTGGCAAGTCGACCACGCTCGCGCTGATCTCGGGGCTCGAGCCGCCCAGCGAGGGAGAGGTCGACGTGCTAGGCACGCCGGTCAACGGGATCTCCGATGGCATCGGCTACATGTTCCAGGCCGACGCCGTCTTTCCGTGGAAGACCGTGCTGGAGAACGTGGCCGCCGGCCCTCGATACCGTGGTGCGTCGGCGCGCGACGCGCGTGTGAAAGCCCGCGACTGGATCGCGCGGGTTGGGCTGGCGGGGTTCGAAGATCGTTATCCCTATCAGCTGTCGGGCGGAATGCGCAAGCGTGTCGCCCTGGCGCAAAGCCTCATCAACGGCCCCCGAATCCTGCTCATGGACGAGCCGTTCAGCGCCCTCGACGTGCAGACGCGCTCGCTTATGGAGAACGAGCTGCTGGGCCTGTGGGCGGCCAGCTCTGCTTCCGTCGTCTTCGTCACGCACGACCTCGAGGAGGCGATCTCGCTGAGCGACCGCGTCTTCGTCATCACCGCCGGGCCGGGCACCGTGAAGAGCAACTACAAGGTCGACCTTCCGCGGCCGCGCAACGTCGCCGAGATCCGTTTCCAGCCGCATTTCATCGAGATCTACGAAGAGATCTGGAAGGACCTCAAGGACGAGGTCCTGGTCAGCTACGAACGCCAGAAGCGGGGCGCGGCGTAGTTGGCGTTGAGCATCCAAGCGCGAGGCGGCGACACGTCGGAGACGAAAGCCGCGGACCTGGTGGCGAAGCGGCGACGAGAGCACCGCGTGCAACGCCTGAAAGTCCAGGGGCTACGGCTCGCGGTCGCGATAGTCGTTCTCGGCGGCTGGCAGCTTGGCGCACACGTCAGCGACTGCAACACCGCGGGCCACCTCTGCGTGGTCGACAAGTTCTTCTGGTCGCAGCCCACCGACATCGCGCAAAAGCTGTGGATCTGGATCACCCAGGGCACCGACCTTGGACCGATCCAGGACCAGGTGCTCGTCACGATGCAGGAGACGGTCGGCGGCTTCATCGTCGGCTCGATCCTCGGCGTGATATTTGGTGTGGCCCTCGGCCGAAGCCAGTTGCTGGCCGATGTGATGGGCCCCTACATCAAGGCCGCGAACGCCATCCCGCGCGTGGTGGTGGGCGCGCTGTTCGCCATCTCGCTCGGCCTCGACATCAAGGCCAAGATCGCGACCGCCGCGATCCTGGTCTTCTTCGTCGTCTTCTTCAACGCCTTCCAGGGCGTGCGCGAAGTGGACCGGAACCTGATCGCCAACGCGCGCATCCTCGGCGCTCGCGACCGTCAGCTGACGACCGAGATCATCATCCCGTCGGCGCTGTCCTGGATCATCGCCAGCCTGCACACGAGCTTCGGGCTGGCGCTCGTCGGCGCGGTCGTGGGCGAGCTGTTCGGCGCGACGCAGGGCCTCGGCGAGCTGATCTACGCGGCCAAGAACAACTTCGACGCCGCCGGCGTGTTCGCCGGCATGGCTTTGCTCGCTGCCATCGCCCTGGTGGCAGAGGCGCTGATCACGGCGCTGGAAGACCGGCTCATCCGGTGGCGGCCGCCGGTCGCCACCGAGACGAGGATTTGAAGGAGGAGATGCATGCGATCTTTTAGTCCCAGGCTGTTGGGCGCGGTTGCGGCCCTGGTCGTGCTCGCCGCGTGCGGCGGAACGCCCACGACCGGAGGTAGCGGTCCCCAGACCGTGTCGCTGAAGATCATGGTTGGGGGCCTGAACAAGCAGATCTACCTGCCGAACATGCTCACCCAGCGACTCGGCTATTTCAAGGATGAGAACCTCGACGTGACGCTCATCGACGAAGGGTCGGGCCAGGCGTCCGAGGAAGAGGTCGTCGCCGGCAACGTGGACGCGGGCTCGGGCGCTTACGTGCACCCCATGGTGCTCAACACGCAGGGCAAGAAGATCGAGACCATCTGCCAGTTCGGCATCGCTCCTGGAGAGGCCGAGGTCGTCGACTCAAGCCTGAACATCACGAGCGTCAAAGACCTCGAGGGAAAGAACCTCGGGGTGACCGACCTGGGCTCAGGCACGCACGTGCTGACGCAGGCGATCCTGGGCACGGCCGGGGTCAATCCTTCCAACGCGCACTACGTCGCGGTTGGCGCCGGTGACACTTTCATCGCGGCCATCCAGCAGAAGAAGATCGCGGCCGGCATGACGACCTATCCGACGATCTCGCGGCTCGTCAACAGCGGCAAGGGCAAGATCCTCGTCAGCCTGCTGACGCCCGAGTCGACGCGGGCGGCGCTTGGCGGCGACTACCCGTTCATCGGCATATTCGCCAAGAACGACTGGGTGAACTCGAACAAGGACGTGGCGCAGCGCCTGGTCAACGCGTACGTCAAGACGCTGAAGTACATGCACTCGCACACAGCGGATGAGATCGCGAGCCAGATGCCGACCGACTACTTCGCAGGAGACAAGGCGTCGTACGTCGCCGACCTCAAGGACCAGCTGGCGATCTTCGGGACCGATTGCAAGATGCCCGCGGGGGGCCCAGAGACGGTGCAGAAGATCCAGCAGCAGTTCGTCTCGAGCTACAAGGGCCAGTCGGCCAACCTGAGCGAGACATACACCAACGAGTTCGCCGACAAGGCGAGCTGACCCGACCCGCTCGACCTCGATCAGGGCCCGGGCATCGCGCCCGGGCCCTTTTCGCATGTCACGGAGAACCTTGACCGGCTGGTTAGACTGCGCGGCATGGCGTACGCGTCCGCGGCGAGCCCCCGCGAAAGCTCCGCTGAACGGAGGGTTGACCTCGTCCGCGCCGCCTACCGTCTGTTCAGCGAGAAGGGCGTGCATCGTGTTCCGCTGGAGGAGATAGCGGCCTCGGCGGGCCTGAGCAAGGGCCTCGTCATCTACCACTTCAAGACGAAGGAGAACCTCGTCCTGGCAACCATGCGCTGGGCGCTCGACGCGACCGCGGAGAGGGTCCGCCAGGCGATGGCAAAGGCCACCACGCCCCATGGCAAGCTCCTCGCCATGATCGACGGGATCTGGTCGGGCGCCGAAACGAACCGCCGCTTCTACCTGCTCTACCTCGATCTCGCCGGCCATGCGGCAAGGGTGAAACACTTCACCCAGCTGAGCGCCACGTTCCAGGCGGTCGTCAACGCCCTTTACACCGAGCTAATCGCCCAGGGGGTGGCGGAGGGGGCGTTCGCGGTCGCCGACGCACAGGAGGGCGCGGTGGCGCTGCGGGCGATCATCGACGGCCTGTTCCTGCAGTGGCTCCAGGAGGCGGA
>CAYWTI010000222.1:0-10592 GCA_964461175.1 uncultured Actinomycetes bacterium | reverse complement strand
CGGCGTGCTCAACCGCGCAAGCGGCGCGAACGCGACGATGGCCCGCGTGATCGAGTTTCGCCGCCGCGCGGCCTAAGCCGTGCCGGTTCGCACGCCAAGCTTGCGGAGCCACCTGCGGTACGCGATCGCCGTGCGGTCGCTCCGCAGGTGCAGCTCCGCCTGCAGGTCGAGCGGGAGCAGCTCGGGGCGCTGCGACTCGAGGATCGGCTTGTCCTGCGCGAAGATCCGGTCCTGGAACTCCACCATCCCGGTCGCCGGCGCGTAGTTCATCGCCATCCACATCCACGCGGTGCTGTCGACCGCGTCGTGGGGCGTGACCGACAGCATCATGCCGAAGGAGTGCTCGCCGTGCTTGATGAACGAGGCCGTCAGCGGCCGGTGCACGCGGTACGTGTAGGTCACCGTCGAGCCCTGGCCGGTCGCGTAAGGGTCCGGCTGGTATACCTGGACGCCGGTCGCGAGCACGCCGTCGTCGTTCACGACGGCGTCGTAGTCGTTGATCTCCGGGCGCGCTCGGTCACCGAGGATGCCCTCGTGAACGAATGGGAAGTGCCCTACGTCGAGGAAGTTCTCGACGATGCGCGGCCCGCTCGCGCGCACGCGGTACGGCCCGGCCATGAGGACGTTGTGCTTCCCGTCGTCGAGGAGCGCGAAGCGCGGGACGTCGCGGCCTCCGCTGCCTAGCGTCGCCCACACGACGCCGTACGCGCAGCGCGCGCGGTAGGTGGTCACGCACGCTTTCGCCGGCGGCGCCTGGTCGGGATGCGCCGGCATCAGCACGCACCGGCCGTCGCCGTTGTAAGCCCACCCGTGGTACGGGCACTCGAGCCGTTCGCCGCCGACGACTTTGCCCAGCGACAGGCGCGTGCCGCGATGGACGCACAGGTCCTTCCACGCGTGGATCGTTTCGCCCGCGCGCCAGAGAACGATGTCCTCGTCGAGCAGCCGCGCCGCCACGGGAACGCCGCGATCGAGGTCCTCGACCCGCGCCACCGGGTGCCAGTCTTCGACCAGGACCGGGTCGTCGATCACTCTTTCGCCGCCAAACCCATGGGCGCCGACAACGTATCACCCGCCGGCGGGGTCGAAAATCACTCCTCGGCTATGGGCGAGCGGCAAGTGCGTGCGGTCCTCTTCGACAAGGACGGGGTCCTCGTCGACAGCATGGCCATGATCCGGGCGGCGTGGGTGGCGTGGGCGGCGCGGCGCGGCCTGGACCCCGAAGAGGTCCTGGCTTCCATCCACACGACCGCCTTCGAGCTCCTCGACCGCTTCGCTCCCGACGCCGACCCAGCCGTCGAGCTGCGGTTCATCGCGGAGCGGCAGGCCGCGTTTGCGCCGTCGATCCATGCGTTCGAGGGCGCGGCCGAGCTGCTCGCCGCCCTGCCACTCGGAGCCTGGGCGATCGTGACCTCGGGGCGCCGCGAGCCTGCGACCCGCCACCTGCGAGCCGCCGGTCTTCCGGTGCCGAGTGTCGTCGTGGCGGCGGAGGACACGCCGCGGGGCAAGCCGGACCCCTCGGGCTACGTGCTCGCGGCGCGCAGGCTCGGCGTCGATCCTCGGGAGTGCATCGTCGTCGAGGACGCGCCGGCGGGAATCCGCGCCGGACACGACGCGGGCGCGTTCGTGCTCGCGGTGGCTACGACCCACGCGGTTCGCGACCTCGCCGAGGCAGACGCGATCGTCGCCTCGCTGCGAACCGTTGAGATGCGACCGAGCCCCGGTGGCGGGCTCGACGTCCGCTGGGCGGCCGTCAGCGCGCCAGCAGGGCCTTCAGCTGCGCCGGGCTGATGTTGCCACCGCTGCAGATGAGCGCCACCGAATGGTCGCGCAGCCGCTCGCGCAGCTTCAGCGCGCCCGCAAGCGCCGCCGCCCCGGCGGCCTCGACCAGCGTGCGCGTCTTCTCGATCATCACCGCGGTCGCGGCGTCGATCTCGTCGTCGGAGACGAGCACGAAGTCGTCGAGCAGGCGGCGCAGGATGCGTTGCGGCAGCTCGAACGGCGCCGCCGTCGACAACCCCTCCGCGCGGGTGCGGTTGGGGGACTCGCGCCACTCTCGCGACTTCCAGCTCAGATAAGCGGACTGCGCCGCCTCCGACTGCACGCCTATCACCTGCGCCGACGGGTTGATCGCCTTCGCGGCGATGCAGGCGCCGGCCGCCCCCGAGCCGCCGCCGATGGGCACGATCACCGTGTCGACCCGCGGCTGCTCCTGGAGGACCTCGAGCGTGTGCGTGCCCACACCGGCGATCAGCAGCGGCTCATCGCCCGAATGGATGTAGCGATAGTCGTGCTCGCGCGCCAGCTTCTCCGCATGTGTCTTCGAGTCGTCGTAGCGCTCGCCCTCGAGTACGACCTCCGCGCCCAGGTCCTGCATGGCCTCGACCTTCACCGGGTTCGCGCCACGTGGCGCGACGATGATCGCGCTGACGCCGAAAAGCCGCGCCGCGTACGCGACCGACTGACCGTGGTTTCCGGTCGAGGCGGCGATCACTCCGCGCTCGCGCTCGTCGCCGTCGAGCCTGCTGACCAGGTTGACTCCGCCGCGAACCTTGAACGCGCCCGTGGGGTTGTGGTTCTCGTGCTTGATGTGAACCTCGGCGCCGACGAGCCGGTCGAGAGCCGGGTAGCGGCGCAGCGGCGTCGGCGAGAGGTACGGGCGGATCTGGCGCGCGGCGTCGAGGACGTCCATGAAGGAGGGCTCGGCGAGCTGGGCCATGCGAATTGACAGGGTATAGGCTTCAGTCGCACACATGCCGTTCGCCGACGTTCGCGGCCAGAGGCTGTACTACGACGACGCGCAGGGCGGCGGTGTCCCGATCGTCCTGGGCCACGGCTTCCTCATGGACGCCGATATGTTCGCGCCGCAGGTCGCGGCGCTGCGAGGCAAGCATCGAGTCATCACATGGGATCAGCGCGGCCATGGCCGCACGGTGTCGACGCCCGAGCCATTCACCTACTGGGATTCAGCCGAGGATCTCGGCGCGCTGCTCGACCATCTTCACATCGACCGCGCCGTGGTCGGCGGCATGAGCCAGGGTGGGTTCGTCGCCATGCGTTTCGCGCTGCGCCATCCGGACCGCACGGCCGGCCTCGTCCTCATCGACACCCAGGCGGGCACCGAGGATCCCGAGAAGGCGGTCCAGTACGAGCTCATGCACGACGTCTGGGTCGGCTCCGGTCCCAACGAGCAGCTGACCGCGATGGTGGCGGCGATCATCATCGGCAACGAGCGCCCGGAGTCGCCCGCGTGGGTTGCCAAGTGGCTGGCTCGCGAGCCGGCGAGCCTGACCCAGATCTACCGCACGCTCGTGGACCGCGACGACATCACCGCGCGCGTTGGAGAGATCAGCGCGCCGGCCCTCGTCGTCCATGGCACGGAAGACACGGCCATCGACATGGCGCTGGCGGAGCGCCTCTGCGAGACGCTTCCCGACTGCAGGGGCCTCGTCCGGGTCGCGGGCGCCGGCCACGCCAGCAACCTGACGCACCCGGAGCCGGTCAACCGGGCGATCGAGGAGTTCCTCGTGTCGCTTGGCGCCAGGGAGATGGTGTAACCCGGATCGAAACCGCCGCCCGGCGCGCAACATATCGGGGCCATGCTCAAGGCCGTCGCCCGGACGATCGTCGCCGCCGCGCTGGTCCTCTCGACCGCCGCCTGCGGCTACGACACCACGGCGACGTTCAACGCCGACGGCTCGGTCACGATCGCGCTCAAGTTCCTGTTCCCGAAGTCGGTGGTGTCGGGCTCCAACGGGGCCTCTGTCAGCGGCCTGAGCCCGGCCGATATCGCCGCCGCGCAGGCGAAGATGCAGTCGAAGTACCCGGGCATCAAGGTGGTGGCGGTGACCGAGGGCGACGAATCCGGCGCCCTTATCACCATCCCGTTCAAGACCGAGAAGGACGCCTTCGGGTTCCTCACCTCGCCGACAGCCTTGACGCCGCCCACGACAAGCAGCGGAGGCAGCGCCGGCATCAACCTCTCGAACACCGGCGGGCTGTTCACGTCGGCCACCCACACCACGTCGGGCGGCACGGACACATACACGTTCAAGACGGCGGCGCAGGCGGTCACCTCTCCTTCGCCCGGCTCGCAGCAGGTGATCACCGACGACGAGTTCGAGTCGATCTTCACCATCACGTTCGGGATCACGGTTCCGCACGTGATCACCTCCGCCCCCGGCGCGCTCTTCACCCTCGATCGCAAAACGGCGATATGGAAGCTGCACTGGACGCACGCCGAGACGCTCACGGCCACGACCGGCCAGGACGTCGGGCTGGTGTCGAGCCTCTCGCCCGCCCAGCAGGATCCGCGGCTCGTGGCCGCCGTCGGGTTCATCGCCATCAGCGTCGGGTTTCTGCTCGGGATGTTCCTCACCTGGCGCGGTCTGCTGAGCCGCCGGCCCGTGGCGGCACAACAGGTGCCTGTTCCTGCCGCGGTCGCGCCGGCCCCCTTCGCGCCGCCCGCCTTCGAGCCGACCGCGTACGCGCCGCCTCCGCCGGGCGAGTTCCCCGGCCCGCCGCCTGGAGCGCCGCCACCGCCTTCGTCGTGACAATTAGGCGGTGAGGTTCGGCGTCTTTCTTCCGCAGGGCTGGCGGATGGATCTGGTCGACATCCCAGATCCGGTCGAGAAGTACGAGGCGATGACACGCTGCGCCCTCGAGGCCGAGGCCGCCGGTTTCGACGCCGTCTTCCTCTACGACCACTTCCACACGGTCCCCGATCCCGTGCCGGAATCGGTGTTCGAGTGCTGGACGTCCATGGCGGCGCTCGCGCGCGATACCAAGACGATCCGCCTGGGCCAGATGGTCACGTGCAACAGCTACCGGCCGCCGGCGCTGCTGGCGAAGATGGCGAGCTCGATCGACGTCATGAGCCACGGCCGGCTGATCCTCGGCATCGGCGCCGGCTGGTACGAGCACGAGTACGAGGCGTTCGGCTATGCGTATCCCGACACGCCGGAGCGGCTGCGCATGCTGCGCGAGTCGCTGCAGGTCATCAAGGCGATGTGGAGCGAGGGCGACGCCAGCTTCGACGGCCGCTACTACCACCTCCGCGGCGCCATCAACGAGCCGAAGCCGGTGCAGAAGCCGCACCCGCCGATCTGGATCGGCGGCGGTGGCGAGAAGGTGACCCTCAAGCTCGTCGCCCAGTACGGCGACGCGTGCAACCTGCGCGCCGACGTCGACACCGTGCGGCACAAGCTCGCCGTCCTGCGCGAGCACTGCGACGCCGTCGGTCGCGACTACGACAGCGTCCTCAAGACGTTCGAGTTCTACGCCATCCTCGGCGACCGCGACGAGACCGCTCGCGTGATCAAGGAGACGGCACGTCGCATCGGCCGCGACGAAGAGTTCGTGCGCTCGTGGAACGAGTTCATCGGCGATGCAGACGAGATCGCGGCCATGGTCAAGGAGTACGCCGCCCTCGGCATCGATTACTTCATCGTCAACCTGCCGAACACGGCCGAGGGCGGCGCCATCGCGCGCTTCGCCGCCGAGGTATTTCCGCGCGTGGGGGCCAGCATCCGCTAGGGCGTTCTAGCGATGGATGCTGGTTCCGCTCGTCGTCCTTCTTGCCTGTGAGCTGGAGCTGACCGTCTCCGCGGGTGCGATCGGTCGTGGGCTGCGCCGGTCGCACCCGGTCCTCACCGCGCTGGCGACCCTCGGAATCGCGGTCGGGTTCGCCTGCGCGGTGCTCGTTGTGTGGGCGCTGTGGTTTGTCGCTCCGGCCTGCGTCGCCGGCGACGCGTGCTCTGCTCCGACCGGCGCGGCGGCGTGGTTCGCGGCCGGCGCGGCCGCGCAGTGGGCGTGGCTGCTCGGGGTCGCGACCGCCGTCCGCCGCAGGCCGGCACTGGGACGCACCGTCGCCTAGAGCCAACCGCCGGCCGCGGGCCTCTGCGTTCGGCCAGAATTCGGGTGCGGATGGACCTCGGACTCACGGGCAAGGTCGTCATCGTCACGGGCGGGGCCTCCAACCTCGGCCGCGCGATCACGCTCGGCTTTGCCGCCGAGGGTGCCCGCGTCGTCATCGCCGACATCGACGACGCTCAGGCCAAGAAGGTCGCGGGCGAGGCGCCGTCGGGCACCATCGTGCCGCGGCACACCGACGTCACCGACTGGGACTCGGTGGCCACGACCGTCGAGTTCGTCAAGGCGTCGATGGGCGCGATCGACGTGCTCGTCAACTGCGCGGGGTGGACGATCGACCGCCTATTTCTGGAGAAGCCGCGCGAGGAATGGGAGCGCGAGATCGCGATCGACATGTGGGGCTTCATCAACTGCACCCGCGCCGTGCTCGACGTGATGGTCGAGCGGCGCTACGGCCGGATTGTCTCGATCGGCAGCGACGCGGGCCGCATGGGCGAGTGGCGCGAGGCGGTGTACAGCGGCACCAAGGCCGGGGTGATCGCGATGTCGAAGGCGATCGCCCGTGAGGTCGGCAAGCACGGGATCACGCTGAACGTGGTGTGCCCGGGCCTGACGCCGGGGTCGCCGGAGACGTCCGGCCGCGAGTCCATCTGGACGGGCGACCAGGCCGGCAAGTTCACGCCCGAGGTGCTGGAGAAGGCGGCGAAGGCCTACCCGCTGCGCCGCATCGGCACACCGGAGGACGTCGTCCCCGCGGTGCTGCTGCTCGCCTCTGACCGCGCGTCGTACATCACCGGCCAGACGCTGTCGGTCAGCGGCGGCTACACGATGATCTGATCGCGGATCTTCTTCCACCGCTCGAGCCGTCCGCGGCCGGCGAGCGGAAAGATGAAGGTGTCGACCCCGCAGCCACGAAGCTCGCCCAGCCGTGCCCTGCACTCTTCCGCGGTGCCGACGACGCCCAGCGCGCGCACGAGCTCGTCCGACACCGCCGCCGTGTGGCCGGCGTGCGTCGACAGGTGCTCCGAATAGTCGTACGTCTCAGCGCTCCGAACGATCTCGGCGCGGAACGGTTCCAGGCTTGCGGGCAGTGAGCCGTGGTGGCTCATCAGCCGCGCCTGCGTCGAAGCCCACGAGCGCACGTCCTCGAGGTCGGTCGAGGTGGGGGCGATGAGCGCAATCTCGATCTGGCGACCACCTCGGCGGATCCACTCGACCTGGCGGCGCACCATGTCCGGCTGCGCCGGGCCCATGACGATCGCGCCGTCGGCGACCCGCCCGGCGAGCTCGCACATCCGCTCCTGGCTGGCGGCCAGGAAGATGGGCACCGAGGGGTCAACCTTGCCCCTGAAGAATGCGACTGCCTCCTCCACCTCGGCGACCTTCTGCGGCTTGAGACCGATGCCGTAGAGCGCCGAGTCGCCCGCGCCGAGGCCGAGGATCGCGCGGCCGCCCGACAATTCCGCGACCGCGTTGATGGCGTTCGCCGTCACGGTCGGGTGCCGGGTCACGGCATTGGTGACGCCCGTGCCGAGGCCGATCGTGCGCGAGTTCAGCGCCGCCACGACCAGGCCCGCGTAGACGTCCTTCATCGCGAGCTGCGAGTCGATGACCCACACCCGCTGCACGCCCTCCGACTCGAGGCCGGAGACGAACGCGGCCCAGCTTTCGAACGATTGGCGCGGGCTGATGCCCACGCTCACATCGCGGCTCAATCGGCGCGTTTCTTCTGCCGGCGGCGCAGAGCCTCCAACCGCTCGGGGCTGGACGCGGCCTCGGCGCGCAGCGCCTGCGCGCGGTGGAGGTCTTCCGGGACCACCGCGCGCGCCGCGAGGAGGTTGAGGCTCGCCTTGGTGCCACGCGCGGCCGCGAGCGGGGCCCGGGCCAGGCGGTGCGCGATCGCCTGCACGCGGCCGTCGAGATCCTCGGCGGCGACGAGCTCGCTCACGAATCCCCAGGCGTGAGCGCGCTCGCCGTCGAGCTCCTGCATGCCGAGGAGGAGGTCGGACGCGCGGGCGAGGCCGCAGATCTCGACCAGACGGGCCACGAACTGGTAGCGGTAGACGACGCCGAGGCTCACCGCCGGGACTGCCATGCGCAGATCGGGCGAAGCGATGCGAAGGTCGCAGGTCAGCGCCAGCTCGACCGCCGCGCCGTAGCAGTGCCCGCGCAGCCTGGCGATCACCGGCGCCGGGCAGTCGCGGATCGCGGACGCGGCCGAGCCGATGCTAGCGTCGGCGTCCAGGTCGGCCGCCGTGCCGGTGAGGCGCGACAGGTCGTAGCCGGCGGAGAAGGCGTCGTCTCCGGCGCCGCGCAGGATCACGGCGTGGGCGCGCGGGCCATCGGTGGCAAGGGCGTCCGCAAGAAGCGCGAGCAGGTCCGGGTCGACCGCGTTGCGGCGCTCGGGACGGTTGAGGGTCAGCGTGAGCACCTCGTCGTCGCCCCACTCGCGAAGCAGCGATTCGGTCATCCGAGGAACCGGTTCATCGACGCCGTGAGCTCTTGCGGCCGCTCCACGGGGATGGCGTGGCCCGCACCCTTGATGACCTCCATCCGGCTGCCGCGGATGCCCGAGGCGATGATCTCCGCCGCCTTCGGCGGGCAGTGCTGGTCGAGGTCCGACGCGACGATCAGCGTCGGGGCCGAGATCGCAGCCAGCTCGGGGTCGAGCGGCGCTTCGCGCAGCGCGGCCATGGCCCGGCACGCGTTGCCGTAGCCGCGCGGGTCGGCGGTCGACTGCCGGCGGATCAACAGGCCCTCCTGCAGCTCGTTCGGGGACTGGGCGTAGACCTCGGCGGTGTCGCGGTCGAGCGTCTGACGCAGCCACGCGTCCTCGTGCTGGACCATCGCCGCACGCTCGCGGTACCACTCGGCGGCCGTGCGCCCGACCCGGCTCGAGGTCGCGACGAGCACGAGCTTGTCGACGCGATCGGGATGGTCGATCGCCACCCGCATCGCGATGGTGCCGCCGAGTGAGAAGCCGGCGATGTGCGGGCGCTCGAGCTCCAGCGCGTCGAGCAGCGCAACGAGGTCGTCACCGAGCTGCCGCAGCGTGCCATCGGGCTCGCCGAGCGTCGTCTCGCCGTGCCCGCGCAGGTCGTAGAGGTGCACGCGATGACGGAGCGCCAGGTCGGGCAGCGCCCGGCGCCACGCTCGGTGGTCGTCGCCCAGCCCGTGGACGAGGACCAGCGGGTCGCCGCGACCCACCTCGAACCACGCCACGTCGAGATCCCTACACCGGGCGCGCATCGGCCATCTCCCGCAGCATCTTGCGGTTCACCTTGCCAGGGCCGGAGAGCGGAAGCTCGTCCACGACATGCAGCGCCTCAGGCCGCTTGTAGTGGGCGAGGCCCTGCTCGTCGAGGAACCGGACCACATCGGCGTGTGTCAGCGATGCGCGCGCGACCACGAAGGCCACGGCGACCTCGCCGAGCTCGGCATCGGCGCGACCGACCACGCAAGCGTCGACGATCGCGGGGTGCACGCGCAGCATCGACTCGACCTCGTACGGATTGATGTTGGTCCCGCCCCGGATGATGACGTCTTTCACGCGCCCGACGACGTGCAGAAAGCCGTCGTCATCGACTAAGCCGAGATCGCCCATGTGCACCCAGCCGTCGTCCGCAAACGGGCCGAAGTCCTCGCCCCAGTAGCGCTGCTGCACGAGGTCGCCGCGCATGCAGATCTCGCCCTGGTCCGTGATCTTCCACTCCGCGACGTCGTGCGGCCGGCCGACGGTGGTCCACCGCTTGCGCTGCAGATCGGACGGGCTTCCCACCGCGAGCTGGCCGGCGTCCATGGAGCCGTAGAAGCTCCAGATCGGAATGCCGGTCGTGGTCTCCCAACGCTCGGCGATCTCGGGCGGCAGCGGCGCACCCGCGACGGCGACGCCCCACACGCCGGGAAGGTCGATGGCCTCGTGGCTGAGCATCCGGATCACGTTCGTCGGCACACCGACCAACACGGTAGCCCGTGAGTCGCGCGCGATGGCGAGGCAGTGCTCCGGCGTCCAGCGCGGCTCGCGCAGCATGACCAGAGCGGCGCCCTTCCGCAGCGCGTACAGGCACATGCCGCCGATGCCCTGCGTCAAAGGCGTCATCGGGAGGACGCGGTCTCGCTCGGTGATCTGCAGCCGGCTCGTGAACCCCTCGAACGTGACCTGCTTCAACCGCGCGGAGAGCGACGCGAGCTTCGGCATCCCCGTCGTGCCGGAGGTCAGCGCGATCTCGACGATCCGGTCGGGATCGGCTGCGACGCTCTTCGGCCGCGGCGCCTGAGCGGCCTCGAATCTGGCGTCGCGGATGATGACGCGGGGCCTGGCTTTGTCTTCGATCCAGCTCAGCTCGTGCCGTCCGAGCGCGGGCGGCAACGGCAGGATGACCGCCCCCATGTCCGGGATCGCGAGCTCGAGCGCCACGTACTCCCACGTGTTGGCGAGCTGCACGCCGACGACGTCACCCTCCTCGACGCCCATGCCCGCCAGGGCGCCCTGCGCGGCCCGAACCGCATCCAGGAGCTCGCTGAAGGCGATGTCGCGGCCGTCCCAGACGGCGGTCGCAGCGGGACGCCGCTCCGCGTTCCACTCGAGATGGCTGACCGGCGAGAACGGCTCAGGCGTCATAGAGCAGGTCGGGCGTGAGGGGTAGCTTCAAGTCGGTGAGCGAGAGGGCGTCGGCGACGGCATTCGCGATCGCGGCCGTCGAGCCGATCGTGCCGCCCTC
>CAYWTI010000221.1:0-2632 GCA_964461175.1 uncultured Actinomycetes bacterium | reverse complement strand
GAGCTCCGCCAGCAGCCCGTCGAGGGCCGCGGCCTGCACGAGGTTGCGCGGGAAGCCGTCGAGGATGAATCCGCCGCGCACGTCGGGCTCGGCGAGGCGCTCGCGGATCATGCCGAGCACCAGGCCGTCGTCGACCAGCCGCCCGCCGTCCATGGCCGCCTTGGCCCGGAGGCCGAGCTCGGTACCGCGAGCTACCGCGGCGCGCAGCAGGTCGCCGGTCGATATCTGTGGAATGCCGTGCCGATCCGCCAGGCGTTGTGCCTGCGTGCCCTTGCCCGATCCCGGGGCCCCCAACAGGACGATGCGCATATTCTTATTTCACTGCGAGGCTGCGGCTTGCAGCACCAAGCTTACGTCACGTTACCGAGCGGGCGCCGCCAGGTCAAACGCGCGCCCCCGGCGTGCGCCCCGGTGCGCTATTCTCCAACATCATGAAGAAAATCGTCCGCAGCAACGCCTTCTACGCGCAGTCGGGCGGCGTGTCCGCCGTCATCAACGCCTCGGCAGCCGGCGTCATCGAAACGGCCATGCGCTCCAGACACATCGGCAAGGTGTACGCCGGGCGCGACGGCATCGTCGGCGCGCTCACCGAGGATCTGATCGACGTGTCGCGCGAGAGCGCGGCGACCATCCGCGCGCTCAGGCACACGCCGGCGGGCGCATTCGGCTCGGCGCGCTTCAAGTTGAAGAGCATCGAGCAGAACCGCGCCGAGTATCAGCGACTCATCGACGTGTTCCGCGCGCACGACATCCGCTATTTCTTCTATAACGGCGGCAACGACTCGATGGACACCGCCCTCAAGGTGTCGCAGATCGGGGCCTCTCTCGGCTTTCCCGTGGTCTGCGTCGGCGTGCCGAAGACGGTCGACAACGATCTCCCGCACACCGACTGTTGCCCGGGCTTCGGCTCGGTCGCCAAGTACGTCGCGGTCTCGACGCGCGAGGCCGCCCTCGATGTGGCGTCGATGGCGCGTACCTCGACCAAGGTGTTCGTATTCGAGGTGATGGGCCGGCACGCCGGCTGGATCGCCGCGGCCGGCGGGCTCGCCGGGCGGGGCCTCGACGAGCCGCCGCACGTGATCCTGTTCCCGGAGGTGCCGTTCGACGGGCGGCGCTTCCTCGACCGCGTCAAGCAGTGCGTGACCGACTTCGGTTACTGCGTGATCGTAGTGTCCGAGGGTGCCGCCTACGAGGACGGCAAGTTCCTCGCCGACGCCGGTACCCGCGACGCCTTCGGCCACACCCAGCTCGGGGGCGTCGGCCCCGTGGTCGCCAACATGGTGCGCGAGGCACACGGCTACAAGTATCACTGGGCGGTCGCGGACTACCTGCAGCGCTCGGCGCGCCACATCGCCTCGCGGGTCGACGTGGAGCAGGCCTACGCGGTCGGCAAGGCCGCGGTCGAGCTCGCCGTGAAGGGCGTGAACGCCGTGATGCCGACGATCGTGCGCAAGTCCTCCAGGCCTTACCGCTGGGTCATCGGGCACGTGCCGCTCGCCGAGGTCGCCAACAAGGAGAAGAAGCTGCCGCCCGAGTATCTGCGCGCGGACGGCTTCGGCATCAGCGAGGCCTGCCGCCGCTATCTCGAGCCGCTGGTCGCGGGCGAGGCCTATCCTCCCTACCGCAACGGCCTGCCGGACTACGCGCGCATCCGCGGCGCCCCGGTGCCGCGCAAGCTCAAGGAGGAATTCAAGGTCTAGCTTGCTGCGCTGCGGTGCGGACCTCCATGCTATAGTTCGCGGCCTTTTTTGGGGGGGAGGTTTCCCAAATGGATCTCAGCATGTGGCTGTGGGTCGCGATCGGCGCCGGCGTGCTCGCCGTACTCTATGGCGTGTTCTCCATGGCGGCGATCCTGCGCCTGCCGGCAGGTAACGCGCGCATGCAGGAGATCGCCGCCGCCATCCAGTCCGGCGCCAAGGCGTACCTCAACCGCCAGTACAGCACGATCCTGATCGTCGGCCTGGCGCTGCTCATCGTGATCGGCTTCTCGCCGCTCGGCTGGCTGACCGCCGGCGGTTTCGCGGTGGGCGCCGTGCTCTCGGGGCTCACCGGCTACATCGGCATGAACATCTCGGTGCGTGCCAACGTGCGCACCGCCCAGGCGGCGACCAGCGGACTCAACGCCGCGCTCACCGTCGCCTTCCGCGGCGGCGCCATCACCGGCATGCTGGTCGTGGGGCTGGCGCTGCTCGGCGTCGCCGGCTACTACACCGTGCTGCGGCAGCTCACCTCGGCGGGCGCCGAGGGAGCGCTGCACGCGCTGGTGGGACTCGCCTTCGGCGGCTCGCTCATCTCGATCTTCGCGCGCCTCGGCGGCGGCATCTTCACCAAGGGCGCCGACGTCGGCGCCGACCTGGTCGGCAAGGTCGAGGCCGGCATCCCCGAGGACGACCCACGCAATCCGGCGGTAATCGCCGACAACGTCGGCGACAACGTGGGCGACTGCGCCGGCATGGCCGCGGACCTGTTCGAGACCTACGCGGTCACCCTCGTCGCCACGATGCTGCTCGGCGGGCTGCTGTTCGCGCGCCGCGGGCCCGAGGCCGCCTACGCCGCCGTGATCTATCCGCTGGCGCTCGGCTCCGCCTCCATCATCTCCTCGATCATCGGGACGTTCTTCGTCTCGACCCGC
>CAYWTI010000220.1:0-2601 GCA_964461175.1 uncultured Actinomycetes bacterium | reverse complement strand
CCGAAGATGCGCTCGCAGAACAGGCCGTCACGCTCCGGTCGGAGCGTGCGGTAGTTGATGGTCTCGGGCTTCGTCACCTCGCCGTGCGACCACGACATGATCGTGTCGGGCGACGCCAGCGACAGCTTCAGCGCGTCAAAGTTCTCTAGCTTCAGCAACCTTTTCCTCTTCTTCCTTTATCTATGTGGGCCTTTCGACGTCTCTTACTCTGCGGAGTCTTCGCCGAGCTCTTCGCGCTCGAGGCTGATGCCCAGGTCGAGCGGGATCTCCGGGATGTCTTCCTCTGAAAGCACGATCTGGCGCTCGTCTTCGCTCAGGATCTCGACGCCGAGCGCGAGGCCCTCGAGCTCCTTGACCAGGACCCGGAACGATTCCGGGATGCCCGCCTCGAGCGTGTTGTCGCCCTTGACGATCGCCTCGTAGGCCTTGACGCGGCCGACGATGTCGTCGGACTTCACGGTCAGGATCTCCTGCAGGACGTGGGCGGCGCCGTACGCCTCGAGCGCCCACACCTCCATCTCGCCGAAGCGCTGGCCGCCGAACTGCGCCTTGCCGCCCAGCGGCTGCTGGGTGACCAGGCTGTACGGGCCGGTGGAGCGGGCGTGGATCTTGTCCTCGACCAGGTGGGCCAGCTTGAGCATGTAGATCTGGCCGACGGTCACGGGCTCGTCGAACTCGTCGCCGGTCCGCCCGTCGCGCAGCCTGACCTTGCCGTCGGTCGGCAGGCCGGCTTTCTCCAGCTCCTTGACGATGGTCTCCATCGGCGCGCCGTCGAAGACGGGCGTGGCGATCTTGATGCCGAGCGCGGCCGCGACCCATCCGAGGTGCGTCTCGAGCACCTGGCCGAGGTTCATGCGGCTCGGCACTCCGAGCGGGTTCAGGACGATGTCGACGGCGGTGCCATCCGGCAGGTACGGCATGTCCTCCATGGGCATGATCCGGGCGACGACGCCCTTGTTCCCGTGGCGGCCCGCCATCTTGTCGCCGGCCGAGATCTTGCGCTTCTGAGCGATGTAGACCCGGACCATCTCGTTGATGCCGGGGCCGAGCTCGTCCTTGTTGTCGCGGCTGAAGACCTTGACGTCGACCACGATGCCGCGCTCGCCGTGCGGCACGCGCAGCGACGAGTCGCGCACCTCGCGCGCCTTCTCGCCGAAGATCGCGCGCAGGAGCCGCTCCTCGGCCGACAGCTCGGTCTCGCCCTTGGGCGTGATCTTGCCGACCAGGATGTCGCCCTGCTGGACCTCGGCGCCGATGTAGACGATGCCGCGCTCGTCGAGGTTGCGCAGCGCGTCGTCGGCGACGTTCGGGATGTCGCGCGTGATCTCCTCCGGGCCGAGCTTGGTCTCACGCGCTTCGGACTCGTACTCCTCGATGTGGATCGAGGTGTACATGTCCTCTTTGACCACACGCTCGCTCAGCAGGATCGCGTCCTCGAAGTTGTAGCCCTCCCAGGGCATGAAGGCGACGAGCACGTTGCGGCCGAGCGCCATCTCGCCGTTGTCGATGGCGGGACCGTCGGCGAGGATGTCCCCCACCTCGACGTGCTGGCCGGGCTTGACGATCGCGCGGTGGTTGAGGCACGTGCCCTGGTTGGAGCGCGCGAACTTCTGCAGCGGGTAGTGCTTCTCCGGGCCGCCCGCGTCGGGCTTGACGACGATCTCGAAGACCGGCGTCGCGTGGACAGTCTTGAGCTCCTTCGGGTGGGCGATGTCGACCACCGTGCCGGCGACGTCCGCGACGATCATCTCGCCCGAGTCCTTGGCGGCGTAGTACTCGACGCCCGTGCCGACGAGCGGCGCGTCCGTGACCAGGAGCGGCACGGCCTGGCGCTGCATGTTGGCGCCCATGAGCGCGCGACCGGCGTCGTCGTGCTCGAGGAACGGGATCAGCGCCGTGGCCACCGAGACGATCTGCTTCGGCGACACGTCCATGTACTGGATGTTGGCGACGTCTTCGATCTTGAAATCGCCGCGCGCCCTCGCCGGCACCCGGGCGTCGACGAACGCACCCTCCGGCGTCAGGGCCGCGTTGGCCTGGGCGATGCCGAACATGTCCTCCTCGTCGGCGGACAGGTACTCGACCTCGTCGGAAACCCAGGGCACGATGTCAACCCAGGCGACGTGCGCCTTGATCAGGCGCTCGATGGCCTTCTGGTCCAGCGCCTCACCCGCCGCCATCACCTCGGTGCCCTTGGCGTCGACCGCCGGCCGGCGCAGCTTGCGACCGGCCATCTTCGCGGCGATGCTCTCGTTCAGGGCCACGCGGTTGTAGACGCGGCGGAACGGCGTCTCGATGAAGCCGAACTCGTTGACCTTCGCGTACGTCGCGAGGTTGCCGATGAGGCCGATGTTCGGGCCTTCGGGAGTCTCGATCGGGCAGATGCGGCCGTAGTGGCTGTGGTGCACGTCGCGAACGTCGAATCCCGCGCGCTCGCGCGACAGACCGCCCGGGCCAAGCGCCGAGAGGCGCCGCTTGTGGGTCAGCTCGGACAGCGGGTTGTGCTGGTCCATGAACTGCGAGAGCTGGCTCGAGCCGAAGAACTCCTTGATCGCGGCCACGACGGGGCGGGCGTTGATGAGCGACGCCGACGTGACCGTG
>CAYWTI010000219.1:0-8513 GCA_964461175.1 uncultured Actinomycetes bacterium | reverse complement strand
ACGCACGACCTCGATGACCGCCGCCTCGGCTGCCTGCTGTGCCTCGGCGATCGCCGCGCCTTCGGCGGCGCTCTTGCGCCGGCGCTCGGCGTGGAAGAGGCTCGGGTCGACCTCGACGTCGATGCCGCGGCGGCGCAGCTCGTCGAGGTGGACCGCGCGCAGGTTGCCCGAGACGCGCGCCGCGTCGAGGCCTCGCTCCCGCAGCATGCGCGCGGCCAGCTCCGCCCACGCGTCCCGCGCGTAGACGTCGCGGTCTTCGATGATCGATTTCACGCGCGCCTTCGAGCGTGCGTTGTCGATCTCGAGCGGGCTCACGACGAGGACGTCGTCGCCGTCCTTGAAGCGGACGTAGAGCGCGGATTCGACGCCGAAGCCCGTGGCGTGGCGGAAGTCCGGGTCGTCGTCGCCGGAAGGGATGAGGACGATCGGCGCCGGCCCGGTCCGTTTCGGTTTCGCGCGCTTCGGCGCGGCCGGCTCGCCGGCGCCGTCGGCGTCGCGCCACAGGCCCGCCGATTCGACGGCGTTCGCAACCGCCTGGAGCAGAGCGTCGTCGGCGGGTGTCCGCCGCCGCTGCTTGCCACGACCCTCGAGGTTGAGCTTCTCCTGGACCTCGTAGCCGCTCGTGTACGCGACCTCGTAGCCGAGATCGCGAAGCTGGGCGAGATCGCGGCGGAGCGTCCGCTCGGAGACGCCGGCGCGCTCGGCCAGCTCGAGCGGGTTGAGGCCGGGCTCGGAGATGATCGCGGCCAGGACTCGCAGCAAACGCGCCAGCCGTTCAGCGCGAGTCACAGCCCGGACGAGGTGGAGCCGTAGGCCGGATTCACTCCGGCCGTCCCAAGGCGTCGAACACCAAACGCCGCCGAGCGTCCCCTTGGGGGAGGAGGGGGCTCGCGGGGGAGGACGCCCGTCCTCACCCGCGCTTTAACTGCGCGAGTCACAGCGCGGACGAGGTGGAGCCGTAGGCCGGATTCACTCCGGCCGTCCCAAGGCGTCGAACACCAAACGCCGTCGAGCGTCCCCTTGGGGGAGGAGGGGGCTCGCGGGGGAGGACGCCCGTCCTCACCCGCGCTTTAGCTGATCTCTTCCCAGGAAGTGGTCGGGTTGCCCTCGAACGGGTCGGGCTCGGCCTCCTCCTGGTTGCCGACCTTCTGGTGGAAGCGGCTCGCGATCATCTGGTAGGCCATCGCCTTGGGGATGCCGAGCTTGGTCAGCGACTTCACCTCGTCGGCCATCACCTTGTCGCGCGCCGTCTCGATGGCGGCCAGGACCTCTTCGATCGTCGCGGTCTTCTTCACCATGGGAACGCCCATTCTACCGGGTCGATTTGGGGCGGGATTTACACTTGACCCCATATCCCGCCGGCGTCTCTTCGTGGGGGTTTGAATGGCCACCGACTACGCTCCAGACAAGATCCGCAACGTGGTCCTTCTGGGCCACTCGCACGACGGCAAGACGATGCTCGCCGAGGCCATGCTTTTCGCGTCGGGCGCGGTTGCGCGGATGGGCTCCCCCGACCAGTCGACGGCAACCACCGACTTCGAGCCCGAAGAGCACAAGCGGAAGATCTCGATCACCCTCGGCATCGGCTTCGCCGAGCACAACGGCTACAAGATCAACATCCTCGACGCGCCCGGCTTCTTCGACTTCGCGGGCCAGGTCGCGAGCGGGCTACGCGCGGCCGAGGGCGCGGTCGTGGTCGCGGGTCCGACGTCGCAGCTCGCCGTCGGCACCGAGGTCGCCTGGGAGCAGTGCAACCGCGCGCGCAAGCCACGCATCGTGGTCGTCAACAAGCTCGACAAGGAGAACTCGGACTTTTACGGCGCCGTCGCCGCGCTGCGCGAGTCGCTGTCGCCGCGGCCCTTCCCGCTGCATCTGCCGATCGGCGCGGAGCATGAATTCCGAGGCATCGTCGACCTCCTTCACCTGAAGGCATTCGTCACCGCCGAGGACGGCAAGGGGAGCGAGATCCCGATCCCCGACGACATGAAAGCGCGCGTCGAGGAGTACCGCGCCCAGCTCGTCGAGGCGGCCGCCGAGAGTGACGACTCGCTGCTCGAGAAGTACCTCGACGTGGGCGAGCTGAGCGACGACGAGATCCAGCGGGGCCTGCGCGAGGGCATCCTCGACGCCAAGGTCGCGCCGGTGCTGTGCTGCTCGGCGACCAAGCTGCTCGGCGTGCGCACGCTCATGTCGGCGATCACGGAGCTGATGCCGCCACCGGAGGTCGAGCCGGAAAAGCCGGTCAAGGCGTTCGTCTTCAACACGGGCGGCGACCAGTTCGGCCGCGTCAGCTACTTCAAGGTGATGGCGGGCACGCTCAAGGCCGACGCCCACCTGCCCAACCTGACGCGCGGCGGCGAGGAGCGGCTCGCGCAGATCTTCTTCCCGCGCGGCAAGGAGCACGTCGCGGCGGCCGAGGTGCACGCGGGCGACATCGCCGCCGCGACCAAGCTCACGCACACGCTGACGGGGGACACGCTGGGGCTGAAGGACGGCGGGCCGCTGCCGGCCCTCGACGTTCCGGCTCCGGCCTACAGCCTCGCCATCACACCGAAGGCGCGCGGCGACGAGGAGAAGATCTCGAGCGGCCTCGCCCGCCTGGGCGAGGAGGACCCGACGCTGCACGTCGAGCGCAACGAGGAGACGCACCAGCTCGTCATCGCCGGCCTCGGCGACGTCCACCTCGACGTCACGCTCGAGAAGCTGAAGCGCAAGTACGGCGTCGAGGCGACGACAGCGGTGCCGCGCGTGCCGTACCGCGAGACGGTCAGCGGATCCGCGCGCGCGGAGGGCCGGCACGTCAAACAGTCGGGCGGGCACGGCCAGTACGGCATCTGCGTCATCGAGGTCGCGCCGACGACGCGCGGCGAAGGCTTCGTTTGGGAGGACAAGATCTTTGGCGGCTCCATCCCGCAGAACTTCCGGCCCTCGGTGCAGAAAGGCATCGTCGACACCATGGGCAAGGGCGTGGTCGCGGGCTACCCGATGGTCGACGTCAAGGTGACCCTGCTCGACGGGAAGTACCACACCGTCGACTCGAACGATATGGCGTTCCAGATCGCGGGCTCGCTTGCGATCCGCAAAGGCGCGCTCGACGCCGGGCCGGTGCTGCTCGAGCCGATCGTAGAGGCGACGATCCACGTCCCGGAGCGCAACCTCGGCGACATCATGTCGGACGTCAACGGCCGCCGGGGCAAGATCCTCGGCACCGAGCCGACCGACGGCTACCAGGACGTGAAGGCGATGGTGCCCGCGTCAGAGATGCTCCGCTTCGCCCTCGACCTCCGCTCGATCACGCAGGGCCGCGGCAGCTTCTCGCAGAAGTTCTCGCACTACGAGGAGATGCCGGCGCATCTCGCCAAGAACATCATCGACCAGTACCAGAAGGAGCAGCAGGCGAGCTAGGCCGCTAGCATCGGCGCGTGAGCGTCGCCAGCCCGTACGACGTCGTCGTCATCGGCGGCGGCATCACGGGCGCGGGCGTCGCGCGCGACCTCTCCTTGCGCGGCCTATCTGTGCTGCTGCTGGAGAAAGGCGACTACGGCGCGGGCACCACCGGTGCGTCGAGCTGGATGATCCACGGCGGTCCGCGCTATCTCGAGTTCGACTGGGACACCACGCGTCTCTCGTGCCAGGACGCGGGACACATCGTCAGCATCGCGCGCAACCTCGTCTACCGCGTGGTCTTCATCATCCCGGTGCTGCCGCACGACAAGAACAACATCGAGCGCATGGAGACGGCGATGGAGGTCTACGACCGTTTCCAGCCGCTCAAGAAGTCGCACCCACATCGCAGGCTCACGCCCGAGGAGGCGCTCCAGGTCGAACCCGGGCTTGCGCCCGACCTTGTCGGCGCCGTGACGATGGAGGAGTGGGGCGTCGACCCGCACCGCCTGGTCTTCGCCAACGTGCAAGACGCGGTGGCGCATGGCGCGCGGGCGCTCAACCACACGCGCGTCACCGAGCTGATCCGCGACGGCGGCAAGGTCATCGGCGTGCGCTACCGCGGTCCCGACGGCGAAACCTCGGAAGCGCGTGCGCGCGTGGTGGTCAACGCCAGCGGCCCATGGTCGCCGGAGGTGGCCGCGATGGCGGGCGTGCACGTCGACCTGCGCCCGGCGAAGGGCATCCACATCGTCTACCCGCACCGCATCTCCAACTTCTCGATCAGCGCCGAATCGATCGACGGCCGCGACCTGCTGATGGTGGCGCACGGCGGGTTCACGCTCCTCGGCACGACCGACGACGACTTCTACGGCGACCTCGATTCCGTCGACGTGCTGCAGGACGAGGTCGACTACCTGCTGCAGGGCTTCGAGCGCGTCTTCCCATCCATCCGCGACTACAGGCCCGTGCGGACGACCACCGGCGTGCGCCCGACGCTTTTCAAGTGGCGGCGCTACGAGGACGAGCTCTCGCGGCGCTACGAGGTCATCGACCACTCGGGCCAGGGCGCCGACGGCTTCATCAGCATCGCGGGCGGCAAGCTCTCGATGTACCGGTTGATGGCCGAGGAGACTTCTGACGCGGTGTGCCGCAAGCTCGGCCAGCAGTCGCCGTGCCAGACGGCGACGCGGCCGCTGCCCGGCAACGAGTCCGACGTGACGCCGCCGGCGGAGCTGGCCGCGCGCTGCGGCATCCCTGCGCTCGCGGCGATGAAGCTGCAGTCGCGGCACGGCAGCAACGCCGAGAAGGTGCTCGACGAAGGCCACACCTCGCGCATCCTGTGCCGCTGCGAGCCGGTCACCGAAGGCGAGCTCATCCACGCGGCGCGACACGAGCAGGTCCGTTCGCTCGCCGACGCCTTCCGGAGGGTCGGCATCGCGGCGGGACCGTGCGCGGGCGCGGCCTGCATCCTTCGCGCGTCCGAGGTTGTCGGCCGCGAGCTTGGCTGGAGCGCGTCGCAGCGATTCGACGCCGCGCGCGAATTCGTCCGCAGCGCGTGGCTCGGGCGCGCGCCGGTCCTGTCGCACGCGGGATGGGCGCAGGAGGAGCTCGCACAAGGCGCGATGCGCGGGCTGATGGACGAGGAGACCAGGTAGATATGGGCCGCGCCGACTCGCTCGCCAAGCTCGCTTTTGCGTACGGCATGCACCTGACGCGGCGCCGGCTATCGCGCCCGCGTCCGCAGGTCAGGGCGCTGCTCGAGACCTACGCCGCCGACGGCATTCGCGCGCTGACGCCGGACGAGCGCGCTCGGCATCCACGACTGACGAGGTGCATCAACTGCGGGCTGTGCGCGCTGGCCGCCGGGCGCGCGGGTCAGACGCGGCTGCCGGACCTCGCGTCTTCTTATATGCGCCTCTACGCGCGGTTGGGCGAGGTCTCCTCCGACGTGGCAGGGGGCAGGCCCGACCTGGCGGCCGCCGCGGCGGTCTGCCCGGTCGGCGTGCCGCTGGAGGAGGTCGCCGATGTCGTCCGCCGCTTGAGCGGAGTCTGAGGCCGGGGTCCGAGGCGCCAGGCCGCCGTACCGATCCGGATCATCCTCGCGATCCCTCCTTGCCAGTTGTCCACATTCTGTATACAGTCTGTGGAGATCACACAACATCTAGCGGCAATGGTCAAGAGGTGGATCAAGCGGCTGCGGCGGTCACGCCCGGTCGCGGCGCTCGTCGGCTGGTTCGATCGCGTCTTCTGGGAAGAGGCGGAGCCGCACCACACGCCGGCGCCGGCGACCGCGGAGATGCGCTTCATGCGCCTGCACGCCGAGGGCCGGTTCGACGAGATGTGGGGGATGCTCGCCGAGGACGCGCAGCGCGCGTGGGGCGGGATCCAGACCTTCGTGCGCGAGATGCCGCGCCTGGACGAATGGCTCGAGATCCTCGACATGCAGGTCGCGAGCGTGACTCTTCTCGACGAGTGGACGGATCAGCTGCACGACCAGACGTACAGCAACGTCGCGCGACTGGTGATGCGTTATCGCGTCCGCCAGCAGTGGAAGGAGTGGTCGTTCGACCGCCAGGTGCACCTCGTGCCCGCTGACGACGGATGGCGGACGTTGTGCTATCCAACACGCGCTGGAGTCGCGGCGGCCCGCTGATATAGTGGGTTGCGGCCCATGCTTCAGCAGACGATCGAGGAGCAGGAGCGGATCCAGCGCTGGCATCGCCACGGCAAGAGAGCGGTGACACCACGACGTCTGCTGCGCGAGTCGGACGAGCTTCTCTACTGGGTCGAGGAGTGCCTCGTCCAGCAGGTGCGTATCGTCCCCGGCTGGTTGATCCCGCGGCTCATGACTGTGCTGCGGCACGCGCATCCCGAGCTGCCGGCTCGACTCGGTCGAGAGCGGCGTCCCGAGCAGGTGATGGAGATCATCTACGACGCCCAGGCAGCGTTGATGGAGCAGGCGTGTATCAGCCGCCGCCCGGCGCGAGTCATCCCGCTGTTCGGCGGACGTCGCGCGCGCATGCTCGAAGAAGCCGCGACGGTCTGACGACGCGCGGATGCTGCGCGTCGATCTTCACCTTCACTCGCACTTCTCGCACGACGGCAAGAGCTCACTGCAGGAGCTGATCGATCGCGCGCATGAATGCCGGCTCGACCGGCTCGCGCTGACCGACCACAACACGATCGAAGGCGCACTCAGCTTCGTCCGCACGGCGCCGGAGCTCGCCATCGCCGGCGAGGAGGCGAAGACGCTCGAGGGCGAGGTGATCGGCCTGTTCATCACCAGCCGCGTGCCTCCGTTCCTCGCCCCGGAGGAGGCGATGGACCTGATCCACGGCATGGGCGGCCTCGTCTACCTCCCGCACCCGCTGGATCGGTACCGCGCGCACTACAGCGAGCACCGCATCGCGGAGCTGGCGCCACGCATCGACATCATCGAGACGTACAACCCGTGGTGCGAAGCCGACGCGAATCGCGCGGCCGCGCGGCTCGCCGAGGAGCTGGGCAAGGTCACGGCGACGGGCTCTGATTCGCACTCTGCCGAAGAGCTCGGGCGGAGCTGGATGGAGATGGAGGAGTATCGCGACCCGGACGATTTCCTCGACAAGCTGCGCTACGCGCGCCACGTCGTGACGGCGTCAAGCGGGACTGGGCGCCGTGCCTGACGCCGGCGAGCTGCTCGCCGTCGGCTCGATTGCGCTCGACGACCGCGAGGGCCCTTTTGGCAAGGTCAAGGACGAGCTCGGCGGCTCCGCCGTGTACTTCTCGCTCGCGGCGAGCCTGCTCCTTCCCGTGACGGTGTCCGCGCCGATGGGCCAGGACGCGGTCGACAAGGTCGCGAAGGTCTTCGAGGGCCGGCCGATCGACACGAGCCTGGTCCACGTCCTCGAGGCGCCGACGTATCGCTGGAAGGCGCGACAGGAAGAAGGGGAGAACATCGACCTAGGCGGCTCGGACAAGATCTACACGCGCTGGAAGCCGGATGTGCCGAAGGAGTTCGCCGGCTGGGCGTTCGTGGGTTCGATGCCGCCCGAGCGCCAGATCGACGCGATCCGCAAGCTGCACGGCGCGAAGCTGCTGGCCGCGGACGCGATGCTGTCGTACCTGAAGGCGCACACCGCCGCAGCGAAGGACGTGCTGCGGCGAGCATCGTGGTACTTCTGCAACGCCGACGAGTACGCGGCGCTCGGCGGGAGTGATCCCGAGGAGTTCCGCCGTCAGTGGTGGCTCGACGGCCTCGTCATCAAGCAGGCGGCCAAGGGAGTGACGGTGCACACGTCCGACGGCAGCATCCACGTGCCGGCGCTGCCGAAGCATCCCGCGTTCGACACCACGGGCGGTGGCGACGCGCTCGCGGGCGGAATGCTCGCGCGCTGGCTGATGACGGGGGGGCAGCGCGCCGGGCTGCAGGACGCGCTCGTGTGCGGTGTCGCGTGCGCGTCGCTCACCATCGAGGCGGTCGGTGTGCGTGGCATCGCCCGTGCGACACCGGCGATGCTCGAGGATCGGATGCAGGAGGTGTGGGCGTGCCTTCGGCAACCATCGTGATCGTCAGCGGCGACATCGTCGAGCAGGAGGTCGACGCCATCGTCAACGCTGCCAACAACGACCTCATGCTCGGGGCGGGCGTCGCGGGCGCGATCCGCCGCGCCGGCGGCCCGTCGATCCAGGACGAGTGCGACACGCACGGCCCGGTTCGCGTCGGCGAGGCGGCAATCACCGGAGCTGGAAACCTGCGCGCGCGTTTCGTGCTGCACGCCGCGAGCATGTCGCTCGGCGGCCGCACGACGCGCGAGTCTCTGCGCTCGTCGATGGACGATGTGTTCCGGCTCGCGCGTGACCATGGCGTGCGCACGATGGCCGTGCCGGCGGTAGGGACGGGCATCGCCGGCTTTCCCATCGATGAGTGCGCGCGCGTGATGGCGGAGTCTCTGCGCGCTGCGTTGGACCTTGGTTGGCAGGCAACAGAGATTCGCTTCGTTCTTTTCAATGAGGACACAAAACGTCCATTCGAGGCGGCTTTCTGGTCCGTTTTTCCACGCGATTTCGGCGCCGTTTCTTGAATTCGGTTTGAATTGGGGTTGTATTGGGCAGAAAGGCACCCCTAGAATGGGCAAGTCCGCCCT
>CAYWTI010000218.1:0-1965 GCA_964461175.1 uncultured Actinomycetes bacterium | reverse complement strand
GCGCAGGCCGTCGACTGCCGACTCCGTGAGCTCGACGATGTCGGCGCGGTGTCGCTTCAGCGCGAGCCGGCCTTCCTCGAGCCTGGAAGCCTCAATCATCTGCTCGACCATCCAGTTGATCTCGTCCGATTTCGAGATGAGCAGAGGCAGGACCGACTGCGCCTTCGGCGAGAGGTCGCCGAGCGCGCCGGCCTCCAGCATCGTCAGGTAGCCCTTGATCACCGTCATCGGCCCGCGAAGCTCGTGTGACGCGACGCTGAGGAATTCGGTCTTCGCGCGCTCGAGCGCGGCGACCTTCTCATTGAGGGTCACGCGGTCGAGGCCGGCGGCGATGCTGGCCGCGTACTGCTGCAGCCGGCCGATCTCGTCGTCGCCGAACATGGGGCTGAGGCGCCCGGTCACGATCGCCAGCGCGCCGCGCCCGCGGGCGAGGTCGAGCGGCACGACCACGGTCTTGCCCGACCGCCACGGCGCCTGACCGTTGCTCTTTCCGCCCGGCCCGCGCATCCCTGGCTGCTCGCTCATCGCAAGCGCCTCGTCGCGCGTGACGCCGCGCGCGGCCAGGACCGCGCCCCCCGAGTCGACGACGTACGACGCGTCGCCACCGATCAGCCGCTCGGCCCACATCAGCGCGCGGTCGGCGAGCGTCTCGCGGTCGGGGCTGTACATGAGGAGGTCGTGGAGGGCGAGGCGGAACTGGTCCTCCTCGGGCTGCCTCCAGATGCGTCGCAGCCACACCGGCGGGAAGAACGCGACGTAGAGCACCGGCACGATGAGAAGGGCGACGACCTCGATCGTCGCCTGGATGCCGTCGCTGAAAGAGCCTGCGAGGGTGCCGACGAGGATGACGAGAAGCAGCGCCGCGTAGCCGCTGCTGAGGGCGCGCAGTCGCGCGCTCTCGACCGGTGGACGCCCTCGCGACGCGGTCCAGAAGGTCACTATCGGCTCGAGGATGCAGAAGGACCAGATGGCGAGCGTCGCGGCGAGCGCGAGCGTCTGCAGCGGGGAGTGCGGGCTGTCAGGGGATGCCGGCAGCTGGACGGCGATGTCGAGGACGCCGATGGCGACGATCGCGGCCGTGATCAGCCGCATGGTCATGGGCCGGAAAGGGACGAAGGTGTCCCTGAACGAGAGCAGCCCGTAACCCGAGATCAGGAAGACGGCGGCCGCGACGTCGGTCACGACCTGCGCCCTTGGGCCCGAACCGCCCAGGGACGGGGCCAGCAGCATCATCACTGCGAGCGCTACGAGCGCGATCGCCAGGTTGGCGTGGCGCCTGTCCGGGTGCTGGACCCAGCTGGCGATCGTCCGCACCGCCAGGAGGGCAAAAGCGACGTCGATGGCAAGCTGGAGCGCCAGGAAGGGGTATGCCATCTGCGGCAGAATAGCCTACACGACGATTTTTCAAGGACACCTACCTAATGAAACCGGTGGGTTACCAGACAAATCGCCAGCAGGCGTGATGGATTTCTAGACCGGTTTCAAGACCACGCCCTGGGGGTCGGTGCGCTCGGTCTCGATCCTCCCCACCTCGAACGACCTGAGCCCCCGGACGCGCTCGGCGACCGGCGGAGCGCCGTGACCCTCGAGCACGTTGATGCCCAGATGGTGGTGGTAGCCGTCCCAGCTCAGGAACCTCATCACGTGCCCCGCCGAGGCCATCAGCTCCATCCCCAGGCCCTCGTAGAACGCCTGGCTCACGTCGAGGTCGGACACGTTGAGGTGCATGTGGCCCAGGACCGTGCCGCCGGGCATCTTCTTCTCCGCCGGGGCGGCGATGCGCATGAGCCTCTCGAAGTCCAGGTGCACCGTGCCGATGTTGAGGCGCCCGTCCGGGTACTGCCACTCGGAGCGTGGGCGGTCGGCGTAGACCTCGATGCCGTTCCCTTCGGGGTCGTCGAAGTAGAGCGCCTGGCTGACCAGGTGGTCGGCGGTCCCGGTGAGTGGGAGGCGCTCCTCGAGAGT
>CAYWTI010000217.1:0-6857 GCA_964461175.1 uncultured Actinomycetes bacterium | reverse complement strand
GGCCGCCCGCCTCCTTGATCATGTCGAGCGCCTGGGCGGCCGAACCGCCCGTCGCGAGCATCGGGTCGAGGAGGAGCGGGATCTTGCCCTCGAGGCGAGGCAGCTTGTTGTAGTAGATGCGCGCGACGGCGGTGTGCTCGTCGCGCTCGAGACCGATGTAGCCCACGCTCACGCGCGGAAGCAGGTCGAGGACCGGCGCCAACAGGCCGAGGCCGGCGCGCAACACGGGGATTGCGACGACCTCCTTCTCCACCTCGATGGAGTCGGCGTCGGCGAGCGGCGTCCGCACAGTGCCGCGGCGGGCCGGCAGGTCGGCGGTCGCCTCGTAGAGCAGGAGCGTGATCACCTTGCGCGCGAGGGCGCGGAACTCGTCCGGCTCGGTGTTGACGTCGCGCAGCCCGCGCAGGCTGTCGGCGACGAGCGGGTGCTTACTTACGTGAAGCGGCACGGGCGTCGCGCGCGTCGCGCTTGATGAGGCCGCGGATGGCGTCGACCGCGACCCCGAGCATGCGGTCCATGTACGAGGGGTCGAGGTGGTGGATCTCGCCGGCGCCGACCTCGTCGACGCACAGGCACACGGTCCCTGCACGCATGTTGCGCAGGCGGGCGACGACGTAGAGGGTCGACGTCTCCATGTCGTTGCCGATGACGCCCGCGCGCGTCCACATGTCGAGCTCGGCGCGCAGGTCGCGCCGCGGCATCTGGTCCGGCACCAGGTCCGAGTAAAGCGCGTCGACCGAGCGCATCACGCCGATGTGGTACGGCACTCCTGCCGCCTCGGCCGCGTCGCGCAGCGCCTCGACGACGTGGAGCGAGGCCACGGCGGGGTACTCCTTCGGCACATACCCGTCGGGCGTGCCTTCGCTCCGCACCGCCGCGTAGGCGATCACGAGGTCGCCCATCTTCACCTCGGGCTGTAGCGCCCCGCATGTCCCGACCCGAAGCACCGTGTGCACGCCCAGCTCGCGCAGCTCCTCGAGGCCGATCGCGACCGACGGGCCGCCCATGCCGGTCGACATCGCGGACACCTTCACGCCGTCCACCGTGCCGGTGAACGTCCGGTACTCGCGGCTGAACGCGACCTCTTTCGCGCCGTCGAGATGCTTTGCGATCAGCGGCGTCCGGAAGGGGTCGCCTGGGGCGAGCACGTAGTCGCCGACGTCCTCGCGCGACAGGCCGATGTGGTACTTCTTCTCGACCTTCGGATTCGCCATCGGGCGAATGTTAGTCCGCTCTGGTGACCCCGTCTTTGTCGACCCGGGCGAGCACATGCGGCGGACGGCGAACATCGTGATCGACGATCCTCCACGCGTTGCGAAGGCGCGGCGCCACGCGCTCCGCCAGCTCGCGCGAATGGGCGTGCACCGTGACCAGCGTGTCGCCCTGCGCCACGCGCGCGCCCACCTGCGCCTCGATGACGAATCCCGCGGCGGGATCGATGCGGTCCTCCTTGCGGACGCGACCGGCGCCGAGCTCGATCCCCGCCAGCCCGATCTCGAGCGCGTCGATGCCGTCCACGTGTCCGCTGCGGCCAGCCGTCAATGCCATCTTCACCGGCGCCTCCGGCAGGCCCCGTTCCAGGTGGCCGCCCTGCGCCGCCAGCATCGCCTCGAACTTCTCGCGCCCCGCGCCCGAGCGCAGGACCTGCTCGACGGCGGCCTCGACGCCCGCGACCGCGCACATCTCACGTGTGACCCTCACGCAAACCTCGATCAGCTCGTCGTCGCCCTCGCCGGCGAGCACGTCCAGCGCCTCCCGGACCTCGAGCGCGTTGCCGACGCAGCGGCCGAGCGGGTTGTCCATCGCCGTCACGAGCGCGACCGTGCGGCGCCCCGCGCCCTCGCCGAGGGTGACCATCTCGCGCGCGAGATCCTCCGCGGCCGCGACGTCTGGCATGAACGCGCCTCGGCCGAACTTGACGTCGAGCACGATCGCGTCCGCGCCCGCGGCGATCTTCTTCGACATCACGCTGGAGGCGATGAGCGGCATCGACGGCACGGTCGCCGTCACGTCGCGCAGGGCGTACAGCAGCTTGTCGGCGGGGACCATGCGCGGCGACTGTGCCGCGACGGCGATCCCGATCTCGCGCACCTGGCGGATGAACCACTCGGGGTCGAGGTCGACCGTCACGCCCGGCACCGACTCGAGCTTGTCGAGCGTGCCCCCGGTGTGGGCGAGCGCGCGGCCGCTGAGCTTGGGCACGACCACGCCGCACGCGGCCGCCAGCGGGCCCGCGACGAGGGTGACCTTGTCGCCCACGCCTCCGGTCGAGTGCTTGTCGACCTTGATGCCCGGGATCGCGCTGAGGTCGAGGACCTCGCCGCTGGCGACCATCGCCTGTGTCAGCGCGAGCGTCTCCGCGGCGCTCATCCCGCGCGTGCAGACCGCCATCAGCCAGGCGGACATCTGGTAGTCGGCGATGTCGCCGGCGACGTAGCCGGTGAGCAGAAATTGGATCTCTTCGGGCGTGTGCTCGAGCCCGTCTCGCTTGCGGCCGATGACCTCGAGGGCGTTCACCGGAGGCAATCGTAGGCGGGTGTACAATCCGCGCGATCGAGCGGAATTGTGGCCGCAACGCGTCCGAACGTGTTCTGAATGGAGCGATGAGGATGGGTCATAAGCGCCTTAGATTCCTGGGTTGGGTGGCCGCGACGATGGTCTTCGCGGTGGCTTGCGGAGGCACATCGGGAGGCGGCTCCGCGGGCACCACGCCGACCAAGACCTACAAGGTCGGCCTGGTCACCGACATCGGTGGCCTCAACGACAAGAGCTTCAACCACCTGGCGGACGTCGGCCTCGAGAAGGCCAAGACCGACTTCCACATCCAGGGCGACGTCAAGGAGTCGAAGAGCGGCGACGACTACATCCCGAACCTCACCGACTTCGCGACCAAGAACTACGACCTCGTGATCGGGGTCGGCTTCCTCATGCAGGAGGCCATCGGCACCGTGTCGGGGCAGTTCCCGAACGTCCACTTCGCGATCATCGACGGCGCGGGGACCGATGCGAAGGGCAACGACCTGAAGCACCCCAACGTGGTCTCCCTCTTCTTCAAGGAGCAGGACGCGGGCGCGATGGTGGGCGTGATGGCCGGCTGGCTCGAGAAGAACGGCAAGGCGAAGAAGAACAAGCACATCATCGGAGCGATCGGCGGCGTCAGCATCCCGCCGGTCAACCACTACATCGCCGGCTACAAGTGGGCGGCGACGATGGAGGACCCGTCGATCAAGGTCCTGATCGGGTATTCGAACGAATTCAGCGACCCGTCCAAGTGCAAGGGCCCCGCGCAGAGCCAGATCAACGGTGGCTCTGACATCGAGTTCCAGGTCGCCGGCGGATGCGGCCTCGGCGTCCTGCAGGCGGCCAACGACGCGGGCGTCTACAGCATCGGAGTCGACGCAGACCAGAAGGACGCGAGCCCATCGGTCATCGCGAGCGCGCTCAAGAAGGTCGACGTCGCGACCTACACCGCGATCAAGGACGTCGTCAACAACCAGTTCCAGGGTGGCGCGCTGACGTTCAGCATCGCCAACCAGGGCGCCGGCTACGCGGTCGACAACTTCGACCTGCCGCCGGACCTCAAGACGGAGCTGGACAAGATCCAGGGCGAGATCCACGACGGCACCCTGACGCCGCCGGCGGACATCCCCGCATAGCGACCGCGATGGGGGCGGGTGCGCGCAGCGCCCGCCCCCGACCTCCCGGCCTGCCGGCGGCCGCCCGCCGCCTCGCCGGGCTCGGCATGCCCCTGGGCTCGGTCCTCTTTGCGTTCGTCATCGGGGCCGTCATCTGCGCCGCGACCGGCGCCAACCCCCTCGCCGCTTACTCGGGCCTGATGTGCGGCGGCCTGGGCATCGCGTGCACGCAGGGTGAGAACCCCGCGCTCCAGATCTCGAACACGATCGTCTTCTTCATCCCGCTCGTGACCACCGGGATTGCCGTCGCTCTCCCCTTCCGCGCCAACCTCTTCAACATCGGCGCCGAGGGCCAGCTGCTGGCCGGCTCCGTCGCGTGCTGCGCGATCGGGATCAAGTTCGCGAGCCTGCCGGCGGTGATCCTCCTGCCCATGGTGCTCATCGGCGGCATGCTCGCCGGCGCTTTCTGGGCCGGAATCGCCGGCGTCCTCAAGGCGACGGTCGGGGCCCACGAGGTGGTGACGACGATCATGCTCAACTACGTCGCGCTCTGGCTCGTCCGCTACCTGATCATCGGTGGGCCGCTACAGCTGGCGCCCGGCACCTCACGTTCATTGCCCATCGGCCAGAACGCACACCTGCCGACGCTCCTTCCGGCGTCCAACTCGCTCATCGTGTTCGACCTGCCTGCCAGCGTCTTCCGGGTCCACACCGGGCTGTTCATCGCCTTGGCCGCGGCCGCGGTGTTCGCCTTCCTGTTGTGGCGGATGGCGTTCGGCTACGAGGTCCGCGCCGTCGGCCAGAGCCAGAAGGCCGCGCGCTACGCAGGCGTGAGCGTGCGCCGCACGATCATCCTGACGATGCTCGTCGCCGGCGCGTTCGCAGGCCTTGCGGGGGCCGTGCAGATCGCCGGCGTCGACCACAACCTGACCGACAAATACTTCAGCGACACGACCGGGTTCGACGCGATCGCCGTCGCCCTGCTCGGCCTCGGCAGCGCGGTGGGGATCGTCCTGGCGGCGCTGCTCTTCGGCGCCCTGCACAGCGGCGGGGCGATCATGCAGAGCGACGCGGGCATCTCTAGCAACCTCGTCCTCGTTCTTCAGGCGCTCATCCTCTTCAGCATCGCGGCGAACTTCGTCGGGGCGATCCGGCGCGGGCTGCCGTTCGGCCGAGGGGCCGCGGTGGAGGCGCCCACGGACGTGCCACCCTCGGCCGGGCTGATGGCCGAACCGGCCAAGCCCTCGGAGCCCTCATGAGCGCCCTCGGCGACATCGGCCATCTCCTTCTCACCGCCAACCTGTGGCAGGCCACGCTGACCGCCGCCGTGCTGCTGCTGCTGCCGGCGCTCGGCGGCACGATCTCCGAACGCAGCGGGGTGACCAACATCGCCATGGAGGGCATGATGCTGACCGGCGCGTTCTTCGCGGTGGTCGCCGATCTGCTGTGGCACAACCCGTGGCTGGCGACGCTGGTCGCGATGATCGCCGGCGGCCTCATGGCATTGATCCACGCCGGCGTCTCGATCCAGTTCCGCGCCGACCAGATCGTCAGCGGCATCGCCATCAACATCTTCGCTGCCGGCCTGACGGTGTTCCTCGTCAACCGCATCTACGGCTTCCAGGACATCGGCCACATCGGTCCCACCGAAGGCCTGCCGTACATCGACATCCACGGCCTCGACCAGATCCCGTTCTTCGGCACCGTGATCTTCGACCAGAACGTAGTCGTCTACATCGCGCTGATCCTGCTCGTCGCGACCCACATCGTCCTGTTCCGGACCCGCCTGGGCCTGCGCATCCGAGCCGTCGGTGAGCACCCGTCGGCGGCAGACACCGCCGGCCTGAACGTGTTCGCGATCCGCTACGGGGCCGTCATCACCAGCGGCCTCCTGTCCGGGCTCTCAGGCGCGTTCCTCGCCATCGGCATCTCGAACACGTTCGTGCCCAACATGACCGGTGGCCGCGGCTACATCGCGCTCGCGGCGATGATCTTCGGCAAGTGGACGCCGTTCGGAGCGTTCATCGCCTGCCTGATCTTCGGGCTCGGCCAGGCCATCTACGACAACAACTCGTTCATCCACATCTCGCCGTACCTACTGAGCATGCTGCCGTACGTCCTCACGTTGATCGTGCTTGCGGGACTCGTCGGGCGGAGCACTCCTCCCGCCGCCGACGGCCTCCCGTACGTGCCGGGTTCGGAATGAGCGAGGCACGCCTCGCGGTGCACATGCGTGGGATCACGAAGCAGTTCCCCGGCGTGCGCGCGAACGACCATGTCGACTTCGAGGTCGCCGCGGGCGAGATCCACGCGCTGGTCGGCGAGAACGGGGCCGGCAAATCGACGTTGATGAACATCCTCTACGGGCTCATCCACCCCGACTCGGGCGAGATCATGGTCAACGGCAAGCCTGTCCAGATGACGGGGCCGCGCGACGCGATCGCGCTGGGGATCGGCATGGTGCACCAGCACTTCATGCTCATCCCCGTTTTCTCGGTTGGCGAGAACATCATGCTCGGGCGCGAGCCGGTCGACGGCATTGGCTTCTACAACCGGCCGCGCGCGCGCAAGCTGATCAACGACCTCACGAAGCGCTACGGCCTCGCCCTCGACCCTGACGCCCGCATGGGCGACCTGCCGGTCGGCCTCCAGCAGCGTGCGGAGATCGTCAAGGTGCTCTACCGCGGGGCTGAGATCCTGATCCTGGACGAGCCGACCGGCGTGCTCACGCCGCAGGAGAGCAAGGAGCTGTTCGCCGTCCTCCGCGACCTGGTCAAGGGCGGCAAGACGATCATCTTCATCAGCCACAAGCTCAAGGAGGTCCTCGAGATCTCCGACCGGATCACCGTCATGCGCCGGGGCAAGGTCGTCGGCCACCTGGTCACCAAGGACACCAACGAGGAAGAGATCGCGACCATGATGGTCGGCCGCGAGGTCCTGCTCCGCGTCGACAAGAAGCCCGCGCGCCCGGGCGAGGTGGTGATGCGCGTGGAGAACGTGACCGCAAACTCTGACCGCGGCGTCCCGGCGCTGCGTGGAGTGTCGTTCGAGCTCCGGCAGGGCGAGATCCTCGGCATCGCGGGGGTCGAGGGCAACGGCCAGAGCGAGCTCATGGAGGTGCTCGCCGGCACGCGCCATGTGAGCGGCGGCCGCGTCCTGCTGGGGGACCGCGACATCACCACCTACGACGCGCGGACCGAGCGCGACGCGGGCGTGGCGTTC
>CAYWTI010000216.1:0-33707 GCA_964461175.1 uncultured Actinomycetes bacterium | reverse complement strand
GTCGTCGCTCACCAGCCGGTCACGATGGTTGCCGCCATCGAACTCGACCACGATGCGCTGGGCGCGATAGTAGAGGTCGGCGCGGCCGACGAAAGAACCGGATTTGTCGTGGAGGTCCGCCTGGACCTCGGGTCGGGGCATTCCCCGCCGAAGCAGCAACCAGCGAAGTCTCGTTTCCATCGGCGATTCGGCAGGTTCGGCGACTTCAACGAGCCGGCGGAGGCGTTTCGCGCCAGGGCGGCCGGTCACACCCGCGACGTAGGTCCGCAGTGCTCCTTTGCTCGTCCTCCGGCAACGAATCGCCATATCGATCACGGCGAGAGCTTCCACCCGCGGCTTGCGTACGCAAAGGTCGCGCAGCGTGCGGTGTAGCGCGGTGACCGGTGTGTTCTTGATCGTCGTGACATCGCCCGCTTCGAAGGTCAGATGCCGGACGTGCAAGCCTTCGCGGCAGCGAACTCCGCTGGTGAGCGGGACGGCGATCTCAATAGGGACAATGTCGCAGTCGAGGCCGTGCATCCACGCCGCCGTGCAGCCCGCGAACACAGCATCGCCTGGTAACCGCTCCCTCCACGACGCCAGAACGTCCCATCGGTCCACAACCGAAACGATGCGGCAGCCCGATCGCGAAGTGAACCCAGCCCGTTAAGCCCGCGTTTTGATCAAATCGCACGCGGTTCAGCGCACTTCGAAGCGCGATTTGATCAAATCGCGCGCCCCTAAGCGAACGCGATCCCCTCGAAGATCGGCCCCCGGGTGAACCAATCCCCCGAGAACGGCACGTGCATCGCGTGCTGCTCCCACGGGTCGTTGACCCAGTAGTCGCTCGCTCCGTTGAGCCCGGTCAGGGTGATGAAATGCGTTCCGCCGCTGGGCAGGTTCATGCCCACGATCACCGGCCGCCCGGCCGCGAGCTGACCCTGGATCCACGCCGCCGACGGATCCCGCACGATCGTCGTCGTGTGCCCGGGAATGTTCAGCGCCGAGTTGAACATCGACCCGCTCCCGTCAAACCACCCCGCGTGGCCTGCGACCCACGCCGGGGACACAGACCCGAACCCGAAATGCGCGTACACCATCGCCACGTCGGAGACGAGGCACCCGATCTTCCACATCGGGAACGTGCCGCCGACCTGCGCGAGCGCCCACCGCGTGTCGCGCTGGTTGAAGTACGCGCCCCACGCATCGCCCGATGGCTGCGGGTCGAGGATGAGGCGCTCGGTGCTTCCGGCGCCGGCACCGCTGCCCCCTCCCACCAGGCCGCGAGCAATGTCCCACCCGGGCCACGTCACCGTCGGCGCCTCGGCCGGCGCGCTCCCGAACGCGTGCACGCCGCCCTCGCGGTCGAGCACCCATCCGCCGGGCGCCCCTGCCGGGGCAGCCGTCCACTCCACGAGCGAGTCCGCCATATCGCGGCCGGGCCACGAGGCGCTCGCGGCCACGGCCGGCGCGCCGCCGAATGGGTGGATGCCGCCTGAGTAATCGAGCGTGTAGCCGTCGACGAGGAAGCCGTGCGCGGGCAGGACCACCAGGCCGCGCGCCATATCGCCGTCGAAGCGCGTGTTCCCGATCACCGGCGGAGCGCCACCGAACGCGTGCACCCCGCCAAAGCCGTCGAGCGTGTAGCCGGAAACCGACGCCGGTGTGCTCGAGGGCGAAAGCACCAGTGCCCTCGCGATACCCGTCGCCGGCCACGTCGCGTTGCCATGCACCGCCGGCGCGCCGCCAAAGGCATGGATGCCGCCGTCGGCGTCGAGGATGTAGCCCGCGGGCGCCGAGCGCGAAGACCACGGCGCCATCGCGACCTGGCGCGCGCCGATCCAGCCCGGCCAGTAGACGCCACTGTCGACGGCCGTCGCGTCGCCGACCGGATGCAGCTTGCCCCACCCGTCCAGCACGTAGCCGCCCGTCCCGTCCGGGAACAGCGCCAGGCTGAACGCGATGTCCTTGTCCGGCCACGACGCCGTGGTCGCGAGCTGCGCGGCGGCGCCGACGGGGTGGACACCACCCCAACCGTCGAGGACGTAGAGGTGATCCTGGTTGTCGAGGACCGGACCGGCCGCGGATGAAACCGGCCGGCCTCCGACGTGCGCCAGCGGCCGGAATGCCACGGTGCCGCCTGACATATAAAGGAGAGATGCTCCCACCCCAACCACCCCCACGACCATGGCGACCCCGAACCCCGCGACTGCCTTCATCGCGGCGCGGATGGTAGCGGATTGAGCATGCGGTTCAGCCGCGCCGCGCTCGACGCCGCCGCGCGCGACCACGAGGTGACGCTGACTACGACCGGCCGCAAGACAGGCAAGCGACACGACGTGACGATCTGGGTCGCGACCGACGGCGAGCGCATCTTCATCCGCTCCGGCGAAGGTATGGGGAGGGATTGGCCGCAGAACCTCGTTACCAAAGGCGAGGCCACGATCCACCTCGGCGGTGAGGCGGTCCGGGTGCAACCCCGGCACCTCACAGACCCCGAAGAGGCCCGGCGGGCGTCGCACCTCGCCCGCGACAAGTACGGGAGCTACGTCAAGCCGTCTGCGCCTGGCGAGCCGCTGACGAAGGGCGAGACCGCCGCGTTCGAGCTCATCCCGATCTGAGAAGAAGAGGGCCTCCGCGAGAGAGTCGCGGAGGCCCGTCGGTCGGAAGGGGTGATTTCCGCCTTCCGATACGTGAAGTGGTTACGCGCCGTCGGCCAGGCCGCAGATGAACCGGATCACGGCCTCGATACCGCGGTGGTAGTTGTCGATCAGGAGGTGCTCGTTCGGCGAGTGGATCGCGCAGTCGGCCTGGGCGATGCCGCTGATCACGAGCGGGGCCCCGACCGCTTCCTGGAAGTCGACCGCCACCGGGATCGAGCCGCCCACGCGAACGGGCGTCGTCTGCTTCCCGAACGCGGCGGCGTAGGCCGCCCGCAGCGCCCTCGCCGCGTCGTGGTCGATCGGGCACAGCACCGGTGGCGCCGAGCCGAGGACTGAGACCGAGACCGAGACGCCCGGCGTCGTCAACGAGGCGACGTACGCACGGAACGATTCGAGGATCTTCTTCCAGTCCTGGTCCGGCACGAGCCGCATGCTGACCTTCGCCATCGCCTCGGCGGGAATCACCGTCTTGGCGCCCTTGCCCGTGAATCCGCCGGCGAAACCGTTCGCGTCGAGCGTCGGGCGGCTGCCGGCGCGGGCGAGCGCGATGTAGCGCTCCTCGCCCTCGAGCGCTTTCGCGCCGGTCATGTGCAGGACGTCCTTGACGTAGGCCGCGTCCTTCGTCTTCCACGCGGCCAGCTCCTCCGCGCTCGGGTCGCGGACGTCGTCGTAGAAACCGGGCACGGTGACGTGGCCGTCCCGACCTTTCAGCTCGCCGATGATCCTGGCGAGGGTGTTGATCGGGTTCGGCGCCACGCCGCCAAAAGTGCCCGAGTGCAGGTCCACCGCCGGGCCCCTCGCGCGCAGCTCCGTGTAGAGGAGGCCGCGCAGCGCGGTGGCGAGCGTCGGCGAGCCGTCCTCATCCATGCTGCTGTCCCACACCAGGACCGAATCCGTCTTGAGCGAGGATCCGCGCTCGCGCAGGAACTGCGGCAGCGATGGCCCCGTGATCTCCTCCTCGCCCTCGATGAGGAACCGCAGGTTCACCGGCGACCCGCCGGAGGCGAAGAGGTGCTCGACGGCCTTCACCGTCGCCATGTGGTTGCCCTTGTTGTCCGCGGCGCCTCGCGCGTAAAGGTGGCCGTCGCGGACGGATGGCTCGAAGGGCGGTGTCTTCCACTCGTCCACCGGGTCGACCGGCTGGACGTCGTAGTGGCCGTAGATCGTGAGGTGAGGCTTGCCCGGCCGTCCATTCCATTCGGCCATGACGACCGGGAGCCCGCCCTCGCGGACGTCGATGATCTCGGTCTTCATGTCCATGGCGGCAAACCGGTCGCTGAGCCAGCGGGCGCAGCGCAGGCAGTCGTCGCGCCTTTCGGGCAGCGTGCTGATCGACGGGATGCGCAGCTCCTCGACCAGGTCGTCGAGGTCCTGCTTGCGCCGGCTGCGCGCGAGGTTGACCGCGGCGTCGAGCAGAGACTGTGTCGTCGCCACCGTCATCCCCTCCCGCGCACGCGGCGGATCTGCTCCGCGTGGTCGTGGGCGTGGGAGGCGTACACCGTGAGCCAGTCCTCCACGGTGTAGCGGCCGCGCTCGGAATGTGTGCCGGCGCGCTTCCAGTCGTCGTCCGTCATCCGCTCGAGGATCTGCACGGTGGTCTCCCGCGCGCCCTGGAGCGCGATCAGGGATGGTTCGATCGGCCTTCGCATCGCGAGGTGGGCGAACTCCTTCTCGTCGTAACCCTGGATCTGCGCGTCGGGCTCGGACAGCAGACGGCGAATCCGCTCGGCTCCGATCATCTCGGCGTCGGCGAGGTGGTGCGCGATCTCCCGTGGCGTCCATTCGCCCTCGGGCGCGCGGTCGAGCTCCTCCTCCGACAGGCCCTCGAGCGCGTCCATGAAGGCGCGGTATCCGTCGCGATACCTGGCGATCAGCTCAGCCCTTTCCGATGCGTTCAAGTCTCATCCCTCCGCCAGCGATCATCGCACCTCCCTTCGACTGTCGCGGACGCACCCCGCAAGTGCATACATTTGCCGGGTGCTCCGCGGACCAACCCCCGACAGGTGCATGCACTTGCCGGAGGTACCGGAGTAGGTGTGACACATCTGCCGAAGTTCTGTGACACGTCAGCCGGCGGTCCGGGATGTGTCAGCCGAACTTGCACAGCGCCCTGGAGCCGCCGACAGGAATCGAACCCGTAACCTGCTGTTTACAAAACAGCTGCTCTGCCAATTGAGCTACGGCGGCGCCGGCCGACCCAGCGTAGCGAAAGGCTCGGATGACCCGCCGACTTCATTAATTGCGCACAGAACCTTAAGGCGCTAGTGTTTCTAGACCTCGCAGAGGGGTGGCGGGGCTGTTGCCATCCGGGCACTAGCAATCAAGGGAGGATCAATGCGACATCGCACGACCACGATTTCCATCGTCGGCCTGACGGCGACGCTGTTCGCCGCCTCCATCGCCTTCGCGCCGGCCGCGGGCGCGACCGGAGGTGCCGCCGGGTCGACCCGGCAGGTGACCTCGTCAGGGACCACGCATTTCGCGCCGTCGGCGGACGGCACGGACGCCTTCGGGCAGCCGGAGCTCGGCCCCGCACTGACCGACGCGGGCGGCAACGCCAGCTCGCACAACAACAACGGCGTCAACCGGAGCCGCTCGATCGAGCACACCGCGGCCGGCGTCCCGCTCGCCCCGGTCGCCGCTGGCGTCGGCGTGGGCAGCACCGGGCCGCTCGCCGTGCAGACCAGCTTCGACGGCTTGAATCACCGCAACCAGCGCCTGGCCAACGGCGGTAACCAGTTCTCACTGGAGCCACCCGACCAGGGGCTGTGCGCCGGCAACGGCGTCGAGATGGAGATCATCAACGACGTCATGAAGATCTACTCGCCCAGCGGCGGCACCGTGAAGGGCACCGAAGCCCTCAACACTTTCTTCGGCTACGCCGCGCAGTTCGACCGCACGACCGGGTTGGAAGGCCCGTTCGTCACCGACCCCAGCTGCTGGTACGACGTGCAGACCAATCGATGGTTCGCCGACGTGCTGACGCTCGAGGTCTTTCCTGACACGGGTGACTTCACCGGCCAGAACCACCTCGACCTCGCCGTCAGCCAGACCGGCGACCCGACAGGGGCATGGAACATCTACCGCGTGCAGGTCCAGGACGACGGCAACTTCGGCACCCCCACGCACGGATGCGTCGGCCTCAACCCGCCGCTGTTCGGCAACTTCGTCCAGCCGCCGACCTACCCGAACGCGTGCCTTGGCGACTACCCGCACCTCGGCGCTGACGCCAACGGCATCTACCTGACCACCAACGAGTACTCGTTCTTCGGCAACACCTTCTGGGGCGCCCAGCTGTACGCGTTCTCGAAGGCGGCCCTGGCAGCCGGCGCGAGCACCGTCGGTGTGACCCAGATCGACACTCACGGCACGGTCGGAGGCAACAGCGGGTTCACGCTGTGGCCGGCGACGGCGCCCGCGGCGATGTTCGCTCGCGGCACCGAATACTTCCTCAGCTCCACCGCGGCGGACGAGGCGCACGGTGACGGCTCGCAGGTCGGGCCTCGAAGCTCGACGCAGATCCTCGTGTGGACGCTTGGCAACACCGCCTCGCTCAACTCGACGCCCGCGCTCGCCCTGAGCCACAAGGCGCTTGGGGTCGGGCTCTACGTCGTACCCGCCGGCTCGGAGCAGCCGGCCGGAAACACACCGGTCGCCGACTGCCTCAACAAGAAGTCCTGCGCCCCGAACCTGCTCGGGCCAGGGAATACGGACCCGTTCGCTCCGAACCACGAGTACGCGCTTGACAGCAACGACACGCGAATGCAGCAGGTCGTCTACGCGGACGGACGGCTGTGGGGCGCGCTCGACACGGCGGTCAACTCCTCGGCCAACACGCGCGCCGGGATCGAGTGGTTCGTCGTCAATCCTGCCGGCGGCGGTTCGCTGGTGAACAGCGGCTACCTGGCCGTCAGCCAGAACAACGTCACGTATCCGGCGATCGCGGTGACGCCAAGCGGCAAGGGCGTGATGGCGTTCACGCTCGTCGGCCGCGACTTCTACCCAAGCGCCGCGTTCGCGTCCATCGACGCGAGCGGGACCGGTCCGGTCCAGGTCGCCGCGACGGGCATCGGCCCGGCCGACGGCTTCACCGGCTACGCGATCTTCAACGCTCCGAACCCCGCCCGGCCCCGCTGGGGCGACTACGGCGCGGCGGTTGTCGACGGGGGCAACATCTGGATCGCATCCGAGTACATCGGACAGACGTGCAATCTGAGCACCTACCTCGCGACCGGCGGGAGCTGCGGCGGCACGCGCAGCATCCTGGCCAACTGGGACACCCGGATCACCGAGGTGACCCCGGCGAGCTGACGGAGCCACAACTTCGAGCAAGGCCCGGGCCGGAGCCCGGGCCTTTCTCATTTCTTAACGATCTCGCCGTTGCCGGACTCGAGCCGGCTCCCTACGATGGGGCGGCTTTGGTCCCGGCTTCCGCCGCCTACCAAAGCGCCAGGGCGGCCCGCGGTTTCTTCAATTTCGACCCAAAACTGCTCAAATCCATCTCCGCGCAAAGAATCTTTCGTTAATTTGTGGAACGCGTTCTGGCCCTCGCTACTATCCAAACCAGCCCGCCGTTCAAGGCGAGATTGCCGTCAGAAGGGGTGTTCTGAAGTGGGCCGCTTGCGCACGCCGACCCGTGGTTTTCGCGTCTCTTTTGGTGCCTTTGGCGCCGCCGTGGCGGCGTTGCTGGTCGCCTCGATCGGCGTCCTCGCGGACGACGACCCGAACGCGGACGTCCCGGACAACCCCGGCGTCGGGCTGGCGACCTCGACCACCAACTTCGGCGGCGCGGCGCCGCTCGGCTCGCCCAACACCGTCCGCCACTGGTCGGGCCAGACCCCGAACGGCGCTGACGGCGTCACCTACCGCTACAACATCGTCGGCGCAGACCCGAGCACCGGTGGCTCGGCGGTTGTCGGGGTCGACATCATCCCGGTCGATCTGACGGTGAATGGCATGGCTTTCAACGGCTCCGGCATCGCCGGAGGCGTGCTTGCCTCCCCGCTGTTCACGGCCGGCAACTACACGAGCACCATGCGCGTATCGACCCCGACCGGCGGGCGCGGCAAAACCGGCGGACCGCTTTCGGCGGGCAACACCGGCGTGCAGTACGTCGACGCCGCCATGCGCGCTCAGTTCGACGCCGTCGGTACCACGTACCACCTCGTCCTCGACCCGACGGTGCTTGACCCCGCCGTGATCGACGTCTCGAGCGACCACGGCACGACGATGACCAACCCGTTCACTGGCGTCACCTTCGCGTACGTCGACCAGCACTGGTTCTCGACCCGGATCCAGAACCAGCTAGGGCGCCGCCACCTCGACCCGACCAGGCTTGCGCTTTTCGTCACCTACGATGTGCTGCTCTACGACGGCACCCCGGCGAACTGCTGCTCGATGGGCGGCCACGGCGCCGGCAACGCCGCTTCGCCGACGAGCAACGGCTCCGCGCACGGCAACGGCAACCAGCAGGTGCAGACATTCGCGTGGGCGTCGTGGCTGAGCGCCGGCTTCCTCAGCTCAAAGACGCAGTGGTTCGAGCAGGACGTCTACAGCATCAGCCACGAGCTGATGGAGTGGGCCAACAACCCCTTCGCCGACAACACGGTTCAGCCCTGGACGTCGGCCGCGGCGCCGCAGTACGGCTGCAGCAACGAGTTCGAAACCGCCGACCCTGTCGTCAATCTCGGTTTCACGCTGGGCGTCAACACCACTTGGGACCAGAGCAAGTTTGCGGCCGACCACCAGTTCCACCTGTCCGAGGAGGCGCTGCTGCCCTGGTTCATGCGCTCGGCGCCCGCCACGCAGGCGAGCCAGTCGGGCGGCAGCCGCTTCACGCTGATGGGCGACCTGAACCAACTGGCGACCTTTCACCAGCCGGCGCCGGGCTGCTAGCGGCCCGCGCAAATCAGGGGTGGGGGCGTGAGCCCCTCCAGGCGAGAGGCCCGGGCAACCGGGCCTCTCACTTTCTATAGACGGGCGACCGGGCCTACTTTTTTATCCTTGCGGCAGGTTGATCGATGCCAAGGACGTCGTCCTCGCCATCCTCGGGGCCTCGACCGCGCTCGCGGGGTTTGAGCTCGTCTTCCTCGGCGTCGTCCTGGCCGCGTACCAGTCCTACTCTGGCGCCGTGGCGGACGCCGTGAAGAGGCCGTACCAGAGGACCGCGGTCGTGCTCTTCGCGACCTTCTGCGTCTCGATTGTCACCGTCGCCGTCTGCATCGCCTGGACGCAGGCCGGCGGCGACGCCGTCTACCGCGCCTGCCTGGTCCTCTTCGCCATCCAGCTCGTCCTCCTGCTCGCGACGGCGGCGTGGTCGCTGCGCCTGGTGCTCGAATGGCCCTGACCCAGAAGAAGCTCCAGGACATGAAGGACGCCGGCCTGGAGGCCCTGCTGGAGCACGACGCGGCCGCGTGGAAGGCGAAGGCGCGCCACGCCTACAACGCGACGCGTGGCTACATCAAGGAGATCCGGCCCGACGACGTCGTGCCCCTGCTCATCGCCGAGCTCGAGGTCACGCCCGAGTTTCGCAACTACCTGGCGCGCAAGAAGCTGAAACAGAAATACTGGTCGGAGTGGTTCGCGGAGCTGATCATCGATACGTACTGGAACGACCTGAAGGGAGGATGAGCGTGGCGGCAAAGGATCCATCGGAGCAGGCGAAGAGGTTCATCGACGCATCGCTGAAGGACGCACGGTCGAAGCCGCCGAGCAAGGCGGCTTACGCCCGCGCGGTGAAGATGGCGCGCGCGGCGATCGAGGAGCTGTCGATGGTCGCCGCCCGCGCCCGCAGCTAGAACGGCGGCAGCGTGATCATCCCGCCGCTAACGCTCCTTCTTGGGGCGCTGGCCGGCTACCTCGTGCGCGGCCACGAGCGCGTGCTGCTCGCCATCGCCATCGCCACGCCGCTTGCCTCGCTGACGGCTTTCGCCGCACAGTTCGTGCCCGGCGCTTACGAGGAATGCCAGGGAGGGATCGCCGGGGCGGAGGTCTGCAAGGCGCTTCCCGCCGTGTTCGGGTGGGATGGGCCGCTGCCGTACACGATCGCGTCAGCCCTCGTGCTGCTTTCATTTGCCCCGCTCGTCAGCGTGCGCACACGCACCTGGTGGCCTGCGGCCGTGTCGGCGGTCCTCCAATCGGTGCCGCAGGTGATCAGCTTCGGCGGCTTCATCGACTGGGCTCCGGCTCTGCTGCTGACCATATGCGTCGCTGCCGGCGTCGCCTGGCGGCCGGCACGCATCGTCCTTCCTGCTCAGGGGGAGCGGAGCGGCGAAGCCGGCCGGCCGGGAGTTACAGGGCCGCTCTGACCTTCCTCGCTCCATCCGCCAGCGCGCGCAGCTTGGCGAACGCGTTCGCGCGCGGCAGGTACTTCATCCCGCAGTCCGGCGCGGCGATGAGCCGTTCGGCGTCCACATACTTCAGCGCCCCGCGGATACGCGCGGCGACGGTGTCCGCGTCCTCGACCGCCGCGTCGTCCGCGAGGTCGATCACGCCCACGATCAGCGTCTTGTCGCCAAGCGAGCGCAGGATGCCCAGGTCGACCTTCTGCTGCGCCGACTCCATCGAGATCTGCTTCGCGACGGTGTCCGCCAGCGGCTCGAGAAAGGGGTAGCCGTTCGGCCGGTTGTGCACGATGTGCGCGTAGCCGAAGCACGTGTGCAGCGCCGTCGTGCCGTCGATGCCTTGCAGCGCCCGGTTGATGGCCTCGATCGCGAATCGCTGCGCCTTCTCCGCCCGCGCCTGCAGATAGGGCTCGTCGAGCTGGACGATGTCCGCGCCTGCGGCGAAGAGGTCGCGCACCTCCTCGTTGACCGCCTCAGCCAGCGCCATCGCGAGCGCCGCCTCGTCCTTGTAGAAGTCGTCCTGCGCCTGCTGCGACATCGTGAATGGGCCGGGCAGGGTGGCCTTGATGGTCCGGTCGGTGTTGGCGCGCAGGAACTCGACGTCGCGCTTCTCCACCGGGCGCAGGCGCCTGATGGGGCCCACGACGCGCGGCACCGGGTTCGGGTGCCCGGTGCGGTCGAGCGCGGTACCGGGATGATCCAGGTCCATGCCGTCCAGAGCGGTGGCAAACCGGTTGGAGTAGCTCTCGCGACGGATCTCGCCGTCGCTCACGATGTCGATGCCAGCGCGCTCCATGTCGCGAATGGCGACAACCGTTGCGTCGTCCTGCGCCTGCTCGAGGACCTCGGCGCCGACTCGCCAGATCTCGAGCGCTCGCGTGCGCGGCGGAAGGCGGCTGCCGAGCATGTTCCGATCGACGAGCCAGTCCGGTTGCGGGTAGCTGCCCACGACCGTGGTCGGCAGCAGCGGAAGGCCCACGAGCGGCAAGGTTAATCTGTCCGGACATGGCCAACCGGCTGCGCGAGGACGGCTGCGAGCGCGACTGGATCTGGGAGCGCGAGGTCGAGGCGGCGCCGTGGGAGGAGACGAGGCGCATCTCGGTCGGGGCGTGGGAGAGGCAGTTCCGGCGGCTGCGCGAGAACTCGGCTTTCTACGCTCGCAAATGGCGCGACGCGGGGGTCGGCGCATCGTTCGTGAGCCTCGCCGACATCACCAACCTGCCCTTCACGACCAAGCAGGAGCTCAAGCAGGCGATGGACGAGGCGCCGCCGTTCGGCGCCAACCTCTGCGTGGCGCCGGAGCAGGTGAAGCGCGTCTACCAGACCAGCGGCACGACCGGAGCGCCGAGCGTGCTCGCGCTCACGCGCAGCGACATGGAGTCTTGGACTGCGATGGGGACGCGCACGTATTACGCGACCGGCATCCATGAGCACAGCTCGGTCCTCACCACCTTCGGTGCCGGCCCGTTCGTCGCCGGGCACACGCACTTCGTGCTCTTGCGCATCGGCGCTCGCTCGGTGCCCGTGGCGCCGGGCGATACCGACCGCGTGCTGTTCGGTCTCAAGGCCGGCCTCGCGGACACATTGCTGTGCACGGCGTCGTTCGGCCAGTTCCTCGCCAACCGCGCGGCCGAACCCCTGGGCGGGCTGACGCACGTCGTCACAGGCGGGGAGCCTGGCGGCGGCATCCCTGAGATCCGCGACCACATCCAGCAGGTCCTGGGGGTGACCGTCACCGAGGTCATGGGGATCGGGGACGTCGCGCCGTCGCTGTTCGGCGAGTGTCCGAACCAGCAGGGCATGCACTTCTGCGGCGGCGGCCACGTGTGGGTGGAGCTGGTCGACCCCGACACCCAGGAGCCGATGGAGATCGAGGCCGGCGCGACCGGAGAGCTGGTGTACACCGCGCTGACGCGCGAGGCGATGCCGGTCGTCCGCTTCCTCGGCGGCGACATCGTGCGCATCGAAGGCACCTCTTGTGCGTGCGAGCGGACGAGCTTTCGCATGCGCATTCTCGGCCGGCGCGACGACATGTTCATCGTCCGCGGCGTCAACGTCTACCCGACGGCGATCGTGTCCGTGGTCGCCGACTTCCGGCCGCGCGTCACGGGCCGCGCCCGTGTCGTGCGCGAGGGTCACGACATGACGATCGAACCGCCCGTGCCGGTCGAGGTCGAGGTCGGCGCCGGACGTGATGGCGACGCGCGGCTTGCCGCCGAGATCGAGGACGCCGTGCACCGCAAGCTCACCTTCCGTGCGCGCGTCACGCTCGTGCCGGAGACCGAGTTCGGCGAGGCCGGCTACAAGACGAGGCTGACGGTGCGCAAATGACCCGTTCCGCCCTCGGGCGCAGCACGCCCGACCACGTCTACGTCCGCGGCCACGACCTGACCGATCTGTTGGGCCGGGCCTCGCTCGGCGACGTCGCCTACCTCGAGCTGACCGGTCGCCTGCCGTCGGCGCAGGAGTCGGTGATGTTCAACGCGCTCGCGGTGACGCTGGTCGAGCATGGGCTGACACCGAGCGCGATCGCCGCCCGGCTGACGCATTTCGGCGCGCCGGAGGCGTTGCAGGCGGCAGTCGCCGCGGGCCTGCTGGGCATGGGCGACCGGTTCGGCGGCTCGATCGAGCAGGCAGCTCGCATGCTCCAGGAGGCGCCCGACAACGCCGAACCGCGCGCGGTGGCGTCCGAGATCGTGGCCGGCTTCCGCGGCCGCAAACAGATCATCCCGGGGCTCGGCCACCCGGTCCACAAGCCACAGGATCCTCGCGCCGTACGCCTCTTCGAGCTGGCGGCCGAGAACGGCTTCTCCGGCCGGAACGTCGCGCTGATGCAGCTGATCGCGGAGGAGGCATCGGCCGCGTACCACCGCGACCTCCCGGTCAACGCGACGGGCGCCATCGGCGCAATCGCGACCGAGATGGGAATGTCGTGGCGGATCACCCGCGGCATCGCCGTGATGGCGCGCGCCATAGGTCTGGTCGCCCACGTGCAGGAGGAGATGGAGGCCCCGATGGCGGCTGACATCTGGGCCTGGACGGAGGCGGAAGGCGGCTCAGAAAACCGTCCGTAGCCGGACTAATATGGGTTCGACCTTGTCCTCCATCCCCGGCATCCACCACGTCACGTGCATCACTCAAGACGTGCAGAAGTGCGTCGATTTCTACGTCGGCGTGCTCGGGCTGCGCTTCGTGAAGAAGAGCATCAACCAGGACCTGCCGGACACCTATCACATCTACTTCGGCGACTACCTCGGGGCGCCTGGGACCGCGATGACGTTCTTCGGCTGGCCGACGTGGCCCAAGCAGCGGGCGGGCAGCGGCCAGGTGACGACCGTCTCCTTCCAGGTGCCGTACGGATCGCTTGACTTCTGGAGCTCCCGCCTGAAGAAACTGGGCGTCGAGCACACCCGGTCGAGCCGCTTCGACACCGACCTGATCGCCCTGCGCGACTCCGACGGCATCGCGCTCGAGCTGGTGGCCGACGCCCGCGATGAGCGCTGGACGCCCTGGAAGGAGAGCTCCGTCGACGAGGAGCGGCAGGTCCGCGGCTTCCACTCGGTGGCGCTGACCGTCGCCGAGGCCGCCGCGACCGCCGAGCTGCTCACCGCGACGATGGGTTTTCGCAGGACGGGCGCCGATGGTCGACGGACGCGCTTCGAGACCGGCGAGGGCGGGCCGCACGCGCTGGTCGACGTGATCGAGTCGCCCGAGGGCCCGGCGGGCGAGGAGTCGATCGGCACGGTCCACCACGTCGCCTGGCGCACCCCGGACGACAAGGCGCAGGTGGCGTGGCGGGCCAAGCTCCTCGAGGCCGGGCGCAACGTGACGCCGGTCATCGACCGCTGGTACTTCAAGTCGATCTACTACCGAGAGCCTGGCGGCGTCCTCTACGAGATCGCGACCGACAGCCCCGGCTTCACCGTCGACGAGTCGCCCGAGAAGCTGGGAACATCGCTCAGCCTGCCGCCCTGGTTCCAGGTACGGCGCGAGCGCCTTGACGAGACCCTGCCGCCCATCGTCGTGCCGACCACGGCGGCGACGGGCGCCCACCATTCCAGTGGTCGAACGCTGTAAGCCTGGGGAGATGAGAGGCCGATGAGCACAGCCACGATTTCGCCGGTCAACCCGATGTCCGCGGAGGGCAAGGACACCGTCCTGACCGTGATGCGCCGCGACCGCGAGAACTTCACTCGCATGGTGTCGGACCCGAAGAACTGGAATGTCGACACGCGCTGCACCGGTTGGGAGACGCGCGACCTCGTCGGTCACATGATCGACGTCATGGAGGGTTACTTCAAGAACTGGGAGGCCGCAGAGGCCGGCCGGGACGGCACCGCGCTCGGCCTGCCGGTCATGGGCGAGACTCTGAACGACCACGCCCTCGAGTTCCGGAAGCTGTCGCGGGAGGAGGCGCTCGCCCGCTTCAAGAAGGACGCCGAGAAGCTGGACAAGATCCTCTCCAACCTCACGCCCGAGCAGTGGACGAGCTTTCTTGTCTACCACCCGTTCGCCGGTCCGGTGCCGGCGGGGTTCTACGGCACGTTCCAGATCATGGACTACGGTGTGCACCCGTACGACATCGAGTACGGCCTCGGCAACAAGCTGGCCACGATCCCGGAGGACTCGGCCGGCCTGATCCTGCCGTTCGCGTTCATCTTCTGGCAGTACACCGTCGACGACAAGGTCGCCAAGGGCAAGGAGTTCACCTACGGCATCCAGGTCGACGGCCCGTGGGGCGGCAAATGGCGCGCCACGCTCAAGGACGGCAAGTGGTCGGCTGAGCCGGAGAGCGGCAACTTCGAGGGCTGCGACGCGCTGCTCCACTTCAACAGCGCCGCCGACGCCGTGCTCACGTTCTTCCAGCGCTTCCCCGGCGGGTCGGCGAGCGGCGACGAGGAAGTGATCAACACCATCCGTCACCTGCACTACCGCTTCTAGGCGACTACATCCGAAGCACGCTGTGGGCGGCGGACCTCGCGCCTGGGGGTCCGCCGCCTCCGTTCCCGGTCGAGGAGATCCACCGCGACCGCGCGCAGTTGATCGAGGCCGCGATGGGCCACGAACGCGACCTGGTTGCGCTGCGCTTCGCCCGTGGCTGCCGGTGCTTCGCCGCGATCGCCGATGACGCCGTCGCGGGTTACGGGTGGCTCTCGACCGGTCCGGAGTGGATCGGCGAGCTCCAGCTTGAGATCCGCCCACGAAAGGGGGAGGCGTACATCTGGAACTGCGTCACGCTCGCCGCGCACCGGCGCCGCGGCGTGTTCCGCTCCATCGTTGCGGGAATAGCCGAGGCTGCCCGTGAGATGGGCACACGCCGGGTGTGGATCGGCAGCGTCGACATCCCGGCCGAGAGGGCGCTCGCACCGCTGGGCTTCGAGCCGGCCGCCTTCTTCTCGAGCGCGCGGCTGGGGCCTGTGTACACGACCAGGGCGCGATTCGTCGCCTCACCGCTGGGCGCCGACGCACGGCGCGTGCTGCCGCTGAGGGCGGGGATCTACGGAGGAACGGTCACCCGCCGCCGCCACTAACCGTTAGGTGGCGGCAATGTAGACGGACAGGAGTTCATTGGCGGGGTGCTTGCCGGCGAGCTCGGTGGCCGCGCGGCGCAGCTCCGGCTCACCGATCCCGTACGCAGCGATGTGCTGCGGCAGGCCCAACGACCCGATCAGCCGGTAGACCTCGTCGGGCGACGGCAGCGACGCCATCCGATCCGGCATCGAGGGCGCCAGGTAACGCATCACGTGCGGCAGGAGCAGGCACGACGTCACCCCGTGCGGGATCCCGTAGCGCGCGCCGATCTGCTTGCCCATGACGTGCGAAAGCCCGCCCGCCGACGGGCCGGGCAGCGTGAACGAGAACCAGGCCGCCAGCTGGTTCTCGGTCCGCACGGTCAGGTCGGAGGGAGAGGCCTTCGCGCGTGGCAGCGACTCGAAGAGGCGGCGGATCGCCTCCAGCGCCATCACGTCGTTGAAGGGGTGCTCGCCATCGGAGAGGAATCCTTCGACCGCGTGGTCCAGGGCGCGGATGCCGGTTGAGAGCCACAGCTCCATCGGCGTCCAAAGAGTCACCTCCGCGTCGTAGATCACGGTCTGCACCATCAGGCGCGGATCGCGCATCCCCGCCTTGTCGCCGGCCTCGTTCGTGAACCCCGCGCCCGCGGCCAGCTCCGCGACCGAGAGCGTGGTCGGCACGGCGGTGTGGGGGAGGCCGCCAAGCTTCAGAGAGATGATCTTGGCCGCGTCGATGGCGCTGCCCCCGCCGAAGCTGACGATCGCGTCGGCGCCGCGAACTGCCTCGACGCCCGCCTCGATCTCGCCCAGCGGAGCGTGCTGGGAGATGGTGACGACGCACGCCGCGTCGACCGGCAGGTGCGCGCCCTTGTCCCGCAGCGAGCGCGTCGTGACCACGGCGGGACGGGAAGCCCCGAGCTCCGCGAGGCGCGACACCGAACCTCGGCCCCAGTGGATGACGCGTGGGTTGGCGTACTGGAATGAACCGCCCAAGTCGATGGTCATACTAGGTTTCCATGCCGGTTGCGCACGGACAACGCATCCTCGAGGCGGGTCATCCGCTGCTGACCGCCCACGCGGCCATGGTGATGCTCCACGGCCGGGGCGCGAGCGCCGAGGACATCCTCACGATCGCCTCCGAGGTCCAGGCGCCGGGCTGGGCGTTCGTCGCCCCGCAGGCACAGGACAACACCTGGTACCCGAACCCGTTCACGGCGCCGCTCAAGAGCAACGAGCCTTACCTCACGGCCGCGCTGGACACCGTGAGCCGTGTCGTCGAGCGCGTCGAGGCCAGCGTCCCCGCCCATCGCATCATCGTCCTCGGCTTCTCCCAGGGCGCGTGCCTGACCCTGGAATGGGCGGCTCGGCATGCCCGGCGCTACGGCGCCGTCATCGGCCTGAGCGGCGGCCTCATCGGGCCGGACGGGGCGTCCCGCGACTATCCCGGCGCGTTCGACGAGACGCCGGTGTTTCTCGGCTGCAGCGACATCGATCCTCACATCCCGATGCAGCGCGTCGTCGAGGCCGGCGAGGTCCTGAAGCGGATGGGCGCCGAGGTCACCGTCCGGTTCTACCCCGGGATGGGCCACCTCGTCGGAATCGAGGAGATCAACGCCATCCGGGAGCTGATGGCAGCGATCTAGCCGCTAGGCCTTCTTCTCGGCCTCCTCGCCCTCCTCGCCGCGCTTGACGATGTCGCCCTCCTTGAAGAGGACCGCCTGCAGGACGGCGCGCCACTTGGGCTTGCGCCTGGACAGGAACTCGAGCGCCATGGCGAAGTGCTTGAACTCCTCCTCCTGCGCGTCCTCCATGATCGCGTGCGCCCCGGCGTCGCGCTCCACAGACAGGCGCTGCTCGTACCAGCCGATCGCCTCGGCCTCCTCCTGCAGCGACGCCACGACGCGCGCGAATGTGCGGATTTCGGGGCTCAATTCCCCGGGCGGTTCGTGATACTGCTCGGTCGGCATACCCGGAGAACGCGCAGAGGAGGCCAACCATGACCCTCGAGAACGCCGTCGTCTTCATCGTCGTCGGCCTGATCGCCGGCTTCCTCGCCAGCCGCATCGTCCTCGGCAAGGGCCGCGGCTGGTTGATGGACATCGTCATCGGCATCCTCGGCGCCCTGCTCGGCGGATGGCTCGCGGGCCAGCTGCACGTCTCGATCAACATCGGCCCCTCGATCGTGAACCAGATCATCATCGCCTTCGTCGGCGCGGTCATCCTGCTGTTGATCTGGCGCGCCATCTTCCGCGGCGGGAGGAAATAGCCCCGGGCGCCGTCGCCTTCTAGTCCATGGATGGACTACGGGCATCCCATTCGGTTCGGCGTCTTCGTCATCCCGGAGGCGACCGAGCGGCCTCTCGAGCACGCGCTGCTCGCCGATGAGCTCGGCTTCGACCTGGTCGGCGTCCAGGATCACCCCTACCAGCGCCGCTTCTACGACACCTGGACGCTGCTGACGGCGATGGCGATGCGCACGCAGCGCATCACCGTTTTCCCGGACGTCGCCAACGTGCCGCTGCGGCCGCCGGCGATGCTCGCCAAGGCCGCGGCCACGCTCGACCTGCTCAGCGGGGGGCGGCTCGAGCTGGGCCTGGGCGCCGGCGGATTCTGGCAGGGCATCAAGGCCTACGACGGTCCCGTGCGCACGGCCGGCGAGTCCGTGTCGGCGCTCGAGGAGGCGATCAAGGTCATCCGGCTCCTGTGGAGCGGCCAGCACGGGACGCGCTTCGACGGACGCTACTACCACCTCGAGGGCGCCCATTCCGGGCCTGTGCCCGCCCACCCGATCGGGATCTGGCTCGGCGCCTACAAGCCGCGCATGCTCAGCCTGGTGGGCCGCCTGGCCGACGGCTGGGTGCCTTCGCTTGGGTACGTCAAGGCACCGGACCTGACGAGCGGCAACCAGAGGATCGACGAGGCGGCGACGGCCGCAGGCCGCGATCCGAAGGCGATCCGGCGCGTCCTCAACGTGGGGTTTCTTGACGCCGCCACGATCGTCTCGCTCGCCGTCGAGCACGGCATGGACACCTTCATCGTCCCCGACGAGCCGGACGAGATGCGCGCGTTCATGGCCGACGTCGCCCCGCGCGTGCGCGAGCAGGTTGAAGCACAGCGATCTCGTCGCCCTGATTGAGGGCGGTGTGGGGCAGAGGGGCGGCGCCTGGGCCGACCTCGGCGCCGGCGAAGGCGCCTTCACACGAGCGCTCGCGGACGTGGCGGGGCCGGACGCCCACATCGTCGCGGTGGACAGGGACCGCGGCGCGCTGCGCGGCCTCGCCAGCCGCTTCGAGACGCGCGTCGCCGACTTCACGCAGCCGCTCGACCTCCGCGACCTCGACGGTGTCGTGATGGCGAACTCGCTGCACTTCGTGCGCGATAAACAGCCTGTGCTCGAGGCGGTCCGCGGCATGCTCAAGCCGGACGGCCGGCTGATCGTGGTCGAGTACGGCACCGACAGCGGCAACCGCTGGGTGCCGTATCCCTTCAGCTACCCGACCTGGGAGACGATGGCGGCCCGGGCCGGGTTCCGGAACACGAAGCTCCTGAAGACCGTCCCGAGCCGCTGGCTGGGGTCGATGTACTCGGCTGTGAGCGAGGCCTAGAAGACCTGGCTCTGGCGCTCCGGCTCGCGCTCGCGGTGCCCGCGATGGCGCCGCATCCAGCGCCGGATCATGACGCTGCGCCGGTCGTCGCCACGCCCACCGCCTCCGCCGCCGCCGGGGTTGAAGCGCTTGGTCACGCCGCCGAGCTTCGCGCCCCACGTGACGTACTTCTTGAAGCGCTCCTCGGCTTCGCGCGCGATGCCGATCCGCTGCCCGCGCGTCTCCTCGCGGAAGCGGGCGATGCGGCCCGCGGCCGCGCCCTCCTTCTCCTCCGGCGTGGAGCCGACGTTGATGTCGGGCAGCGCGCCGATGACGACGATCTGGTCGTCCTCGACTGCGACCTCCACCCCCGTGAACCAGCCGTCCGGGAGCCTTCCGGCAAACCAACCCTTGATCGAACCGAGCTCTTTGTCATCCATGCATTACATGATTACACTGCAATAGATGAACTGTCAAGCCGGGTTCCGTAAGCTCACGAGGACATGGGTATGACACCGCCCGGCGCCCACGGCCCGGTGATCTGGTGGGGTGGCTGGCGGCGCAACCGCAAGCCGGACACCGGCCCGGCCAACAGTGGCCTGACCGGCGACCCGACCATTGAGCCGCCACAGCAGCCCGAGGGGCCCAAGGACCTCCGCGGCCGGTTGGACAGCATGAAGCAGTCCGTCACCGGCACGACAGCGGCGCTGCCCCAGGTCCTCAGCCTGGTCTGGGAGGCGAGCCGTGGGGCGACCATCGGGCTGTTCGCGACCACGGCGCTCGCAGGCGTCATCCCGACCATCTCCGTCGGCATCACCCTGACGCTGACCAACGCCGTGGTCCACGGCATCGTCATCAACCAGCAGCACCTCCCGGATGTCGTCGTCCTCAATCAGCTCGGAGTGCCCTGGCTGCCGCCGCTGACGTTCTCCTCGGTCTCGATGATCGTCTTCCTGGCGGTGATGCAGTTCGCCGTCTTCGCGGTTTCGGCCCTGCTGAACACCACGCGCAACATCACCCAGCAGCTGCTGCAGAACTCCGTGTCGATGCGGATTCAGCTGATGGTGATGGAGAAGGCGGCCGCGCTCGATCTGCAGTTCTATGAGGACCCCGCGTCGTACGACCTGCTGCGGCGGGCGCAGAACGACTCGGTCAACCGGCCCGTGCTGATGATCGCGACGGCGTTCGGTCTGCTGCAGACGATGTTGACCCTGATCACGATGATCGCCTTCCTCTTCGCCGTCAGCTGGGTCCTGGCGCTGATCGTCCTGGTCTCCCCGGTGCCGGCGTTCATCGCCGACACGCGCTATGGGTGGCGCGGTTACAACATCGCCCGCTGGGGCTCGCGCCTCCTCCGGCGCATGACCTACCTGGTGAACCTCGTCACCACCGACTCGTTCGCCAAGGAGGTCAAGCTCTTCGGCCTCGGCGGCTACTTCATCGAGCGCTACCGCCTGATCGCCAAGGTGTTCTACGACACGCAGCGCTCGCAGCTGATGCGCCGCTACCTCACGGGCTTCGCGCTCGGCAACCTCAGCACGATCGTCACGTCGATCACATACCTCTACATCGCCCTGCAGGCGATCGCGGGACATCTGACGCTGGGCGCGCTGACGGCGTACACGCAGGCCGCGGTGCAGGTGCAGAACTCGATCCAGAGCATCCTGTCGGGCTTCTCCGGCATGTACGAGCACAACCTCTACCTGAACAACCTGGTCGAGCTGATGGCCCACGAGCCGTCGCTGCCCGTCCCCGCGCAGCCCGTGCCCGTGCCCCAGCCGCTGCGTGGCGAGATCCGCTTCGACAACGTCACCTTCGTGTATCCGGGCTCCGAGGCGAAGGCCCTGGACGGGGTTTCGTTCACGATCGCGGCGGGGGAGACGCTGGCCGTCGTCGGGCGCAACGGCGCCGGCAAGACGACGCTCTTCAAGCTCATCTGCCGCCTCTACGACCCGAGCGAAGGCCGCATCCTCATCGACGGCATCGACATCCGCGATTTCCAGCCCGACGAGCTGCGGCGGCAGATCGGCGCCATGTTCCAGGACTACGTCGACTACCAGGCGACGGCGGCGGAGAACATCGGACTTGGCAACCTCGCCGAGATCACCAACCGCGAGGCGGTGGTCACCGCGAGCAAGGAGGCCGGCTCAGACGAGCTGATCGCCAAGCTGCCGGCCGGCTACGACACCGCGCTCGGCAAGTGGTTCGATGCCGGCGTCAACCTCTCGGGGGGCGAGTGGCAGAAGGTCGCGCTGGCGCGCGCGTTCATGCGCGAGGACGCCCGCATCCTGCTCCTCGACGAGCCGACATCGGCGCTTGACGCGCAGGCGGAGTACGACCTCTTCGAGCGGCTTCGCTCGCTGACCCACGGCCGCACCGCGGTCTACATCTCGCACCGCTTCTCGACTGTCCGCCGGGCCGACCGCATCATCTTCCTCGAGCACGGCCGGCTCGTCGAGCAGGGCACGCACGAAGAGTTGATGCGTTTGGGTGGCCGCTATGCGAGGCTCTTCCGCATGCAGGCCGCCGCGTACACGGGCGAAGACGTCGAAGAGCTTGTCGAGGAAGCCCGATAGCGGCATAGCGGCCGGCGCGGCACTCGGCTTCGCGACGTTCGCTCTCTACATGGTCGGATCGAGCCGGTCCTTCGGCTACGACGCCGCCGCGACCTTTGCGAACTTCATCGCCACGCCATCACTGCTGGACGCGTTCGCGGTGCGGTCGGTCATCCCGACGATCCCGGTCACACAGGTCGCGACCAACGACCACGTCCTGCTGTCGCTGCTGAGCCATGTCATCTATTCGCTGAGCGGTTCGCGCAGCGAGGTCGTCTATCGGATCATCCCGGCGCTTGCGGGCGGGGCGACGGTCGGGGTTAGCGTGGTGGCGCTCGCGCGGCGCTTCGGCCTCCTGGCGGCGCTGTGCGCCGGCGTGTTCCTCGCCACGGACCCGATCTTTGTCGACAACAGCCGCGACCTGCGCGGCTACAGCCTTGCGGCGCTCGGCTGCGTGGTGGCGACCTTGCTCCTCGCGGCGCCGCTGTCGAGGCGGCGGTCGGCCGCGTACGCGCTGGTGATGGGCCTGGCGATCGCGGCCCAGCTGTTCGCGGGCGTCGTCCTCGTGTGCCACATCGCCTGGATCGTGGCCACGCGGAGGTGGGGGGACGCCGGCCGGCTCGTGCCGGCGTGGGTGGGCGCGGCGGCGATCGGGGTGGCGGCCAACGCCAGCATCTACTACCTCGAGCTGACCCGCCACGGCCTGCCGGCGCCGCTGTTCAACCCCACGTTCCCGCGCGACCTCCTGCTGTTCCTGGTCGGGGCGCCGGTCCTGCTGTCCGTCGCGCTGTGGCCGGCCGTCGTCCTGCTCGGCGCCTGGACGCAGCGCCGTGAGGTCTGGTTGTGGACGACGCTGGTGGTCGTCGCGCTGGCGGTGGCGGTCCTTTGGCTCGTCCTCAAGCCGGCGTTTCTCTATCCCCGGTTCTTCATCTTCCTGGTGCCGGCCGGCGCCTTCCTCGTGGCCGCGGCGGTCAGGCGGTGGTGGGTGCTTGGACCGGTGGTCGTCGCCGGCGCGATCGCGGCGGTCGTGGGCCAGGCGCCGACATACCTCGAGGACCCGCTGGCCCTGCCGAGCGCCGCCGCGGTCGTGGAATCGATGCACGCGGCGGGCGAGACCGCCTGCGTCGTCCACAGCGACGAGCAGATCCTCTCCGCCTACACGAGCGATTTCGCGGTCGTCACATCTGCAGACCAGCTGGGCGGGTGCGACGCTGTGGTGGTGGTGAGCTGGGGGGTCGACCTCAACCTGCGCGACGAAGCCGCGCGCGAGCTACCAAACCTGACGACGCTGCCGGCTTATTACCCGGCGGTGGTGCTACGTCGTTAGTGGGTCGCGGAGCAGGCGTGGATGCCGTTGGGCGTCATCTGGAGGACCCGCACGGCCCGGCCGCGCATGCGGTCGCACCGCCAGCAGAAGACGACCGCGTCGATGCCCCCGGGCAGGACCCCCTTCAGCAGCACTTCGCGCTCTTTTTGATGAAGCAGCCAGCAGATGATGAAGTGCATCAAGCGCGGAAACTTTAGCCGGATTCTGCCGACAAATCACGGGAAACTCGGTTAAGAACGTGTGAAACGGGCCCTAGGCGGGCAGAAGTCGGTCGATCTTTGCCGCCAGGATGAAGTCGTTCTCGGTGAGGCCGCCGGCGGCGTGGGTCGTGAGCTCGATCCGCAGCGAGCCGTAGGAGAGGTGGAGGTCGGGGTGGTGGCCCTCGGCCTCGGCGACCTCGGCGATCCGGTCGACCAGGCGGACGCCCGGCATGAAGCCCTTGAACGTGACCGTCTTGACGAGAAGGGCGCCCTCGACCTGCCAGCCGTCGAGCTGCTTGAGGAGTCGTTCCGCCTCCTCGTCGGGGAGCGTCGGCGTGCCCGGCCGGCAGACCGTGCAGCGACGCTCCGCGAGGGGTGTGGCCATCTCGTGAGATCGTACGGGGGTGGGTAGAATGATTCCTCCCACGGGCGGCTAGCTCAGTGGGAGAGCGCTTGCTTCACACGCAAGAGGTCATTGGTTCAAACCCAATGCCGCCCACCAATTTCAGCGGCCCCGTCGTCTAGCGGCCTAGGACGCAGCCCTCTCAAGGCTGAGATCGCGGGTTCGAATCCCGCCGGGGCTACCAACCCAACCGGCCGGATAAGCCGCGACCGCCGGCGAATGCGCCCTCGGGAGCGTGACGAAGGGCGCGAGCGCCGGCACTCGCGCCCTCGGCGCTCTCAGGAGCAGACCAATGGTGGCGAGGGCTTGGTTCCGACCGTGATGTTCACTGAGGATCCGGCCGTAAGCCTTGTCCCCGCGATTGGACTTTGAGCCGTCACCAAACCGATGTTGCCGCAGTCAACTTTGTAGGTCTTGCTGCCCGTAACCAGGCCGGCCGTGTAGAGGGCCTGACCAACCTGGGTGAGGGTGTCGCCGATCAGGTTTGGGACGGTGGTATAGACCGGCAGGATGGCGTGGGCGGTGGCGCATTCGGCCGTGTCGTTTGACCACGTCGCGCTCAGGCCAAAGGTGCCGGTGGCCGTTGCGATGTCCACTGGTCCAGACGCTGTGCCCCACTCGGGTGGGCACTTGTCGCCATTCTCACCTTGAGGGCCGTCGGCCGGGTCGTCCCATCCGGAAAGCGGTTGCGGGTCGGTGAGGGTTTCGGCATATTCATGGCTTGCCGTAACGGTGTATCCGTCCAACAGAGGCGTAGTCGAACCGAGGATCTGGCCCATGCCGCAGTAGCCGGTGCCAATGTCCATCACGTAAGGCAGGTTGGTGAATGCGGGGCCACCAGGTCTGGCGACGTACTTGTGCCAGCCGCACGAAACCTTCCATCCCGGTGTGTTGAACCCGTCGGGATGCATTCCGCTCGGGGACAGAATGAAGTACTGGGCCGATGGGCTGAAGTCGCCGATGAGGAGGGCAGCCCAGTATGCCTCAGCCGCGATTTGATCTCTGGACGGACTGCCGGGAGCAGACCGATTGTCGTAGTAGGCCCACGCGAGGGCACCCCCCGATGGATAGCCCACGTGAGGAGCAGTGTTCGGACAGCTCGTTGCTCCAATCGCAACTCCCTGGCAGTACTGGGTCATCACTCCCGACCAGAGTTCACCACCCGTACCAAGACCCTTGAACATCTCCTGGAGCCACGGAGCGGCTCCGTAGCGGTCACCCGTGAAAGTGAGGTCCCCACGGGAGTCGGTGCTTACCTTGCCCCAGGTTGGCCCCCAGAAAATGAGATAGACCTTGGGCTTGCCCGTGACAACAGGGCCGCCGCCGTACTCCAGCAGGCCATTCGAAGCGGCGGTAGCGGTGGGGGCGCCGCTGATCATTGGAGAGTCGCCCACGGGGCTGGTGGAAGCATCGAATGCGAGGAGAGTGCGAGGCACCAGGCCCAGTCCAACGGCGATCACGCCGGACATCACCACGCCGACCAAACGGCTTAGCCCACGCAAGTGCCTGCGTGAACGCCTGACTGACCTTTGAGCCGAATTCGAGTTGCTCATGTACGTCTCCTCCTGTAGTTGAAGCGGTTGAGACGTACCCTCCTCTTGGTCGGTTCACATCGAATCAGGAGGCCCACCTAGCAGTTCGTGGGCGAAGTGACCTTGACCTCAGGTGGGCGCTGTTCGGCGTCTCGGTACGAACGCAATTCGCATGCGCTTGTCGAGGGTCATCTCGCCTGGACGCCCGCAACTGAATGCACCTGCCGGCGCCGGCAAACCGAGTATGTTCGCCTCAGGATGGCCCAGGCCACGCGGACCGGCGTGCGGTTGAACCACGTCGAGGCGGGCGCCGGCGACCCTCCCATCGTCTTCATTCATGGGTGGTGCTGCGACCTCAGCTACTTCGCGCCGCAGTTCGACCACTTCAAGTCAAAGCATCGCGTCATGGCGATGGACCTGCGCGGATGCGGCGCGAGCGATAGAACCGAGGGTGGTTACGACATCCCCACCCTCGCCGACGACGTCGCTGGCCTTTGTCGCGAGCTCGGTCTCGCGAAGGCGGTCATCGCCGGCCACAGCCTGGGCGGGATGATCGCGGTGGAGATGGCGGCGCGGCATCCCTCGCTCGTCGGCGCCGTCGTCGCGGTCGACCCCGGCCCGCTGGCGATTCTCCCCGACTCGCGCGCCACCTTCGAGGCGCTCATCGCCAACATGCAGGGCCCCGACGGCCAAGCCGTCAGGCGCGAGTTCGTGAGCGGGATGTTCATTCCCGCGGATGACCCGGAGCGCAAGCGAAGGATCGTCGACGCCATGTCCTCGGCTCCGGTCGAGGTGGCGATCGCCTACCTGCGCGGCGTGATCGAGTGGAACGGCGCCGGCGCGCTGAGCCTCTGCACCGCTCCGCTGCTCGTGCTGACCAACGATCCGGGCGTCGACGGCAGCAACGACCCGCGCGGGCTGCTGGCCCTCAAGCCGAACATCCAGTTCGGCGTCACGGTCGGCGCCGGCCATTTCCACCAGCTCGAGGTCCCGGAGCAGGTGAACGCAATGATCGCGCGCTTCCTGTATACGCTGGGCTGACACGGGACGCATCCAGGCCCGGGGCGTCGTCTGGCTCGCCGTCGGAGTTGTTCTGCTCGCCGGCGCCGGCGCCGCGACCTACTCCTCCCGGGACGACACGCAGCTGCGCTCGTACAACGCGGCGCCTCTGTGCGCAAGCCTGGATGACGCCCTCGCCGGCAAGGACTGCCGCTACACCGTGGCGGCGACCATCACGGACAGTGCGGGAGATGGCACCGGAACAGATCTTTTCTTCGATATTCCGGGCGCGTCTGGCGGCTCGTACTGGGCACGAGTGCCGGGCGATACCTCGCTCACCGTCGGAAGCCAGGTGCAGCTTGAGTTCTGGATGATGCGGGTGACGAAGGTTGGAAACACGATCACGGTCGACAACCCTGCGGGTGACCCGCGGTCGGGCAACCTGCTGGAGATCGGCCTGCTGCTCGCGTTGCTTGGAATCGGAGCCCTCTTGATGGCTCGGCGATCGTGGCGCGACGATCGCAACCAGCCTTCCACCGGCGCCGCTCTGAGGCCCATCGCCACCAGCGACCTGTTGAATCACTAGTCGGCGAACGTAGCACATCGTATCCGGAAGGTGCTACAATGTGCTACATGCAGAAGGTGGGGATCCGGGAGCTTCGTCAGAACGCCTCCGCGGTGCTGCGTCGGGTCGTGGCGGGGGAGGTCGTCGAGGTGACCGACCGCGGCCGCGCCGTGGCCCGCATCGTGCCGATGCATGGAGCAAGCAGGCTCGAGCAGCTGCAGGCCGAGGGGCGAGCGAGCGGTGCCACGGGCGATCTTCTCGACGTCAAACCGGCTGCACCGACCCATGGGAAGCCTGTGTTGTCCAGGGTCCTTGCTGAGATGAGGGCGGATGAGCGCTGAGGTCGCCTACCTCGACACCTCGGCGGCGGTGAAGCTCCTCATGACCGAGCCCGAATCGGCTGCTTTGCGGAAGTGGCTTCGCCCGCGGCCGCGGCGGGCCTCTGCGGCGCTGTTGCGGGTCGAGCTGGTGCGGGTCGTACGCCGTGCCGGCTTGCCACGACTGATTCCGGAAGCCCGACAGCTCCTGGCTGGCGTCCATCTCATCCGCCTAGACGATGCTCTCCTCGACCATGCTGCAAGCCTCACTCCGACCGAGCTCCGATCGCTGGACTCGATCCACCTCGCGGCGGCGTCAAGCCTCGGCGACGACCTGGCAGCGGTCGTCACCTACGACGAGCGATTGCTGACCGCAGCTGCGTTCCTGGGGTTGCCGACAGCGACGCCGTCCTGAGTCGGCTACCAACCGCAAGTGCATGCACTTGTCGAGGCTCGCGCCGCGTCGAGGGCGGCAACTGTATGCACTTGTCGGGCCTAGACTCACCTTGCGATGGCTGTGGGCGGCGTCGTGCAACGCGACGGCGGACGCGTGCGGGCCCAGGGCATCGTCTGGCTCGCCGTCGGGATTGTTCTGGTCGCTGGCGCCGGCGCCGCGATCTACTCCTCCAGGGACGACACGCGGCTGCGTTCGTACAACGCGGCGCCTCCGTGCGCAAGCCTGGACGACGCCCTCGCCGGCAAGGACTGCCGGTACACCGTGGCCGCCACCATCACGGACAGCGGCCGAGATACCGCCGGAACGGAGCTTTACTTCCAGATCCCGGGCACGCCGCCTCTCCCCGGGTACAGGGCGGTGGTGCCGGGCGATACTTCGATCACCGTCGGCAGCCAGGTCCAGGTTGAGTTCTGGGGGATGCGGGTGACGAAGGTTGGAAACACGATCACGGCCGACAACCCCGCCAGCGACCCGCGGGCCGGCAACCTGCTCGAGATCGGCGTGCTGCTCGCGCTGCTCGGAATTGGAGCGCTGCTGATGGCCCGCCGGTCGTGGCGCGACGATCGCGACCAGGCTTCCACCAGCGACGGTCTGAGGCCCATCGCCACGAGCGACCTGTTGAATCACTAGTCGCGTCCCCCAAGTGCATGCACTTGTCGAGGCTCGCGCCGCGTCATGGGCGGCAACTGTATGCACTTGCGGCCCTTAGCACGCGACTATGTAGCCGATGATCCGGACCGCTATCACCGAGCTCCTCGGCATCAAGCACCCGGTCGCCCTTGCCGGCATGGCCGGCGACACGACGCCCGAGCTCGTAGCTGCGGTCAGCAACGCCGGCGGCCTGGGCATCCTGGGCGCGAGCGAGCTCTACCCTGAGCCGCTCGAGCGTGCCGTCGCCGAGATCCGGGCGAGGACACAGGCGCCGTTCGGCCTCAACCTGCTCCTCAACTTCATGACGGACGAGGAGATCGACCTCGTCCTCGAGAAACGGCCCCCGGTTTTCTCGACCGCCTGGCCCGGCGACCGCCAGGACCTCAAGGCGATCTTTGCCAGGGCCCACGACCACGGCGCCAAGGTCGTGCACATGGTGCCGACGGTGGCCGACGCGCTGAAAGCCGCCGAGGCGGGGGCGGACGTGATCATCGCCCAGGGCACCGACGGCGGCGGACATATCGGGCTCGTCGGCACGACGGTCATCGTCCCGGCGGTGGTCACGGCCGTAGCTCCGCTCCCGGTCCTCGCCGCGGGCGGCATCGCGGACGGTCGCGGCCTGGCCGCCATGCTTGCGCTCGGCGCGTCCGGCGTCCTCATGGGCACGAGGTTCATCTCCACCGTCGAGGCGCCGCTGCACGACACGTACAAGCAGCGAATCATCGACAGCGACGGCACCGACACGATCGCCACCGACGTCGGCGACGTGATGCTGGGCGCGGATTGGCCCGGCGCGGTGGCTCGGGTCGCGCGCAACCGCGCGATCGAGCGCTGGCTCGGCAGGATCAACGAGCTGCGCCGGCGCCGGGACGAGGTGCGTGAGCGCATGGTCGAGGCGCGCAAGGCCGGCGACCCGGACGAGGCCGTGATCTACTACGGCCAGTCGGCGGCGCTGATCGGCGAGGTTCTGCCCGCGGCGGAGGTCGTGACCCGCACCGTCGCCGAAGCCGAAACCCTGCTGAGGGAGAAGCTGCCCAGGCTCCTCTCCTGAAGCGGCCCAGGAGCCGAATCGGTATCCTGTGCGACTTGCGCCGTAACGGCCGCGCATCTTTGTTCGTTCGAGGCTCTGTGAGGATCGGGGTAGTAATCCTTCTATCTCTGCTGGCCGTCTTGTCTCTCCTGGCTGCCGCGGGCTGCACCGCCAACGGGCCCCTGGCGCCGACCGCCAGCACCTCGCACCGCCCGTCGCCGTCCCCGAGCGCCAGCCCAAGCCCCACCCCGACGCCCTCCGATTCGCCGAGCCCCAGCGCATCACCGACCGCCGTCCCGAGCCCGGTGACGGTGCCGTCGTGGGCCGCGCTGCACGCCAGCTGCGCGGGCCAGCCGGCGGCCCAGGAGGCCGTGATCCAGCTCCAGGGCGCGACGAACCCGATCCTCGCCGATGTCGCCGACCCCAAGGCGCCGCACACTCTCTGCGGGATCACGGGCGGCTCGTTCTCGCCCCAGCTCGTGACCCAGACGATGATCTCCTGGTACGCGACCCAGGGCGCGCCCGATCGCGCGGGGACCAGCGTGATCGCCGTCCTCGACCTCTTCACCGGCACCTCGACGGTCGCCGCAACGTGGTCGGGCGGCGGCTTCCTCGACGGCCTCCACGCCTGGAGCCAGGACCGCGGTTTTCTCGCGTACGTCGCTTCCGATTCGTCGGGCGTCAACGTCCACATCCTCAGCGGCGGCGGAGATCGCGTCGTGGCCACGCTCGGCCCGGTGCCCGGGCGCGGCTTCAACCCCAACGACGACGACGCCTACCTCGCCTTCTCGCCCGACGGCGCGTACGTCGCCTTCGTGCAGACGTTCACCAGCTCCGGCGACCAGCTACAGGTCCGGCGCACGCTCGACGGCTCGGTCGCCTTCAGCCTGGCTCGGGGCACGATGGCGACGTGGGGCAGCACCGGCAGCCGGCTGTACTTCCGCCAGCCGGGCTCGACCCAGGTCCAGGCTTGGGACTCGACGTCGGGCGTGTCCCAGGCCTTCGGCCAGCCGCTGATGTGGATCCGCCCGCGCGCGGCCGCCGGCAGCGACACAACGCTCGCGTTCACGGTCCGGGATTCCGCCGGAATGCCGCACGTGTGGCTCTACAGCCACGACGGCCGCTCGGGTGGCCAGCTGCCCAACGTCCGGTCTTCGCCCGCGTGGCTCACGTCGACGACGTTCTTCTATGTCGAGGAGGCGGCGTGCGGCTCGAACTGCGGCATCGGCCCTGCCTGGCAGCCGGACGGCAAGACTTTCACGTTCGACTCCGCGAGCCAGACCGAGACCGCGTCGAAGATCGCCCAGGTCTTCGGCGCGTGGCCCCGGCCGGGGCAAACATGACCACCCCCGGCGATGCAGGTGGGATCATGTCGGCGACCGAGATGGACCAGCTGACCACCCCGGCGGAGCCCGAGGCGCCGGCCGATCTCCAACCCGCCGAGGGGTACTCGCCGCCGCCGGCCCTCCGCCGGCCGGGCACGCCGTCCGCCTGGGCGCCGATGTTCCAGCGCCAGCGGCGCTGGTGGACCATCGCGCTCGTGGCCGCCGTCCTCGTCTCGCTGGCCGGCGTCGGGGTGCTCTACGCCGACGACACGACCAACCAGGCGACCATCCACCAGCTGACGACCCAGAACGAGCAGCTGCAGGGCCACGGGCAGCTCCTGCAGAGCGAGCTCGACAAGACCAACGCGAACCTCACGGCCACGCTCGGCGAGCTCGCCCAGACGAAGGCCGAGCTGGACCACCCGACGCTGACGATCTGGAACGTCCCCCAGGAGATCAAGGGCCCGACCTGGTGGCTCGTCGGCGGCATCCCCGACACGTTCACGTATCACCTGCATGCGACCTCGACCGCTCCGATGTCTGTCAGCATCCTCACGCTCGACGATTACGCCGCCGCGGCGCAGTGCATCGCAAATGGCGGGTATGCCAACTACTGCATGCACCACTCGGGGTCGGTCATCGGGTGGATGAACAAGACCGCGGTCGACTACGACTTCCACCTCGCCGAGGGTTGCGCCGACTATGTCTCGGTGTTCACGTCGAGCACGACGGTCACCGTGCATCCAAACGTCAGCGTCACGTACGCCCCGGCGACTGCGACGACCGGCGCTTGCGCCGGCTGACGCGACGCGACGCCGCCGAAATCTACCTCGCTAAGAGGGTTGCCTTACCCGTAAGTTAGGGTATCCTATCTTTGGTGGTAGGCTCTCCGACACTCGAACGGCGCAGCGGTTTCACGCGCGCCCAGGAGGACTACCTCAAGGCGCTCTATCTCCTTCGCGGCGACGAGCGTCCCGTGCCCACCCGCGAGCTCGCCCAGCGCCTGGGCATCTCGTCCCCGAGCGTCAGCGAGATGGTCACCCGCCTCACCGCCCAGGGTCTGGTCGAGCACGACCGCTACCGCGGCCAGCAGCTGACCCGCGAGGGACGCAAGGTCGCCCTGGAGCTCGTCCGCCACCACCGGCTGCTCGAGATGTTCCTGGTCCAGGTCCTCGGCTACTCGTGGGACGAGGTGCACGAGGAGGCCGAGCGCCTCGAGCACGTGATCTCGGAGCGGATGGAGCAGCGCATCTTCGAGCTCCTCGGCCGGCCGGAGATCGACCCTCACGGCCACGCCATCCCGACTCTCACAGGCAGGGTCCGGCCCGTCAGCCGGCGCGCCCTCAGCGAGTGCGCGGTGGGGGAGAAGGTCGTCGTCGCGGGCGTTTCCGACGAGGACGCCGCCAAGCTGCGCGACATCGAGCGACGAGGGCTGGTCCCCGGCGTGCACCTCACCGTCGTCGCCGGCAGTCAGTTCGAGGGACCGATCGACGTCCGGCTCAGGGGCCGCAGGGAGAGCGTTCCGCTGGGCCTGGCGCGCGCCATCTTCGTCGCCGAGGCGCGCGCCTAGTGGCGGAGCTCGTCAGGGCGGTCGCATCGCAGCCGCTCGTCATCGGCGCCGAGAACGCACTTCCGGGCGAGCTGCGCGTGCTTCGCGCCGCCGAGCGCTCGCTCAACGGCGAGCGGCGCGGCATGCGCGCCGTCCTTCCGTTCCTCGGCCCGGCCTTCATCGCCGCCGTCGCTTATGTCGACCCGGGCAACTTCGCCACCAATATGGCGGGCGGCTCGCAGTTCGGCTACATGCTGCTGTGGGTCGTCCTCGGCGCGAACCTCATGGCGATGCTCATCCAGTCGCTGAGCGCCAAGCTCGGCATCGCCACCGGTCGCAACCTGCCCGAGGTGTGCCGGGACCGCTTCCCGCGCCCCGTGGTGGTGTTCCTGTGGATCCAGGCCGAGCTGATAGCGATGGCGACCGACATGGCGGAGTTCATCGGCGCCGCGTTCGGGCTCAACCTGCTGTTCGGCATTCCGCTGTTCCTCGCCGGACTGCTCACCGGGCTCGCGGCTTTCCTGATCCTGGCCCTACAGGCATACGGTTTCCGGCGCCTCGAGGCCACGATCACCGGCCTGGTAGGCGTGATCGTCCTCGCGTTCGGGCTCGAGGTGTTCGGCGCCCAGCCTTCGTGGGGCTCGGTGCTGGGCGGCGCGTTGGTGCCTCATCTCGACGGCCGCGAATCGATCCTTCTCGCCGCCGGCATCCTCGGCGCGACGGTGATGCCCCACGTGATCTACCTCCACTCCGCGCTGACCCAGAAGCGCATCGTCGGCGCCAACACCGAGGCGAAGCGGAAGATCTTCCGCTTCGAGCTGGTCGACGTCGTGATCGCGATGGGCATCGCCGGCGTCATCAACCTCGCAATGCTCACGACGGCGGCCGCTGTCTTCCACTCCCGCGGCCTGATCGACACCGGCAGCGACCTCCGGGGCGTGTATAACGGCCTCGAGCAGTACATAGGCTCGAACAGTGGCCTCATCTTCGGTGTGGCGCTGCTGGCGTCGGGGATCTCATCGGCTTCGGTCGGCACACTTGCCGGCCAGGTCGTCATGCAGGGCTTCATCAAGCGCAGCATCTCGGTCTTCCTGCGCCGCGCCATCACCATGGTGCCGGCGATGTTCGTGATCGCCATCAGCTTCGATCCCACGCGCGCGCTGGTGCTCAGCCAGGTCTTCCTTTCCTTCGGGATCCCGTTCGCCCTGATCCCGCTGATCATCTTCACGCGCGACAAGAAGCTCATGAACGGGCTCGCGAACAGCCGCCTGACCAACGTCGGCGCCTACACGGTGGCCGCCATGATCATCGGCCTCAACGTCTTCCTCATCTACCAGACGATCTTCCGAACCTCATAAGCTTCAGCCCGTGAAGCTCGGGGTCAGCGTCGGCTACTGGGGCCTCGGTCTGACCGCCGCCGACCAGCTCGACATCGCAAAGACGGCCGAGGAGCTCGGCTACGAATCGATCTGGACCGCCGAGGCGTACGGCTCGGATGCCGCGACCGTGCTCGCGTGGCTCGCGGCCGGCACGAGCAGGATCAAGCTCGGCTCCGGCATCTTCCAGATCCCGGCGCGCAGCGCCGCGATGACGGCGATGACCGCGGCGACGATCGACAACCTCTCCGGCGGCCGCTTTCTCCTGGGCCTCGGCACCTCAGGCCCGCAGGTCTCGGAGGGATTCCACGGAGTGCGCTTCGCCAAGCAGCTGCAGCG